>NZ_JBIAQQ010000004.1:0-463033 GCF_042889165.1 Streptomyces sp. NPDC002669 | reverse complement strand
GCGCCCCGGGGGGCGCCCCCCCCGCCCGCCCCGCCCCCCCCCCCCCCCCGGGGGGGGGGGCCGCGCCCGCCGCCCCCCCCCCCCCCCCCCCCCCCCCCCCCCCCCGCGGGGGGGGGGCCGCGGGGGGGTTACCGCGGGGTCAGCAGCCCGGGCGGGATCGGCCGGGACCGGCAGGGGTCGGTCAGCAGCTCAGGTTGGAGCCGGGGGTGGTGCCGAGGATGGCGGTGAACGCCTTGTAGCGGTCGATGCGGCTCTGGACCTGGGCGGGGTTGCCGCCGTTGCACTCCAGGGTGCCGTTGATCGAGCGGATGGTCTCGCCGAAGCCGGCGCCGTTCACCATGGCCTGGTGGGCGGTCATGGTGCCGGGGCCGTTCTGCGTGTTCCAGTACCAGAGGCCGGTCTGCCAGGCGATCGAGGCGTTCTGCTCGACCAGGTACGGGTTGCCCAGCAGGTCGATGCCGAGCGCGTCACCGGCGGCCTTGTAGTTGAAGTTCCAGCTGAGCTGGATCGGCCCGCGCCCGTAGTACGCGGCCTGGCCGGCCGGGCAGCCGTACGGCTGGCTGCTGTCGCAGTAGTGCGGGTAGTTGGACGTGTTCTGCTCGACCACGTACACCAGACCGCCCGTCTCGTGGCTGACGTTGGCGAGGAACGCCGCCGCCTCCTGGCGCTTGACGGTGTCGCTGCCGGTGTTCGCGAAGCCCGGGTAGGCGCTCAGGGCGTCGGTCAGGCCCCGGTACGTGTAGAAGGAGTTCCGGTTCGGGAACATCTGGTTGAACTGGGCCTCGCTGACGACGAAGCCGGACGGGTTCGGCTCGCCCGGGTCCGTACCGCCGCCACCGCAACTGCCCTGGTCCGCCCAGACGTCGGAGCTGCCGGGCGTCTCGTTCTGGGTCCACCACTTGGCGGTCCAGTTGTGACCGTTGTGGGAGGCCGACTTGCCACCGGTGTAGACGGACGAGGAGTTCCAGGGGGCCGCGCACTCCGCCGCGGCCGCGGTGGAGGCGGGAAGGACGACGAGCGTCGCGACGAGCGCACCGAGCGCGGTCAGCAGACCCAGGACACGCCTGACCATGTGATCACTCCTTCGGTGCGGCGCACCGGGCTGGGCGGTGCGCCGCCATGGGGGGTTGACCGTCACTCAAGCGCCGATGGTCTGAACCTGTCAAGGTCTAGACCAGCCCCGAATATTCTTCCGAACCTGCCGCACGTCACACCCCGGGCGACGGACTCGGATCGCGAACTCCGTTTCCGAAACTGCTTGTTGATGACGAATCAGCAGGTCAGCAGCCCAGCCGGGAACCCGGCGCCACACCGAGGATCCCGGTGATCCGCTCGTACTTGGCGACCCGGGCCGCGACCGATTCGGGATTGCCGCCGTCGCACTCCAGGGCGCCGTTGAGCGAACGGATCGTCTCGCCGAAGCCCGCGCCGCCGACCATCGCCTCGTGCGAGGTCATGGTGCCGGGGCCGTTCTGGGTGTTCCAGTACCAGAGCGCCGTCCGCCAGGCGACGGACGGATCCCGCTCGACCAGCCAGGGGTCGTGGAGGAGGTCGAGGCCGAGGGCGTCCCCGGCGGTCTTGTAGTTGAAGTTCCAGCTGAACATGATCGGGCCGCGCCCGTAGTACGCGGTCCGCCCGGCCGGGCAGCCGTACGGTTGGCCGTAGTCGCACTTGCGCCAGTAGTTGGCCTCGTTGATCTCCTTCACGTACCGCAGCCCGACCGACTCGAAGTCGGCGTGGGTCAGGAACGCCGCCGCCTCCCGGGCCCGCGCGGCCGGCGTTCCGGTGTTCGCGAAGCGCGGGTAGGCGTTCAGGGCGTCGATCAGGCCCTGGTACGTGTAGAAGGGGTCGCGGTCCGGGAAGATCTCGTCGAACTGCGCCTCGCTGACGACGAAGTCGGAGACCTCGCCCGCACAGGCACCCCGGTCGGCCCAGGCACCCGTGGCACCCGGATTCTCGTTCAGCGTCCACCACTTGGCCGTCCAGTTTCGGCCGTGGTGCGAGACGGTGCCGCCCGCCGAGTAGGCCGTGGAGGGGTTCCAGAGGGGCGCGCACCGGACGGCCCCGGAGCCGGCCGGGGCCGCGGCGGGGGCGGGGGCGGGGGCGGGGGCGGGGGCGGGGAGGAACGCGGCTGTCGCGAGGACGGCACCCAACACGGACAGAAGACCCTTGATGCGTTTCAGCGCCGCTCACTCCTTCGGAAGGGGCACGCCGAACACCTCAGCGGGCCGTCGGAACGTCCCGCCACTCAAACCGCATTGGTCTGGACCTGTCAAGACGGGGGTCGGAGGACGGAAGCTCCCCGGCCACGAACGGAGCGCGGGGCGGTCCGGGACCCGCAGTCCCGGACCGCCCCGCGTTCGGGCCGTACCCCTCAGATGAAGGAGTTGATCTCGATGGTCTCGGTGCGGCCGGGGCCGACACCGATCGCGGAGATCGGGGCGCCGGACATGTCCTCCAGCGCCTTCACGTACGCCTGCGCGTTCTTCGGCAGGTCACCGAAGGTCTTGGCCTTCGTGATGTCCTCGGACCAGCCCGGCAGCATCTCGTAGACCGGCTTCGCGTGGTGGAAGTCGGTCTGGCTGTACGGGAGTTCCTCGACGCGCTTGCCGTCGATCTCGTACGCCACGCACACCGGGATCTGCTCCCAGCCGGTCAGCACGTCCAGCTTGGTGAGGAAGAAGTCGGTGAGACCGTTGACCCGGGTCGCGTACCGCGCGATCACCGCGTCGAACCAGCCGCAGCGACGGTCGCGGCCGGTGGTGACACCGCGCTCGCCGCCGATCCGGCGCAGCGCCTCGCCGTCCTCGTCGAACAGCTCCGTCGGGAACGGGCCGGCACCGACGCGGGTGGTGTACGCCTTGAGGATGCCGATGACCCGGGTGATCTTCGTCGGCCCCACACCGGCACCGGTGCAGGCGCCGCCCGCGGTCGGGTTCGAGGAGGTGACGAAGGGGTACGTGCCGTGGTCCACGTCGAGCAGCGTCCCCTGCCCGCCCTCGAAGAGGACGACCTTGCCCTCGTCGATGGCGTTGTTCAGGACGAGCGTCGTGTCGGCGACGTACGGCTTGATCTGCTCCGCGTACTGGAGCATCTCCTCGACGATCTTGTCGGCCTCGATCGCCCGGCGGTTGAAGACCTTGGCGAGGAGCTGGTTCTTCTGCTCCAGGGCCGCCTCGACCTTCTGCGCCAGGATCGACTCGTCGTAGAGGTCCTGGACGCGGATGCCCACACGGTTGATCTTGTCGGCGTACGTCGGGCCGATGCCACGGCCGGTCGTGCCGATCTTGCGCTTCCCGAGGAACCGTTCCGTCACCTTGTCGACGGTGACGTTGTACGGAGTGATCAAATGAGCGTTACCGCTGATCAGCAGCTTGGACGTGTCCACGCCGCGCTCGTTCAGCCCACTCAGCTCGGAGAGCAGGACGGCCGGGTCGACGACGACACCGTTTCCGATGACCGGGGTACACCCCGGCGAAAGGATTCCGGAGGGGAGGAGATGCAGTGCGTACTTCTGGTCTCCGACGACCACCGTGTGGCCGGCGTTGTTGCCGCCCTGGTAGCGCACCACATAGTCCACGGATCCACCGAGGAGGTCGGTGGCCTTTCCCTTGCCCTCGTCACCCCACTGAGCACCGAGCAGCACAAGTGCGGGCACAGGCGTACACCCCTTCCGGGCGGGGCATGTCCAAGGTCAGGGGGCGTACGTAAACGTCGTACATGCCGTACGACGATGTACGACAAGGCCTGAACCGTCGAACCGGGTGCCCCGGAATAGACGAAGCCCCTGGCGCAATAGCGCAAGGGGCTCTTGCACCAAGATGCTACCCGAGGAAGGACCGAGGTGTCGGCTGCCCAGCCCCCCGGCGACGGTGCGCACCAGCTGCTGGTGGTCATCGACCCGGTCGCCCGCCGGACCGACGGCGAGTCCGTCCGTATCGCGAAGGACGTGCTGAGCGCCGGTTCGCACGCCAAGATCTGCCTGCCGGACGGGCCCGAGGAATTCGCCCGGGCCCTGTCCCGCCGGGGCAGTCGGCGGCCGGTGGTGGTCGGCGACGACCGGGCGCTGCGGCGGGCGGTGATCCAGCTGCACCGGGAGCGGGGACCGGCCGAGAACGCCCTCGCGCTGATCCCGGTCGGCGCAGCGGCCGCGCTGGAACTCGCCCATTCGCTCGGTGTGCCCCGGGGCGCGGTGGCGGCGGCGCGCACCGCGCTGGACGGCGCCGTGCGCAGGATCGACCTGCTGGTCGACGACAGCGACGGCGTGGTCCTGGGCGCCCTGCACATCCCGGCCCTGGGGGCGCCGCCGGGCGCGACGGCGGCCCGGACGGGGGCCACGGCGGTCTGGGACACCTGCCGCTCCCTGGTCCGCACCCTGGTGCGCCCCGCCCCGCCGACGCCCGCCGGGCCGGCGCCCACGCACCGGCTGCGGGTCGAGGCCGACGGGGTCCTGCTGAACGACCTGGACCAGCCGGTCGAATCGGTGACCGTGACCTCGCAGGGCTGCGGGGGCGGTCTCGCCGAGGTGGTGGTCCGTCCCCCGGCCGCCGCCCCGGTGACGGCGGAGGCGAAGGCGGTCACGGTCTCGGGCGCGGACTTCCGCTACCGGGCGGACATACAGGTGGGCGGCCCGGTCCGGACGAGGACCTGGACGGTACGGGCGGGGGCCTGGGGGCTGATGCTGCCGCCCGCGAGCGAGGGGTAGCCCCTCGGCCGCTCAGCCCCTCCGCCCCGGTCGGGCTTCTCGCTGCCCCGGCTCCGGTCCCGCTCCGGCTCCGGTCCCGCTTCGGCCAGGGGAGCGGACTTGGACACGGGGCGGCCGGTGCGCCCGTTCGGGTGGCCGCGGGCACGCGGACGGGGTCCGGGCCCGGGGCGGGCTTCGGCCCCGGAACCGGGCGCGGGGTCAGGTCCGGGGTCAGTCCTGGGGGAGGCCGGCACGGGCCGGGAGGTCGAGCGTCTTGCGGTGCTCGCGCCAGCGGTCCATCATCCCGACCAGCTCCGCCTGCAGGAACTCGAAGAACGCCACCGTCTCGGCGAGGCGGGCCCCGGCCGGGGTGTCCTCGCCCAGGGTGCGGACACCTTCCTTGAGGGTGCTCTCCCAGCGGGTCAGCACCCGGTCGCGGTTGGCGAAGGTGGTGTACCAGACCTCGTCGTGCAGGCGGTAGCGGTCGCGGCGGGAGCCCGGCTCGCGCTCCCGGCCGACCATGCTGACCTGCGTGAGGTAGTTGATCGCGCCGGACACGGCCGCCGGGCTGATCTGCAGCGCCATCGCCAGCTCGGCGGAGGTCATGGAGCCGTCGTCGTCCGCGAGGAGCGCGGCGAACACCCGGGCCGCCATCCGCTGCATCCCGGCCTCGGTCATCTCGGACGCGAACCGCTCCACGAACCGCGACACGGCCTCCGCGTCACGCCCGGAGCGCACGTCCTGCTCGGTTTCGCTGGTCATCGTCCGCTCGTCTCCCCTGGTTTCCCGGCCTCCGCCGCGCCCCCAACTTTATACGCTTCCTTAACTTCACAACTTTGTGAAAGTAGCGTACATTCAGAACATGACGAAGGCAATCACGGTGGCCGGACTGCACAAGTCGTTCGGTCGGACACACGCGCTGGCCGGCCTCGACCTCGCGGTCGAGACCGGCGAGGTCCACGGCTTCCTCGGGCCCAACGGGTCGGGGAAGTCCACCACCATCCGGGTGCTGCTGGGTCTGCTGCGGGCGGACTCGGGCGCCGCCCGGCTTCTCGGCCGCGACCCGTGGGCCGACGCGGTCGAACTGCACCGGAGAGTGGCGTACGTCCCGGGTGACGTCACGCTGTGGCGCAATCTCTCCGGGGGCGAGGTCATCGATCTGTACGGGCGGCTGCGCGGCGGTCTCGACCGCGCCCGGCGCGCCGACCTCGTCGACCGGTTCGAGCTGGACCCGACCAAGAAGGGTCGGACGTACTCCAAGGGGAACCGGCAGAAGGTCGCCCTCGTCGCCGCGTTCGCCTCCGACGTGGACCTGCTGATCCTGGACGAGCCGACCAGCGGCCTCGATCCGCTGATGGAGGAGGTCTTCCAGGGCTGCGTCGCCGAGGAGCGGGCGCGCGGGCGGACGGTCCTGCTGTCCAGCCACATCCTCAGCGAGGTCGAGTCGCTCTGCGACCGGGTGAGCATCATCCGGCAGGGGCGGACGGTGGAGTCGGGTTCGCTGGCGGACATGCGCCACCTGACGCGCACGAACATCAGCGCCGAGCTGGCCGGCGCGCCGAACGGGCTCGCGCAGCTGCCCGGCGTCCACGACCTCGACGTCCAGGGCCTGCGGGTCACGCTCCAGGTCGACACGGACAAGCTGGACGCCGTCCTCAGATCGCTCTCCGCGTCGGGGGTGCGGACGCTGACCAGCACCCCGCCCACGCTGGAGGAGCTGTTCCTGCGTCACTACGCGACGGCCGACCCGGCCCGCGGCGACGAGGGCGCGGGGGTGGCGGCGCGATGACTGCCGTGACCATGGCCTCCCCGACCGATGCCCGACGCCGGACCCGGGCCGGGAGCGGGCGGCTCGCCGGCACGGGGACGCTGCTGCGGCTCGCCCTGCGCCGCGACCGGATCATCATGCCGGTCTGGGTGCTCGTGCTCGGCGGTTCCTTCTCGTCCGTCGGGAAGTCCCTCGCCTCGCTGTACGACACCGCCGGCCGGCGTGCCGAGCTCGCCGCCTCGATGAACGGCAACAGCTCGCTCCGGGCGATGTACGGGCCGGTCTTCGACGACTCCGTCGGCGGGCTCGTCAGTTGGCGGATGGTCGCCTTCGGCGCCGCGCTGGCGGCCGTGATGAATCTGATCGTCGTCGTCCGGCACACCCGGGAGGAAGAGGAGACGGGCCGTCAGGAGATGCTCTCCTCCGCGATGGTGGGGCGCCTCGCCCCGCTGACCGCCGCGCTCCTCGCGGCGGTGATCGCCGACGTGGCGCTGGCGCTGGTGATCGTGGCGGGCATGGCCGGGTCGGGCGCGGGCGGCGCGGGGGCGGTGGCACTGGCCCTGGCGGTCGCCGGGGTCGGGCTGCTGTTCGCCTGCACCTCCGCGATCGCCGCGCAGTTCACCGAGAGCGCCCGGCTCGCGAAGGGGCTCACGGCCGCGGTGATCGGTGCCGCGTTCGTACTGAAGGCGGCGGGCGACTCGGCGACGGACGACGGTTCGTCCGTGCTGACCTGGCTCTCCCCCATCGGCTGGGCGGAGAACGTACGCGCCTACGCGGACGAGCGCTGGTGGGTGCTGCTCCTCGTCGCGGCGGCGATCGCGGTCCAGGCCGCCGTGGCGTACGCCCTGACCGGGCGGCGGGACGTCGGCATGAGCTTCCTGGCGACCCGGCCGGGGCCCGCGGAGGGCCGGATCTCCACCGCGTTCGGCCTCGCGCTGCGGCTCCAGCGCGGCGCGCTGATCGGGTGGACGCTGTCCTTCGCCGCGGTCGGGGTCGTCTTCGGCGGGCTGACCGGCGGGGCGGCCGATCTCGTCGGGGACAACGAGAAGACGAGGGAGATCTTCGAGCGGATGGGCGGCCAGGCCGGTCTGACCGACGCGTTCCTCGCCGCGATGGTCTCGATGCTGGGGATGGTCGCGGCGCTGTACATCGTCGCGTCGGCGCTGAGACCGCACGGCGAGGAGACCACCGGCCGCGCCGAACCGGTACTGGCGGCCGGGGTGGGCCGGATCGGATGGGCGGCCGGTCACCTGGTCATCGCGTTCGGCGGTGCGGCCCTGCTCATGGTGGTCGGCGGCCTCGGACTGGCCGCCGGTTACGGACACGACCTCCCGGCCGTGCTGGGCGCGGCGCTGGTCCAGCTCCCAGCGATCTGGCTGCTGGGCGGGGTGACGGTACTGCTGTACGGGGCGCTCCCGAGGGCGGCAGCGGCGGCCTGGGGCGTGGCCGGGGTCTGCCTGGCGCTGGGGTGGCTCGGCCCGGCCATCGATGTGCCGCAGGCGGTGATGAACGTGTCGCCGTTCACGCACCTGCCCAAACTGCCGGGGGGCACGGGGATGGAGTGGGGCCCGGTGTTCGCGCTCACCGCCGTCGCGGTGGTGCTGACCGGGGCGGGCCTGGGCGCGCTGAGACGCCGCGACGTGCTGAACTGAGCCGGGGCGGGGCGGGTGGGGCAGGGGGCCCGGGGCGCCGGGGCGAGGTGAGGAGCCGGGAGGGAACGGGGAGCGGGGAGGAGCGAGGAGCCGGGGCGGGGCTTCCCCGGCTCTCCGCTCCCCCGCCCCGTCACAGCTCCACGCGGAGTTCCTTCAGGCCCCTGATCACGTAGCCCGGGTTCCACTCCGGTTCGGCCACCAGCCGCATGCCGGGGGCGCGGCGCAGCAGTTCGCCGAAGGAGGCGGCGAGTTCGACGCGGGCCAGCGGGGCTCCCAGGCAGAAGTGGATGCCCGCGCCGAAGGTGATGTGCGGGTTGTCCCGCCGGGCCAGGTCCAGGGTGTCCGGGTCGGTGAAGCGGGCCGGGTCGCGGTTCGCGGAGCCGAAGAGCAGCGCGACCTCCGAGCCGCGCGGAACGACCGTGCCGTCGATCTCGATGTCGTCGAGGACCCAGCGCTCGAACATCTGCAACGGGGTGTCGTACCGCATCAGTTCCTCGATCGCCGTCGGCAGCAAGCCGTGGTCGGCGCGCAGGGCGGCCAGCTGCTCGGGGTGGCGCAGCAGGGTCCACCAGCCGTTCACCGTGGTGTTGACGGTCGCCTCGTGACCGGCGTTCAGCAGGAGCACACAGGTGGAGATCATCTCCTGCTCGCTCAGCCGCTCCCCCTCGTCGTGGGCGGCGATGAGCGCGGAGATCAGGTCCGTACCGGGGTTCTTGCGCCGCTCCTCGATCAGTTCGCGCAGGTACGCGGAGAAGTCGAGCGAGGCGCGGACGGCGGCCCGCGCGGTCTCGTCGGACGGGTTCAGTTCGAACATGCCGCAGATCGCAGCGGACCAGGGCCGCAGCGGGGCCCGGTCGGACTCCGGGATGCCGAGCATCTCGGCGATGACGGCCACGGGCAGCGGTTCGGCGACGGCCGTGAGCAGGTCGCCGCCACCCGCCTCGACGAAGGAGTCGACCAGTTCGGCGGCCAGCCGCCGCACGGTCGGGACGAGCTGTTCGACCGTGCGCGGTGTGAACGCCTTGGAGACCAGGCGCCGGATGCGGGTGTGGTCGGGGGCCTCCAGGTCGAGGAGCCCCTGCCCGTTGAGGGTGTGGAACGGCTCGTGCTCGGCGGGCGGCGGGGTGCGGCCGAACTCCTCGTGGGTGAAGCGGTGCAGGTACGTGCGGCCCAGCCGGCGGTCGCGCAGCAATGCGGACACGTCGGCGTGGTGCGGGACGAGCCACTGGTCGGTCGGCTCGAAACGGTGCACCCGGCCGGCGGCCCGCAGAGCGGCGTAGGCGGGGTACGGGTCGGCGACGAAGGCCGGGGACCAGGGGTCGAAGCGGGCATCGGCCGCAGAAGGGAAGGACGGGTACATGGTCGGACGCTAACCGGCCCCGGCACCCGCCGACCACCCGCCCTGCCCCGGTGCCCGTCGGCTCCCCGGACCGGGCCGGGTCCTCGACCGGACCGGGCCTGCCCGCGCCCCGCCCCGCCATTTCACGCCCCGGCCTGGCATTTCACGCCATGCCGCGTTCCGTCCCCGCCCCGTTCCGGGTTCAGGAAGGGGTGACCAGGCGGGCCTCGTACGCGAAGACGGCCGCCTGGGTGCGGTCGCGCAGGCCCAGTTTCACCAGGATGCGGCTGACGTGCGTCTTGATGGTGGACTCGGCGACCACCAGGTGCGAGGCGATCTCGGCGTTGGACCGGCCCTGCGCGATGAGCACCAGCACTTCCGTCTCGCGCTCGGTGAGGTCGCCGATCCGGGCGAGGGCGGGCGGGCGCGGGTTCTCCGCGATCTTCGAGAACTCGTTGATCAGCCGCTTGGTGACGGTCGGGGCGAGCAGCGCCTCACCGGCGGCCACCACCCGGACCCCGTCGGCGAGCTGACGGGCGGAGGCGTCCTTGAGGAGGAAGCCGGACGCCCCGGCGCGCAGCGCCTGGTACACGTACTCGTCGAGGTCGAAGGTGGTCAGCACCAGCACCTTGGCGTCCGCGTCGGCGGCCACGATCTCGCGGGTGGCCTCGATGCCGTTGAGTTCCGGCATGCGGATGTCCATCAGGACCACGTCGGGGCGCAGGGCCGCGACCTGCGCGATGGCCTGCCTGCCGTCGACGGCCTCGCCGACGACCTCGATGCCCGGCATGGCGTTGAGCAGCACCGAGAAGCCCTCGCGGACCATCATCTGGTCGTCGACGATCAGCACCCGGATGGGCGGGACGGTGGGGATGCTCATGCGTGTTCCGCCTGTCCCGACCGCCCCGTGTGCTCCGTGCGCTCCGGGTCCTTCGTGAGCTTCGTCCTCCCTGACCCGGCCCCGTGCGCCCCGTCCTGTTCCCGGGGTTCGGCGGGCTGCACGGGGATGAACGCGGTGATCTCGTAACCGCCCTCCGCCGTGGTCTCGGCCGTCATGGCGCCGTCCAGCATCGCGACCCGCTCCCGCATCCCCGTGATGCCGTGTCCGGCGCCCGGCGAGGGCTTCACCGGACCGGTCGGCGGCCCGTTGACGATCCGCAGGCCGATCCCGCCCAGCACGTAGCTGATCTCCACCCCGGCGGTGGCGCCCGGGGCGTGCCGCAGCGTGTTGCTGAGGGCCTCCTGGATGATCCGGTACGCCGACAGCTCGACGCCCTGCGGCAGCTCCCGTACCGCGCCGGTCACCGTCTTCTCGGTCTCCAGCCCCGCCTCGCGCACATTGGCGAGGAGTCCGTCGAGCTGGGCGAGGGTGGGCTGCGGGGCCTCCGGCGCCTGGTAGTCCTCGGCCCGTACGACACCGAGGACCCGGCGCAGTTCGGTGAGGGCGGCGACGGCGTTCTCCCGGATCGTGACGAACGCCTGCTCCAGCTCGGGCGGCGGGTTCTCCACCCGGTACGGGGCGGCCTCGGCCTGGATCGCGACGACCGACATGTGGTGCGCGACCACGTCGTGCAGCTCGCGGGCGATGGTGGTGCGCTCCTCCAGCAGCGTGCGCCGGTCGCGTTCCACGGCGGTCACGGTGCGCTGCACGGTCACCTCGCGCTCGGCGTCGCGCCGGATCTGCACCATGGCGACCACGAGCAGGGCGAACGCGGAGACCACGGCCATGCCCACGGTGCTCGACGTGGAATGCCCGGCCAGGTTCTCCAAGAACGTGCCGAGGAGCACCGTGAGGACCCACATCCAGGCGGCGGTGCGCGGCCGGGTCCTGGCCGCGACCACGATCAGCACGACCAGGTGCGCGAAGAAGGCGCCCGCCCCCCACGGCCATCCCTGGTCGCCGAATATCGCGGTCACCGGGGTCGTCGCGAGCGACATCCAGAACGCGCCGACCGGCCTGACCAGCGTCATCGCGACGCAGGCGGCCGGAATCACCGCGGTCATCTCCTCGATGGGGTGGCCCGACTCGGCGATCCCCAGCAGGAGGGCCATGACCGCGGTCAGCAGCACCACCGCGTGCAGCGCCCACACGGCACGTGGCCGCGCCCGCTGCGGCAGCAGCCGGACCAGCGGCCCGTCGATCCTCAGCGGCGGCATCGGACGGTAGACGAACGCATCGTGGAAAAGGGCCTGCCGGAGGCCGTTCATCGCCCCCGCGGCCATCCGGTACTCCGGGCTTCTGCTCTTGGTCTCGGTCACGTCACCACGGTAGGCGGCGGCCTCGGGCCCGGTCGTCAGCAGTGATACGGATTCCGCGCCGTCCGTCGCAAGTACTACACGCTCCTCCGCGCCGGCCTGTCACGACGTCCTGCGCCGCCCCGCTCACCAGGCCAGCTGTGCGAGCTCCTCCGCCACGACCGCGCACGCGTCCGCCACCGGGTCGATGAGGGGGAAGTGGCCGACGTCGGACAGCAGGGTCAGCCCCACCGTCTCGCCCGCCCTCGCCGCCGCGTCGACGAACGCCTCCGCGACCGCCTGCGGCACGTCCAGGTCGGCGGTGCCCTGCACCACGGTGGTCGCGATGCCGGTGGGCAGCAGCACGGCCGGGTCGACGAGCGACGCCCGCTCCTCGTGGTCCTCCGCGCGGCCCAGGAGCTGGCCGACCGCCCCCGAGCACACGTCCAGCCGCACGGCGGCGGCGAAGTCGGCGATCGGCGCGAGGGCCACGACGCCCCGCAGCGGCGGCGGCTCGGGCAGCCGCCACGGCGATCCCCCGGGCAGTACGTGGCGGGCGGCGGCCCACAGGGCCAGGTGCCCGCCGGCGGAGTGGCCGGTGAGAACGGTCCGCCCGGCGTCGGCCTCCGGGAGTTCCCGGGCCAGCAGTCCGGGCAGCGCGTCCATCGCGGCGGCGACGTCGTCGAAGGTGTCCGGCCAGCGGCCCGCGACCGGGCCGTCCTCCCCCGGTCCCGGTGTCCCGCCGCGCCGGTACTCGACGCTGGCCACGGCGAACCCGCGCCGGGCCAGGAAGTCCGCGAACGGCGACATGTGCTGCCGGTCGTACGGGGCCCGCCACGCCCCGCCGTGCAGGACGACCACCACCGGCGCACCGGCCCGGCCGTCGCGCGGGGCGTAGAAGTCGATCAGCTGGTCGGGGTGGTCCCCATAGGCGGCGGAGGCGTCGGGGGCGACGGGCGCATGCGAGAAGGCCGACTCGATCTCGGCCGCCTCCTGGACCCGCGCGGCAGAATCCGACATGGTGCTCCAACCCTCCGTCCTGTGCTCGGGCCCGGAGCGGCCCGGGGCCCGACTGGCCTGATCTGCGGGGACGGTACCAGCACGGCCGGCCCCCGTCCCGGCCGAGGAGCCGCAGCGGGAAAAGCACGGGAACCGCAGCGGGAAAAGCCCCGGAAACCGCGGCGGAAGAGCCGCAGGGCCCACGGCGGGGAAGCCCGGGAACCACGACGGAAAGAACCGCGGGGACCACGGCGGGAAAAGCACGGGCGGGGGCCGGGAGCCGCCTCGGCCCCCGACCCCCGCCCCGCCTCGAAGGACCTCAGCCCTTCTCCGCCGGCGCCTCGTCCAGGACCTCGCCCAGCACCCGCGCCGCCCGCGCCACGTCCGCGAACCCGACGTACAGCGGTGTGAAGCCGAACCGCAGCACGTCCGGCCGGCGCAGGTCGCCGACGACGCCCCGGGTGATGAGCGCGCTCATCACCCGTTCCGCGTCCGCGCAGCGCAGCGCGACCTGGCTGCCGCGTTCGGCGTGCGCGGCCGGGGTGACCGAGGTGACCCGGCCCTGCGGCACGTGTGCGGCGACGCACTCCAGGAAGAAGTCCGTCAGCGCCAGGGACTTGGCCCGCACCTCGTCGATCGACACCCCGTCCCACACGTCCAGCGATGCCTCCAGCGCCAGCATGGACAGGATGTCGGGGGTGCCGACCCGGCCCCGTACGGCACCGTCCGCCGGGGTGTAGCCGGGGGTCATGCCGAACGGGTCGGCGTGCGACGTCCACCCGGGCAGGGGCGAGTCGAAGACCCCCTGGTGGCGTTCGGCGACGTACAGGTAGGCGGGCGAACCCGGGCCGCCGTTCAGGTACTTGTACGTGCAGCCGACCGCCAGGTCCACGCCGTGCTCGTCGAGGCCCACGGGCAGGGCGCCCGCGCTGTGGCACAGGTCCCAGACCGCGACGGCGCCCGCCCCGCGCACGGCGGCGGTGAGCCCGGGCAGGTCGTGGAGCCTGCCCGTGCGGTAGTCGACGTGGTTGAGCAGCACGGCCGCGGTACGGGGACCCAGTGCGCCGGTCACCTCGGCGGGGTCGACCGGGACGAGCCGGTGGCCGGTCATCCGGGCCGCGGACCCGGCGATGTACCCGTCCGTCGGGAACGTCGTCGCGTCGACCAGGATCTCGTCGCGCCCCTCCGGCGCCAGCCGGGTCGCGGCGACGACGGCCTTGAAGACGTTCACGCTGGTGGAGTCGCCGACGACGACCTGTCCGGCGGCGGCCCCGACCAGCGGGGCGATCCGGTCGCCGACCCGTTCCGGCGCGGTCCACCAGCCGCTCTCGTCCCAGGACCGGATGCGCAGCTCGCCCCACTCGCGGGTGAGGACCTCCTGCATCCGGGCGGGCACGTGCGCGGGCAGCGCGCCGAGCGAGTTGCCGTCGAGGTAGACGGTGTCGTCGAGGGCGAACAGCTTCCGCCGTTGCGCGAGCGGATCGGCGGCGTCGAGTTCCACGGCTCGTGCGTCGAGGCCCTCGGGCGTGGTCGTGGAGGTCTCAGACATGGCTGCGCGCCGTCCACAGCTCGGGGAAGACGTTCTTCGTGGCCCGCTTCTCCAACCAGGCGACCCCGGCGGAACCGCCGGTACCGGTCTTCGAGCCCATCGCGCGCCGGGTGGCGACGAGGTGGTCGTTGCGCCAGCGCCAGACCAGCTCGCCGACGTCGGTGAGCGCCTCGCCGAGCCGGACCAGGTCCTCGTGCCGGTCGGGGTCGGCGTATATCTCCGCCCAGACGGCCTCGACCTCGGGGGACGGCTCGTACTTCTGCGTCAGGTCCCGGCCGAGGACGGACTGCGGCACGGCGTAACCCCGCCGGGCGAGCAGGGCGAGCGTCTCGTCGTACAGCCCCGGCTCGGCGAGCGCCTTCTCCAGCTCGGCGTGGACGCGGGGCGCGCCGCGGTGCGGCACGAGCATGGACGCGGACTTCTCGCCGAGCAGGAACTCCATCCGCCGGTACATGGCCGACTGGAAACCGGAACCCTCGCCGAGGGCGGACCGGTAGGAGTTGAACTGGGCGGGGGTGAGCTGGGAGAGCGGGTTCCAGGAGGCGTTGAGCGCCTCCAGTTCGCGCACCGACCGCTTGAGCGCGTCGCGCGCGACGGTCAGCCGGTCCCCGCGCAGGGCGTGCGCGGCGGTTTCCCACTCGTGGACGATGACGGTGAACCACAGCTCCATGACCTGGGTGGTGACCAGGAAGACCATCTCGCCCGGATCGTCGGAGAGAGGGTGCTGGAGGTGGGTCAGGACGTCCGCCTGGACGTAGTCCTCGTACGGGGTCGTTCCCGCGAAGTCGAGGTGCGGGGTCTGCGCACCGGTGGCTTCGGGGTCGGGGTGGATCGTCGACATTTCTGTCTCCTCGACACAAGCTTCCGGGTAGCGGTCCGCCCCTTCCGTGAGGTGATGGAGCTCCGGTCCCCTGTTCGCATACTAAACGGAGCCCGAAAAGCACGCGGACCCCGCGGACGCGCCCCTTCCGGGAGGCACGTCGCGGGGTCCGGACCGTCCGGGTACGTACGGGTACGTCCTGGGGCGATCGCGCCCCCGTACGGGTACGTCCCGGGCCTGTTCGGCTAGCCGAGGGTCTCGGCGGCGGTCGGCGAGGAGTCGCGCAGGAACGTCGTGCAGCGCTCGTACTCGTCCTGCTCGCCGATCTCCCGGGCGGCCCGCGCCAGGGCGTGCAGGGCGCGCAGGAAGCCTCGGTTCGGCTCGTGCTCGAACGGCACGGGGCCGTGGCCCTTCCAGCCGGCCCTGCGCAGCGCGTCGAGGCCGCGGTGGTAGCCGGTGCGGGCGTAGGCGTACGACTCGACGACGCGACCGCCCTCGAACGCCTCGTCGGCGAGCTGTGCCCAGGCCAGGGAGGAGGTCGGGTACTTCGCGGCGACGTCGGCGGGGGCCGTGCCGTTCGCGAGCAGCTCGCGCGGCTCCGGGTCGTCGGGCAGGTGGGTCGGGGGCGGGCCCCCGAGCAGATTCTCGTGGATCGACATGGGTTCAAGTGTGCCTGGCGCATGTGCGCCGGGGGTAGCCCGGGCAACGCTCCCGAGCCGCCGCTCGCACCACCGCCCGCGCCGGTGGTACGGGCGCGGTGACGGCCCGGCCGCACCGGCCGGTTCACGCCCCGCCCCCGCCGCTCCCGTCCCGACCGCTCCCCTCCCCGCCGCTCCCGTCCGCGTGCGACCCCCCGGGCCCTTCCCCCTCGGGTCCTGCTCTCCCGGCCCCTTCCCGCTCGGGTTCCAGCGGCGGGGCAGTGACGCCGCAGTGCACCGTGCACTCGGGCCGTGCGTGTTCCGCCTCCTCCTCGTCGGCCGGGGCCGGCCTCCCGCTCACCGCCGCCCAGGCGATCACCGCACCCAGCACGAGCAGCCCGGCGCACATCGGCATGGCCCGGCGAAAGGTCGCGGCGAACTCGTCGGCGTCCCGGTACGCCTCCGGCCCCATGCCGGTGAGCAGCGGCAGCGCGGCCACCGCGATCAGCCCGGCGGCGCGGGCGGCCGCGTTGTTGATCCCGCTGGCCAGACCGGCCCGTGCGGTGTCCACGGAGGCCAGGACCGTCGCGGTGAGCGGCGCGACCAGGGTGACGAGTCCGACGCCGAGCAGGCCGACCGCGGGCAGCACGTCGGTGAGGTAGCCGGAGACGGAGGCCGACCCCGGCCCGACCCGGGTCATCAGCAGCATCCCGGCGGCGGCGACCAGCGGGCCGACGGTGAGCGGGATCCGGGGCCCGATGCGCCGGCCCAGCTCTCCCGACGCGGCCGAGAAGAGCAGCATCAGCACGGTCGTCGGCAGCAGCGCCGTGCCCGCGCCGAGCGCCGAGTACCCGGCGACCACCTGGAGCTGGATCGCGGAGAGGAAGAAGAACCCGCCGAGCGCCGCGTACACGCAGAGGGTGATGACGTTGACGGCGGTGAACTGCCGGGACGCGAACACCGACGACGGCAGCATCGGGTTCTCCCGCCCGCGCTCCACCCGCACGAACAGCGCCCCGAGCAGGACGCCGCCGACGGCCGCCCCGACCACCGCGCCGGACGCCCCCTGCCCCGGCGCCTCGATCAGCGCGTACGTCACCAGGGCGAGGGCGAGCGCGCCGAGCACCGCCCCCAGTACGTCGAAACGCCCGTGGGCGCCCGGGTCCCGCGACTCCGGCACATGGCGCAGCGCCACCGGCACGCAGACCGCGGCGATCGGCACGTTGAGCAGGAACACCCAGCGCCAGCCGGGCCCGTCGACGAGCCAGCCGCCGACGAACGGTCCGACGGCCGCCCCGACCCCGCCGAACCCCGACCACAGGCCGACCGCGCGGGCCCGGTCGTCGGGGTGGAAGGTCGCCTGGATCAGGGCCAGCGAACCGGGGGTGAGCAGGGCCCCGCCGACGCCCTGGAGGGCCCGGGCCGCGATCAGGACGGCGGCGTTCGGCGCGAGCCCGCAGAGCACGGAAGCGGCGGCGAACCAGACCACCCCGACGACGAACACCCGCCGCCGCCCGTACCGGTCGCCGAGGGCGCCGCCGAGCAGGATCAGCCCGGCGAGCGTCAGCATGTAGGCGTTGACGGTCCATTGGAGTGCGGCCAGGCCGGTGCCGAGGTCCTCGCCGATGCGGGGCAGGGCGACGTTGATGACGGTGGAGTCCAGCATGGCCATGCTGGACCCGAGGACGGTCGTGAGGACGACCCGGCGCCCGGTGGCGGAGGCGACCCGGACGGCTCCTGTCCCTGCTGCGTCGGGCATACGAGCAGCATCGCCGCTCCGCGCCGGGAGGGCCATCGGAGAACCGGCCCCTTCCGGCCCCCTTCCCCCCTTCCCCCCTCCCCCTGTCCGGCGTTCAGCCGACCAGCGTCACGCACGGGCGGCTGCCCCCGTCGCCGTTCCACTCCACGTGGAACCCGGCGTCGCGGAACGCCCGGACGACGATTTCACCGGCCTGCTCCGTCTTCCGCGGGCTGCCGTCCGGCGCGCCCCAGAAGGCCAGGAGGAGGCGGCCCGTGTCCCGGGCGCGCCTGGCGTCCTGGCCCGTGTAGTAGCAGAACCCGACGAGGTCCCCGGGGCCGCGGTCCCGGTCGGCGGCGGCCTCGGAGCAGTCCTCGAAACCGTCCGACTGGGTGGTGCCCGCGTCGGCGAGCGTCACGAACCCCGCCGCGTCCAGCCCCGCCAGGACCTTCCCGACCCGTTTCCGCGCCGTGCGCCACTCGGTGCGCGACAGCTTCCGCTCCCGCTGCGCGTCCGCCCCGTCCGGTGCCGGAAGCTCGACCCCGGCGGCGTCCGCCAGGAGCGTGGCGACCTCCGGGACCCAGGCGTTGACGGTGACGTGGACCCCGTGGTCGTCGCGGACGTCCGGGTCCGCGCCCCGGGCCAGCAGCAGTTCGACCGCCTCGGGGGACTGCGAGAACTCGGCGGCGAGGTGGAGGGCCGTGCGCCCGTCCCTGCCGCGGTGCTCGACGGGCGCCCCCGCGTCGAGCAGGACCGCGAGGAGGGCGGCCGCACGGACCGGGTCCGCCTCCGCCCCCATCGCGGCCCGGTGCAGGAGGGTCCAGCCGTACTCGTCGGTCGCGGCGGGCTCCGTACCGGCCTCCAGGGCGGCCCGTACCGCGGCGACGTCACCGTCACGGGCGGCCTCGAACACGTCCGGCACGTCCGCGGCCGCGTTCACGGGCGCGTCCACGGGCTCGTCACCGCTCCGCCCCCGCCGCGCTCTCCCGCACCCGGCGGACGCCGCGGATCAGCGCCTCCACCCCGGCCTCCGCCTTGGACCGCGGGCACCCCACGTTCAGCCGTACGAAGCCCTCCGCCCCGTACACCCCGCCCGGCATCACCGCGACCTTCTCCTGCTCGATCAGGACCCGCTGCAACTCCTCGTCCCCGTCGATGCCCGCGGGCCGCAGATCGATCCACGCCAGGTAACCGGCCTGCGGCGGCTCCCAGCCCAGCTCCGGGAACGCCTCGTTCAGCCGCCGCTCGATCATCGCCAGGTTCCCCGCGGCATAGGCGCGGGCCGCGTCCAGCCACGCCCCGCCCTCCCGGTAGGCGGCTATGTGCGCGGTCAGCGACAGCACCGCCGGGGAGGCGAGCCCCTCGGCCGTCTCCATCCGGCGCAGGAACTCCGCCCGGTCGGCGGGATCGCCGATCAGCCCGTACGAACCGGTCAGCGCCGGGAAGTTGAACGCCTTCGAAGCGGAGGTGACCAGCGCCCAGCGGCCCTCGCCGGCGACCCTCGTCCACGGCACGTGCACATGCCCCTCGTGCACGAAGTCCGCGTGTATCTCGTCGCTGATCACCGCGACCCCGTGCCGCGCGGCGAGCGACGCCATCTCGCCCAGTTCGTCCTCGGTCCACACCCGGCCCGTCGGATTGTGCGGCGAGCACAGGACCAGGACCCTGCTGTCGGGGCGGGCCAGTTCACGTTCCAGCGCGGCCCGGTCCCCCACCGGCACGCCCCGCAGCTCCCGCCCGAGCCCGGTGACCGCCTTGCGGAAACCGTCGTACGTGGGGGTGTGGACGACCACCCCGTCGCCCTCGGCCGACCACATCTGGAGCAGCTGCGAGAGCTGGCTGAGCACGGAGGGCCCGTACACCAGCAGGTCGGTGTCCACCTCCGTGCCGTGCCGGGTCGCGTACCAGTGGGCTATCGCCGCGCGGAAGTCGCCCAGCCGCCAGTCCGTGTAGCCGAACACCCCGTGGCCGATGCGGTCCCGCAGCGCGCCCAGCACCTCCGGGGCGGTCTCGAAGTCCATGTCGGAGATGGTGAACGGCAGCAGTCCGTCCACCCCGAAACGGTCCGCGACCCCGTCCCACTGGACGCACCAGGTGCCCCTGCGGTCGACGACGGTGTCGAAGTCGTAGTCGTGGTCGTGACGGTCATGGTCATGGCGCACACCGGAACTCACAGCACTCCCTCACACACTCTTTCGAAACACGGTCCCCGGACCGGTCGGATCCCCGGGAACACCTTCCCGGAAACACACCGCGGGCCCGGCACCCCGAGGGGGTACCGGGCCCGCGGCCACGCCTCGTACCGGTCGCGCCTACTTCAGCCGGGTGCCGGTGGAACGCAGGTTGGCGCAGGCCTCCGTGACGCGCTTCGCCATGCCCGCCTCGGCGGACTTGCCCCAGCTGCGCGGGTCGTAGACCTTCTTGTTGCCGACCTCGCCGTCGACCTTCAGCACACCGTCGTAGTTGCGGAACACGTGGTCCACGATCGGGCGGGTGAAGGCGTACTGGGTGTCGGTGTCGAGGTTCATCTTCACGACGCCGTTCTCCAGCGCGGTGGCGATCTCCTGCTCGGTGGAGCCGGAACCGCCGTGGAAGACGAAGTCGAACGGGGACGTCTTGTTGTACTTGGCGCCGACCCCCTCCTGGAGGTCCTTCAGCAGCTCGGGACGGAGCACGACATTGCCCGGCTTGTAGACGCCGTGGACGTTGCCGAAGGAGGCGGCCAGCAGGTAGCGGCCCTTCTCGCCCAGGCCGAGCGCCTCGGCGGTGCGCAGCGCGTCGTCGACGGTGGTGTACAGCTCGTCGTTGATCTCGTGCGAGACGCCGTCCTCCTCGCCGCCGGTCGGGGTGATCTCGACCTCAAGGATGATCTTGGCGGCGGCGGCCTTGGCCAGCAGCTCCTGACCGATGGCCAGGTTGTCGGCCAGGGTCTCGGCCGAACCGTCCCACATGTGGGACTGGAACAGCGGGTTCTCGCCGCGGGCCACGCGCTCGGCGGAGATGTCGAGCAGCGGACGCACGTAGCCGTCCAGCTTGTCCTTCGGGCAGTGGTCGGTGTGCAGCGCGACCGAGATGTCGTACTTGGCGGCGACGATGTGCGCGAACTCGGCCAGGGCGACGGCGCCCGTGACCATGTCCTTGTTGTACTGGCCGCCCAGGAATTCCGCACCGCCGGTGGAGATCTGGACGATGCCGTCGCTCTCCGCCTCCGCGAAGCCGCGCAGTGCAGCGTGCAGGGTCTGGGTCGACGTCACGTTGATGGCCGGGTAGGCGAACTTCCCTGCCTTCGCCCGGTCGAGCATCTCGGCGTAGACCTCGGGGGTTGCGATGGGCATGTGTCCGCTCCTTGGGATATGCGGGTGTGCGTGCTGGTTCCCTGACCTGGGGGCGACATCATCGTCGCCCCCATCTTCCCAGACTCTCGCCGCGGCTCCACCCGACCCGTCCCCCGACTGCTCCGGCCGGCGCGCGGCGGGCATGCGAAAGGGGTGGGGGGTTTCACGTGAAACCCCCCACCCCCGAAAGAAGCCCCAGGTCAGACCTGGTATCAGGCGAGATCGAGGTCGGCCACCGAGTAGACGTGGACATACGGGAGGCCCGCCTCGGCGATGGCCGGGGCCGCGCCCCGCTCCACGATCACGGCGACGGCGACGACCTCACCGCCGGCCTCGCGCACCGCCTCGACGGCGGTCAGCGGCGAACCGCCGGTGGTCGAGGTGTCCTCGACCACCAGACAGCGGCGGCCCTTCACGTCCGTGCCCTCGATGCGGCGCTGCATCCCGTGCGCCTTCTGCGCCTTGCGGACGACGAACGCGTCCAGCTCCTGCCCGCGTGCGGCGGAGGCGTGCAGCATCGACGTGGCGACCGGGTCGGCGCCCAGCGTCAGCCCGCCCACGCAGTCGTAGTCCAGCTCGGCGGTGGCGTCGAGCATGACCTGACCGACCATCGGAGCGGCCTTGCCGTCCAGCGTGATGCGGCGCAGGTCGATGTACCAGTCGGCCTCAAGACCCGAGGAGAGGGTCACCTTGCCGTGTACCACGGCCTTGTCCTTGATCTGCTGGAGCAGCTCAGCACGTACGTCAGTCATGGCTACGAGCTTAAGCCGCCCCTGTCGCACCCCACGCCCACCGCGCGTACCGGACCGAAGGCCCCGCGCCGTCGCGCCGTCGCGCCCGGACGGTGACCGTCGTACCGGGTCAGAGCCTGCGCCAGCTCCAGGTCGTCGCGATCTCCAGCGGGTCGATCGGGGTGACGAGCCGGGGCATGGTGTTCAGCCCGTTCGGCGGTCCGGACTGCGGTTCCACGCAGACCGCCTCGTCCTGCTCGTCGTAGACCACGACCCACTCGGACCGGCTCTTCACGGTCAGCTCCAGCTGCTCCGGCCAGGTGAGTGTCACCTCGACGCCGTCCGGCATCCCGAAGCAGTCGTCCCACGGGCCGGGCAGGGGCGGGATGCGACGGCCGGTCGGCAGGTGGTCGTCGCCCCGCTCCTCCTGCCACTGCGCGTCGAAGCTCAGCCGTACGTCCTCGCCACCGTCGCCGAGGTTGCGCAGGAACCAGGGGTGCCAGCCGGCCTGCGCCGGGAAGGAGTCCCCGTACGTCTCGATGCCGAAGGCCAGCGTGAGGGAGTCCTCGGCCAGTTCGAAGGTCTGGGTCACCCGGCCCGGGTACGGCCAGGGGTCGGTGAGGTCGTAGTAGAACGAGGCGTCCCGCTCGCCGGTCCGGGCGGTGCGCCAGGCGGTGTCCCGGCCGGTGCCGTGGATGGCGTGCGGCGGGGAGTTCAGCGGCAGCCGGTGGGGGACGTCGCCGTTGTGGAACAGTCCGTACCCGGTGCGCCCGCACCACGGCACCATCGGGAAACAGCCGTACCGCTCCCCCTGCCGCAGCAGTTCGGTGCCGCCGATGCGCAGGCTGTCGATACGACAGCCGTTGGCGGGATTCACGGTCAACTCTGCGTCGCCGACGGACAGCCGGACGTCCTTCTCGCTGCTACTCACCCGCCCGAGATTACTGGCGTCGCGCCTACCTCCGCCGCCGCAGCGCACGGCCGACCACCACGGCGGAGGCCAGCGCGAGCGCGGCGGCCGGGGCGACCCAGCGGAGCGTGGCGCTCCTGGTGGTCGAATCGGGTGACGGCACGGGGGCGTACCGGCCGCGCGGCGGCGCGTGGTCGACCTCCTCGGCACTGCGGCCGATCATCGTGCGCCTGGCGTGGGCAGCCTCCGCCGGGGGAGTCTCGGGTTCGGGGAACTCCTCGTCCGCGTCGGGGTCGAGGGAGGGCGGGGGAACGGGCGCGTCGAAGACCGAACCGGTGCCCGGCACATTCCCCGCGCCGCCGGCACTCCCCTCGTCCCCGGCGTCCTCCGCGCCCCTGGCACTCCCGGGGTCGTCGGTGCTTCCGGTGCTCCCGGGGCCCTTGGCGTTCTCGGAACTCCCGGTCGAGGGCGCCTCGTCCGCGGTGGCGTCGTGCGTGGGCGGGATGTCGTCGTCGACCCCGGGCACGATGTCCCGGGCGGGGCCCGCCCCGGTCGTGTCGGCCTCCTCGGCCCCCTCCTCGATGGCCTGTTCCACGGCCTCGCCGACGGACCGCTCGACCTCCCCGAGCGCCTCGGCGTCCCGTGCGCCGCCGGGCGCCTCCCCGGTATCGGCAGGCCCTTCCCCGTCGTCCGGTTCCCCGGACGCCAGCGTCTCCGTCACGAGCTGCTGGGCGAACCGGTCCAGCAGGCGGCGGCCCGCGGCGAGCGCCGCCGCCGCATCCAGGTCCAGGAGCCGGCCGTCGCCGCCGACCGTGCCCGTGAAGCCGATCGCCGTGCCGCCGTCCCGCTCGGTCAGGTCGATCGTCAGGGTCAGCTTCGCCGAGCCGCCGCCCCTGGCCTCGGCCCCCTCGCCCGTCACCAGGATCTCGGCGGGCCCGTGCGCCCCCTCCGAACCGCCGTCCCGCGGGGCGTCGGTGAGTCTCAGGGTGCCGCGGTACGTGATCGTGTGGCCGTCCACCCGGACCTTGAGCCGGCCGGACAGCGGCCCCGCGGACGCCTCGGCGTCCTGTTGCAGCCCCGGCACGCAGCGCGCGACGCGGGTCGGGTCGCCCAGCGTCTGCCGGAGGGACGGGGCCGGAACCGGAACGAACACCTCATGCTCCATGAAAACCGAGCCTACTCAGCCCCGGCCCTCACGTCAGCGGTTCCGCCCCGCGGGACCGCCCCCGCCCGCCCCCCGGGCCCCCTTCCGGACCTGGCCAGGAAGGCCCCGCCCTCACCGGTCCTCCCAGTACCTCGGGTGCACCAGCGTCGACGGCGGCAGGCCCGGGAGCCGCGCCTCCTCCGCCTCCCGCCCCGCGTCCTTCAGCGTCCGCGCCGTCAACGAGTACGGCTCCGGCGCCCCCGGGGCCGGGCCCAGCTCCGGCGCCCGCCCCGCCCCGGCGAGGACGAAGCCCCAGTCGCGCACGGCCTGGGTCCGGCGGGTGGCCCGGTCGGGACCGGCCTCGAAATCGGAGAGCCGGCCGCCGATCAGGTACGGGCGGGTGTGCAGCCCCGCCTCCCGCATCGACGCCTCCACCGTCCAGTACGTGTGCGGCCGGGACACCGCCGGTCCGCCGTGCACCACCACCCGGCCGCCGGGCGTGAGGACCCTCGCGACCAGGCCGTAGAACTCCGCCGAGTACAGCTTCGTGCTGGCGGAGATCCCGGGGTCGGGCAGGTCCGAGATCACCACGTCGTAGCGGTCGCGCGCCGCCCGCAGCCAGGTGAAGGCGTCGGCGGTGACGGCCGTGAGCCGCGGATCGCGGTACGCGTGGCCGTTCAGCTCCGAGAGCGCCGGGTCGGTCCGGGCCAACCGGGTGACCCCGGAGTCGAGCTCGACCAGGGTGACCCCGCGCACGTCCGAATGGCGCAGCACCTCCCGGGCGGCGAGGCCGTCGCCCCCGCCCAGGATCAGGACCCGGGCGTGCGGCCCGTTCATCGCCGGGTGGACCAGCGCCTCGTGGTAGCGGTGCTCGTCGCGCGCGCTGACCCGCAGCCGCCCGTCCAGGTACAGGTGCAGGGAACCGCGGCCCGACCCCGTCAGCACGACCTCCTGCACCTCGGTCTGCACCGCGACCCGCACCCCGTCCCCGTACACCGCGCGCCGCGCCGCCCGCTCGAAGTCGTCGACCAGCACGGTGGTGAGGGCCAGGACGGCGATCACCGCCGCGTTGGCCACGATCAGCAGCAGCCGGGAGCCCGGGGTGAGGTCCCGCCGGAACACCCACAGCACCAGCGCCCCGCCCGCCGCCGCGTTGATCGCGCCGGTGAGCAGCGCCCCGGTCAGCTGGCCCAGCATCGGCAGCAGCAGGAAGGGGAAGGCGAGCCCGCCGACCAGCGCGCCCACGTAGTCGGCGGCGAACAGGTCCGCCACGGTGCCGCCCGCGTCCTGCCGGTCGACGCGCTGGATCAGGGTCATCAGCAGCGGGATCTCCGCACCGATCAGGACGCCGATCGTGAACGAGAAGCCGACCAGGGCGAGCCGCGACTCCCCGATCCAGGCGAACGAGGCGTACAGCACGAGCGCCGAGAAACCGCCGATGAGCGCGAGCGCCGTCTCGATCAGCCCGAACCCCACCGCGGCATGACTGCGCAAACGTTTCGCGAGGAGCGAGCCGACCCCCATCGCGAACACCATCACGGAGAGCACGATGGACGCCTGGGTGACCGAATCGCCGATCAAGTAGGAGGCGAGCGCCACCAGTTCGAGTTCGTACACCAGACCGCAGGCCGCGCAGACGAAGACGGCGGCCAGCACGAGAAACCGACCGGTTCTTGGTCGCACGGGAAGACGTGCCGCGCCCCCTCGCAGCGAAACCTGCTGGTCGATCATGACGCGAACGCTACGTCACGAAAGCGTGGCAGCCTGTCACCCACAAGGGTGTAAGTGGCTTACCCGTAACGGAGTTGGGGCGTTTCAGAGCGCCGCGGCGGGCTTCCGCACACCCATCCTGGTGCGCGTCACCACCAGCTGCCCCTCCTGGGGGTACGCGTGCCAGGTGCGCCACCGCACCTGGCCCTCCGTCCGCTGGGCGAGCATGGCGGTGAAGGCGTGCGGGCTGCCGGGGAACGTACCGGCGAGGCCGTGGGGGTGGTCGGCCACCAGCGCGAGGAGCTCCTGCGCGCGCCCGGCGAAGGAGCCCTCCGAGAGGGTCTCGACGCGCGCCGCGAATTCGTACTCCCACTCGCCGAGGCGTTTGGACACGCCGAGCGGCAGCGGGGTCCTGCTGCCGGGGATGCACGCCACGGTTTCGGAGCAGGTGCCGCTCTTCTCCTCCAGAAGCACCTGGTGGGAGGCGCCGAGCAGGCGCATCTGCATCCTGGCGCCCGCGAGTTCGAGGTCGAGCACCGCCAGGGCGGGGAGCGGTTCGCGCCCCAGTGCCCAGGCCAGGTCGGCAGCACGGGTGTCGGAGTAGGCCGTCTGGAGGGTCGTGAGCATGGGTCGGCTCCGCAAAGGCAGGCATGGACACATGGACAGGGGACGCCTCGACGCGATGCACGCGGGGTTTATAGCGCCCGATCAGGTCCAACTGGGGTCCGAGGGCTGGATGTTCTCTCAAACGAGGGAATCACGGATAAGCCGTATCCACAGCGTTTTTACCCAACTTGCCGTGCTTTCCCTCCCCTCGGGGTCTCTTCGGATACGTGTTCACCGGTGACCCACGAAATGCCCAACAAAAAGGTGTCCGGCGGGAGTTCATCCACCGGACACCTGTCACACCTCGAACACCCGCCACGCGCCGACCACGCGGACCCGGACCGTCCGGCTCCGCCACCCGGCCCCCGACGTCAACTTCCCGACGTCAACTTCCCGACGTCAACCCCCGGGGCGCTCCTCCGCCCCAGGGGTGATGCCGCCCCGTACCGGAGAACGGTCCCGTCGCGAAGAGCGGTCCCCTGCCGGTCAGCTGCCGCCGCCGCAGCCGCCCCCGCCACCACCGCCACCGCCACCGCAGGACGAGCCGCCGCCGCAGGAGGAACTGCCGCCGCACGAGGAGCCACCGCCGCTCCCGCAGGACGAACTCCCGTTGTTGCCGCCGGCCCACCAGCTGTCCCCGCCCGAACGGCGCCGCTTGTTGCGCCCCCGCGCACCCGACCGGGCCACCGCCTTCGGCTTCTTCCTCCCCTTCACCACGATCGAGACGACCGTCCCGACCAGAGCGACCACGATGACTATTTCGACGAATTCCTTCACCGACCCCACGCCTTTCTTCCCCCGAAGCGAGGTCCCCCCGCTTCCGCGCGTTCTTCGCTTCCTGCGTGACCGGGGGATTCCCCCGCCCCCGAACGGCCAAAGCAGACTTGAGCAACTCCAGAGCTTGCGCGCAGGATGGCCGCCATGACACAGGGACGACCGCTGCTCAACCGCCGCCTCGCGGAGTTCGGTACGACGATCTTCGCGGAGATGTCGGCGCTCGCCGTACGGACCGGTTCCATCAACCTCGGCCAGGGCTTTCCCGACACCGACGGCCCGGAGGAGGTCCGGGAGGCCGCGGTCCGGGCCCTGCGCGACGGGCGCGGCAACCAGTACCCGCCCGGCCCCGGCGTCCCCGAGCTGCGCACCGCGATCGCCGACCACCAGCAGCGGCGCTACGGTCTGGTCCACGACCCCGACACCGAGGTCCTGGTCACCGCCGGTGCCACCGAGGCCATCGCCGCCTCCCTGCTGGCCCTGCTGGAACCCGGGGACGAGGTCATCGCCCTGGAGCCGTACTACGACTCGTACGCCGCCTGCATCGCCATGGCGGGCGCCACCCGCGTCCCCGTGACCCTGCGCCCCGAGCCGGCCACGCGCACCTACCGGCTCGACCTCGACGAGCTGCGCGCCGCCGTCACCCCCCGCACCCGGCTGATCCTGCTCAACACCCCGCACAATCCCACCGGCACCGTCCTCACCCGCGAGGAACTCGGCGCGATCGCCGCACTCGCCGTCGAGCGCGACCTCCTCGTCGTCACCGACGAGGTCTACGAGCACCTGGTCTTCGAGGGCGAGCACCTCCCGCTCGCCTCGTTCCCCGGCATGCGCGAGCGCACCGTCACCATCGGCTCGGCCGGCAAGACCTATTCGTTCACGGGCTGGAAGGTCGGCTGGATCACCGCGAGCCCCGAACTGGTGGGCGCGGTCCGCTCGGCGAAGCAGTTCCTGACGTACGTGTCGTCCGGCCCGTTCCAGTACGCGGTCGCCGAGGCCCTGCGCCTGCCCGACAGCTACTACGACACGCTGCGCGCCGAACTGCGCGCCGGGCGGGACCTGCTGAGCGACGGGCTCACCGAGGCGGGCTTCGAGGTGTACCGCCCGGCCGGGACGTACTTCGTCACCACCGACATCCGCCCGCTCGGCGAGGGCGACGGCTTCGCCTTCTGCCGGGCGCTGCCCGAACGCTGCGGGGTCGTCGCCATCCCGAACGCGGTCTTCTACGACCACCGTGAACAGGGCGCGCCCTTCGTACGGTTCGCCTTCTGCAAGCGGAAGAGCGTGCTGGAAGAGGCGGTGGACCGCCTCAAGCGGCTGTAGCGGCCCCGGGACGCACGAGGCCCGCCCCGCGCCGGTCACGGGTCCCACCCTGCGGAGCGCGGACCGCGCACCGGCCTCGCGGAGACCTGGAATCCCCTGGCGGGAGCGGGTTTCCGAGCGCCGGGAAGGGGCCGGGAACGCGAGGAGCCCGGCCGGGCGGTGGTCGCTGGACCACCGTCCGGTCCGGGCTCTCGGGGGCCGGGCCGGGCTCAGGCGTCGGGAGCGGCCTGCTCCGTGCCGTCCGTCTTCTCCTCGGCCGGCGTCAGGCCGAGCCGGTCCTTCAGCCACTTGTCGAACTCGATCGAGGCGCGCACCCAGCTGACCGTCGACGAGACGAAGTGCTCCAGGCTGACGCCCGTACCGATGAGCATCTGGGCCTCGCCGATCAGGCGGACCGAGACCTCGGTGTCCTCGGCGCCCTCCTCGGGCTCGTGGGTGTGCGTGTAGACCTTGGGCCACAGGGTGCGGCGGTTCCAGTCGTCGATCGCGTCGAGCAGGACCGGGCGCTGGTCCGCGGCGTGCGGGAAGTCGTAGAACGTACGGACCGAGAAGACCTGCTGCTCGTCCTCGCCGCGGAACATGAAGTACGTGCGGAAGTCCTCCCACGGCGCCGCGAGGTCACCCTCGTCGTCGACGACGTACTTCAGCTCCATCTGGTCCAGGAGCTGCTTGACGAGGTCCTGGTCGGGGACGACGGGGCCCTCCGGTCCTGCGGCCTGCGGTTCGGGCTGGCCCCCGAAATTCGGAATCGAGGACGGATCGATAGACATCGCTGAGTACTCCTGTGAATCGCTCGCGGTTTCCTTCCGACCGACCCTAGCCGCGTTTCGCCGCCAGGTGGGGCCAGGGTCTGCCTATGCCCCCGCCTTCCGGGGAACCGTCTGCGCGTCGGTCGCCCGCGCCCGTGACCAGGCGGCGGCGGCGAGGATCGCGCACAGCACCCCGAGGAGTCCGGACGCGCCGATGGTGTTCGCCGACGAGCCGGTCAGCTCCGTCGCCACGCCTCCGAGGGCGACGCCGATCCCCTGCATGGCGGTGACCCCCGACCTGGCCAGCCCCAGCGCCTGGCCGCGCTGGTCGACCGGTGTCAGGAGTACGAAAGTGGCTCCGGCGGTGATCTGGTAGGCGGAGCACACCCCGGCCACCAGCAGCAGGAACATGGCCGCGCCGACGCCGGGATCGAGCCAGTAGGCGACCAGGGGCAGATTGGCCCCGATCGCCAGCGGCCCGAGCAGCCGGCGCCGCGACTCGTCGCCGACCCCGGCCCGCCCCAACAGGGCCGCTCCCAGCACCATTCCCGCCGGATGCGAGGCGAGCAGGAGTCCCACCGAGTACGCGCCGCCGCCGGCCTCGTCCGCGAACGGGGCGGCCAGCCCCTCCGGCAGGACGACGAACCCCGCGAGCCACCCCAGCGCGAGCAGCGAACGGAGTCTGCGGTCCGACCAGATCAGCCCGGCCGCGCCCCCGACCTGTGCGCCGAGCCGCTTCTTGCGGGCGTCGGCACTCGCCGCGGGGCGGGCCTGCACGCCGAACCTGACCAGCATCGCGGAGAGGAGGAAGGTCAGCGCGTTCACGCCCAGCGAGAGGTTGCTGCCCAGCCACGCGGCCAGCAGACCTCCGCCGGCGAAGCCGACCAGCTGCCCGGTCTGGTGGGTGATCTGCATGACCCGCTGGCCGCGTTCGTACCGCTCGGTGCCGAGCACGGTGGGCAGCAGCGCGCCCTGGGCGGCACCGAAGGGCGCCTCGGCCAGCTGCGCCAGCACCAGCAGCCCCGCGAGCAGCGGCAGGGGCATCCCGGGCAGGGCCATCAGCCCGACCAGCACCATCCGCACGAGGTCGCAGCTGATCATGACCGTACGCCGGGGGAACCGGTCCGCCAGGCCGGACAGGAGCACCCCGGACAGCAGCGCGGGCAAGGTGGTCAGCGCGTAGGTCGCCGCGGTCCATCCCGGCGAGTCGGTGCGTTCGAACACGAGCAACGACAGGGCCACGCGTGCCAGCTGATCACCCAGGATCGACTGGGCATAAGCAGCCCAAAGGGCACGGAATTCGCCAAGGTGAAAGAGATTGTCCGATCCGGGCTTTTCAGCCCCCGAATTCATCTCATCGCCTATCCGCTCATTCATGCGGGCACGCTACCGACTGCCGAATTCACCCCCCAACCACACCTGTGGACCGACCATGACGGGCGCCGCGAGGTGTCCTGATTATGCGCGCGGCGCCGGGCGGAAGCCGCCCGCAGCCGAACAGAAGTCCCCTGCCAGGAACGGGTGATGCAGCCGGGGGCGGGGGCGGGCCGGGAGATACCCCCCACCGGTGCGGAGCGAGGCGTTTGGCTCAATATCGATGTTGAACAATGGATCATCGAGGGCGGTGATCATTTTCTTCTTTCTCCCGAAATCACCGTAATTCCTCATCCCTCGACCGGCGGGCGAACAGCGGAGGACCGACGGGACGAACGGCCGGGCCCCGGCCCAAGGACCGTGCGGTCCTCCGGCCGGGGCCCGGTCATCGGCAGGCCGTGCGCCGTCTACGCGGTCGCGTCCGCCGCCCCGCCCGAGGCCGCGCCCGAGGTCGCGGGTCCGACGAGCAGGCCGTCCCCGACCTGGTCCACCCGGACGGTGTCCCCGTCCCTGACCTCGCCCGCGAGGATCTCCTTCGCCAGCCGGTCGCCGATGGACGTCTGGATGAGGCGGCGCAGCGGCCGGGCCCCGTACGCCGGGTCGTTGCCCTCCTCGGCCAGCCAGGCCAGCGCCTCGGGCGTGACGTCGAGGGTGAGCCGGCGGTCGGCCAGCCGCTTGGCGAGCCGGTCGATCTGGAGCCGCGCGATGTGCGCCAGCTCCTCGCCGGACAGCGCGGAGAAGACCACCAGGTCGTCGAGCCGGTTGAGGAACTCCGGCTTGAAAGAGGCCCGTACGACCTCCAGGACCTGCTCCTTCTTCACGTCGGGCTCGGTCAGCGGGTCCATCAGGAACTGGCTGCCGAGGTTGGAGGTCAGGATCAGGATGGTGTTGCGGAAGTCCACCGTCCGGCCCTGTCCGTCGGTGAGCCGCCCGTCGTCGAGGACCTGGAGCAGGATGTCGAAGACCTCGGGGTGGGCCTTCTCGACCTCGTCCAGCAGCACGACGCTGTACGGGCGGCGGCGGACCGCCTCGGTGAGCTGGCCGCCCTCCTCGTAGCCGACGTATCCGGGCGGGGCCCCGACGAGCCGCGCCACGCTGTGCTTCTCGCCGTACTCGCTCATGTCGATGCGGACCATGGCCCGCTCGTCGTCGAACAGGAAGTCGGCGAGCGCCTTCGCCAGCTCCGTCTTGCCGACCCCGGTCGGGCCGAGGAAGAGGAACGATCCGGTGGGCCGGTCGGGGTCGGCGATCCCGGCGCGGGTGCGACGCACCGCGTCCGAAACCGCCCGCACCGCCTCCGTCTGTCCGATGAGCCGCTTGCCGAGCTCGTTCTCCATGCGCAGCAGCTTCTGGGTCTCGCCCTCCAGCAGGCGTCCGGCCGGGATGCCGGTCCAGGAGCCGACGACGTCGGCGATGTCGTCCGGGCCGACCTCCTCCTTGACCATGGTGTCCTTCGCGGCCTCCTGCTCGGCCTCGCTGGCCTCCGCCAGCTCCCGCTCCAGGCCGGGGATCTCCCCGTAGAGCAGCTTGGAGGCGGTGTCGAAGTCGCCGTCGCGCTGGGCGCGCTCGGCCTGGCCGTGCAGCCCGTCGAGGCGTTCCTTCAGCTCACCGACGCGGTTGAGGCCCTGCTTCTCCTTCTCCCAGCGGGCGTTGAGGCCGCGCAGCTCCTCCTCCTTGTCGGCGAGGTCGCGGCGGAGCCGCTCCAGGCGCTCCCTGGAGGCCGGGTCGGTCTCGTTCTTGAGCGCCAGCTCCTCCATGTGGAGGCGGTCGACGGCGCGCTGGAGCTCGTCGATCTCCAGGGGCGAGGAGTCGATCTCCATGCGCAGCCGGGACGCCGCCTCGTCGACCAGGTCGATGGCCTTGTCGGGCAGGAAGCGGGAGGTGATGTAGCGGTCGGACAGGGTCGCGGCGGCCACCAGCGCGGAGTCCGCGATGGAGACCTTGTGGTGCGCCTCGTACCGGCCCTTGAGCCCGCGCAGGATCGCGATGGTGTCCTCGACGCTCGGCTCGGCCACCAGCACCTGCTGGAAACGGCGCTCCAGGGCGGGGTCCTTCTCGATCCGCTCGCGGTACTCGTCGAGCGTCGTCGCACCGACCATGCGCAGCTCGCCGCGGGCCAGCATCGGCTTGAGCATGTTGCCGGCGTCCATGGCGGAGTCGCCCCCGGCGCCCGCGCCCACGACGGTGTGCAGTTCGTCGATGAAGGTGATGATCTGCCCGTCGCTCTCCTTGATCTCGGAGAGGACGGTCTTCAGCCGCTCCTCGAACTCGCCGCGGTACTTGGCGCCCGCGACCATCGCACCGAGGTCGAGCGAGACGAGCCGCTTGTTCTTCAGGGACTCGGGCACGTCGCCCTTGACGATGCGCTGGGCGAGTCCCTCGACGACGGCGGTCTTGCCGACGCCGGGCTCGCCGATGAGCACCGGATTGTTCTTGGTGCGGCGGGACAGGACCTGGACGACCCGGCGGATCTCCTGGTCGCGGCCGATGACCGGGTCGAGCTTGCCCTCGCGCGCGGCCGCCGTGAAGTCCGTGCCGAACTTCTCCAGCGCCTTGTACTGGCCCTCCGGGTCGGGTGTGGTCACCCGGCGTCCTCCCCTGCTCTTCTCGAATGCGTCCAGCAGCCTCTTCGCACTGGCGCCCTGCTTGCCGAGGATCTCACCGGCGCGTCCGCCCTCGGCGGCGATGCCGATCAGCAGGTGCTCGGTGGAGAGGTAGTCGTCGCCGAGCTCCTTCGCGCGGCGCGCGGCGTCCGCGATGACGGCGAGCAGCTCGCGGTTGGGCTGCGGCGGGGCGACCGTCGAGCCCGTGACGCTGGGCTCCGCGCCCAGCAGTCGTTCGGCCTCGGTGCGTACGGCGATCTGGTCGGCCTCGACGGCGGCGAGCAGATCGGTGATGTTCTCGTTGTCCTCGCCCGCGAGCAGCGCGAGCAGCAGGTGCCCGGGGGTCAGATCGGGGTGCCCGTCCTTCACGGCCCTGTTGGTGGCCGCGTTGATGGCGTCCCGGCTCTTGTTGGTCAGCTCGGCGTCCACGTGCGCTTTCTCCTCCTTGCGGTGACGGCCCTCTCCACAACACTGACTTAGTCAACGTGTACAAAGTTGAGTCTACCCCACTCAAGACAATGTTGAGTCCACTCCACTCAACTTCCCGCCGGCCTCCCGCGCCGCACGCACACCCGCCTCCGTACGCGCTCCGGCCCGACATGTCGAGTGAACCGGCCGCCCCGCCCCTCCGCCACCGCAGCGGAATCCGCCTCCCGGGCCGGGCGGGACGGAGCCGGAGCGGAGGCGGGGCAGGACCGGAACGGCCCGGAGCGGGGGGCGGAGCCGGGGCCGGGGCCGGGGCCGTGAGCGCACTGCCTACGCTGTTCCCATGGCAGTCGACGTGACGAACCCCGGCCCCGAGTACCTCGCCTTCTGGCGCGCGCGGCACGTGTGCACCCTGACCACGCCCCGCCCCGACGGCACTCCGCACGTGGTGCCGGTGGGCGTGACGTACGACCCGGAGACGCGACTGGCCCGGGTCATCACCGGCAGGAACACCCGCAAGGCCGCCAACGTCCTGGCCGCCGGCCCGGAGGGGGCACGGGTCGCCGTCTGTCAGATCGACGGGCGCCACTGGGCGACGCTGGAGGGGCGCGCGACGGTGCGCACGGAACCGGAGGCGGTGGCCGACGCCGTACGCCGCTACACGGAACGCTACGGGCGCACGCCGCGGCCGAACCCGGACCGGATCGTCATAGAGATCGCCGTGGACCGGGCGCTCGGCAGGGCCTGACCGTCCGGCCGGCCCGGGACGCCCCGGGGGAACCCGGCCGGGAAAAGCACAACGGCGCCATCGTGTTCAGGTCACGATGGCGCCGTTGTGTGGGGGAGTGACTGAGCGACATGGAACGACGGGGGATCGCTCAGGCACTGCGGGGGGTGGCGGAAATAGTCTCTGGCTCGAACAGCTGGTGGTCCCGCCGGTCGAGGTTGACGAAGATCATGTCGTACCGGATCGCGCAGCGAACGGGCTGCGGAGCTCCACGCGGCTTGCGGAGGCACCGGTAGGCGCGTACTTCGTCGTCTTCTTCACGTGCAACAACGATGGGGTCGCCGAACAGAGTGACCATCAGCGAGTCGCCACGGCGGGGAAGGGCGGTGACGAGATCGATGAAATGCCAGCCTGATCGGTAGGCCGTAGCCATCTCACGCCGGAAGGTCCGGTCGTCCGGCGGGATGGTCATGCGCTTGTGCGGGCCGTGGCGGAGCCGGTACCGGTGGGCGAGACCCAGCCAATGTCGGACGACTTGCCGGGCACGCCCCAGTCGATGTCGCCCTCGGCCGAGGCCTGGACGACCCAACCGATGTCGGACGACTTGGCGGGCGCAACCGTCCAGCCGATGTCGTCGGTGGCTCCGGCCCGAACGTTCCAGCCGATGTCACCACCGGCGACAGCATCCTCGCTCCAGCCAATGTCGCTGCCGCCCAGCAGCCCGACACCCAGGGCCGCGACGAATGAGACGGCAAGCGCCGAGCGAAGCATTCGCTTATACATAGTCGGCTTCGTCCTCACTTGTGGATTCTTCTCCCCCGCACCTAAGACGATGTCCCACCTGAGCACGCGAACACCACCGCGTAGATGCATCATGTTCCTGCATGTGCAAGAACCTGGGGGGTGACGATATGACCATAAGCAACACAAATCCGACACATTCTCATGGGATCACGGAGCTGTGTGAGGCAGGAGGACGTCTTTACGCCAGCGCATTGCGCATGGGACGCATCGCCCGCACCGAGGTGGAACCGGCGCCCTGCCTGATGGAGTTCGCGCTGCTGCATCCCGACCCCGACGACCCGGCCTGGCTCCGGCCCGTTCCGCCGTCCACCGCCCTTGCGCAACATCTGCACCCCATCGAGCGCGAGATCCTGGAACGCCGCCGGCACTCGGTCGAGCTGACGGAATCGTTCGAGCCGTTCATGGACATCAGCACTCTGGGGCCGCCGACCACCCACGCCATCACCGTGCTGGAGGGCGTGAATCGGATCAACGCCGCCCTCGATCTCGCCACCGCAGAGTGCCGCACCGAAGTGCTCACCGTCCAGCCCGGTGGAGGCCGAATCGAGGATCGCCTCAGCAAATCCCTGGAGCGCGGACTGTCCGTGGTCCACCGCGGCGTCAGCATCCGCACCCTCTACCAGCACACCGTGCGCCACAGCCCCAGCACCCTCGCGTACGCGGAGCGCATGGCCGACGGGAATGTGGAGATACGCACTCTTGAGGAACTCATCGAGCGGTTGATCGTGTTCGACCGGACCGTCGCCTTCATCCCCGCCCAGGACGACCGCCAGGTCGCCCTGGAACTCCGCCACCCCGGGCTGGTCCAGTACCTGGTCAACGTCTTCGAACAGCTCTGGAACAGAGCGGCCCCGCTGCGCGAGGAGGTCAAGTACGAACCGACCTCCCTGGGCATCAGCGGCGTCCAGCGCTCCATCGCCCAACTCCTCGTGGAGGGGCACGTGGACGACTCCATCGCCCGGCGCCTCGGCATGAACGTCCGTACCTGCCGGGCCCACGTCGCCAAACTCGCCGCCGCCCTCGGCAGCAACAGCCGGGCCCAGCTCGGCTACCTGATAGCCCGGTCGGGAATCCTGGAGGAAGAGGGACAGGGCTGACCGGGCCGCCCCCGCGGCACCGTGGAGAACGCCCGGGACGGCGGACCGGACCGGGCGGGACCCGCCCCGGCGGACCCGCATGTCGTCCACCTCGGCCCCGAGGGCCCGCCGGCCGGCCGCTCCCCGGCCCCGACGGCCCCTGCGGGCCCGGATGCCGCCCGACCCGGCCCCGACGGCCCCGCAGGCCCGCGCACCGCCCGCTCCGGCCCCGTGCGCCCGCCGGTCGCCCGTTCCCAGCGCCTCCCGTCCCGGGGAGGCGGCGGATTTCCCCCGATGCGCCCCACGGACCCCCACGGGCCCCTCACGCCTTCTTCGCGCCCCCGCCCCACTCCGCCAGCAGCCTCTCGCGCTCCGCGCGCTGGGGGGTGCCGTCCTGGTGGTCGCGTCCCCAGGCGAACAGGGCGGCGGGGGTGGCCCGGCCGTCGGCGAAGGCTTCGAGGAGGGCACTCGACAGGCCGAACTCCTCGGCGCCGTAGGAGGGGGCGGTCGCGAAGGTGGTCAACTCCACCTTCCCCTCCGGGGTTTCGAAGTGCACGAACATCGCGGGACCGTCATCGACCCCGCCGAGCGCCGATGTGATCACCATGTCCAGAAGAATTCCGGCCGTCTTTCCCACCGTGGAACGCACGGGTGCGGCAAGGACCTCGATGTTCCGGATGTCCTCCCAGGCCCACTGGCCGCGCTGCTCCTCGCCGATCCCCGTCAGCCCCTCCCCGGTGACCAGGACACCGGCGTGGGGCTCGTTCGGCGGGGCGCCTATGTGGACCGTCGATCCGGTGATCCAGAAGAGGCCGACCATGGACATGCGTGACTCCCGACTCCGCCGTGGGCCGGCCCGGGCCCGGCACCGGTGGCGGTGGTGGACGAAACGGGGCGCCGACGGTCCCCTGCCCATTGTGGCGAGGCGTGATCGGATCGGTGATCCGATTTCGGTCGAACATCACGACAACCCGCGCCGGCCACACGCCCCAACCATCCGCGCCACCGCTGGGACCACGCCGAAGGGGCGGGGAACGAACCGTGGTTCGTTCCCCGCCCCTTCGCCCGTCGGAACCGGCCCGGTGCCCGATGTGCGGCGCCGGGCCGGCCCCCCGGTTCAGTCCTTGGGCCGCTTCGGCCGCCAGACCACCAGTGCACTGGTCTGCTGCACGTCCTGGTACGGCACCAGGTCGCGCCGGTACGAGGCGTGCACCTGCGCCTCGCGCTGCTGCATCGCCTGCGCCGCGCCGTCCACGGCCGCCGAGAGTTCGGCGACGCGCTGCTGGAGCGCGGCGACCTGGTTCTCCAGCTCGATGATGCGCTTGATGCCGGCGAGGTTGATGCCCTCGTCCTGCGACAGCTGCTGCACGGTGCGCAGCAGCTCGATGTCGCGGGCCGAGTAGCGCCTGCCGCGACCGGCCGTGCGGTCCGGCGAGACCAGGCCGAGCCGGTCGTACTGGCGCAGTGTCTGCGGATGGAGACCCGAGAGCTGGGCCGCGATCGAGATCACGTACACCGGTGTCTCATCGGTCAGTTCGTACGGATTGCGTCGTCGGCCGTCCACCTCAAGCTCCCTTCGCCGCCTGGAACAGTGCTGCCCGCGGGTCGTGGCCCGCGGTCGCCTTGCGGTAGGCCTCCAGGGCTTCCCTGGCCTCGTCGCCGAGGTCCTTGGGCACCGCCACCTCGACGGTGACCAGCAGGTCGCCCCGGGTGCCGTCCTTGCGCACGGCGCCCTTGCCCCGGGCGCGCATCGTGCGCCCGTTGGGCGTGCCGGCCGGCAGCTTCAGCGTGACCGGCGGCCCGCCGAGCGTGGGGACCTTCACCTCGCCGCCGAGCGCCGCCTCCGTGAAGTCGACGGGCACGGTGACCGTGAGGTTGTCGTCCCTGCGGCCGAAGACCGGGTGGGCGTCGACGTGGACCACGACGTACAGGTCGCCTGCCGGGCCTCCCCGCTCGCCCGGGCCGCCCTTGCCGCGCAGCCGGATCCGCTGGCCGTCCGAGACGCCCGCCGGAATCCTGACCTGCATGGTCCGGGAGGACTTCGCCCGCCCGCTGCCCTTGCAGACGTCGCAGGGGTCCTGGGCGATCAGGCCCCGGCCCTTGCAGTCCACGCAGGGGTCGGTGAGCGAGAAGCCGCCGCCGGTGCCGCGCGACACCTGGCCGGTGCCGAGACAGGTCTGGCAGACCCTGGGGGTGCCGTTCTTGTCGCCGGTGCCGGAACACGCCTTGCAGGGTGCCTGGCTGGACATCCGCAGCGGGACCGTGGCTCCCTCGACCGCCTCCATGAAGCTGAGCGTCACCTCGGACTCGATGTCCTGGCCACGCCGCGGCTGGACCCTCGTCCCCGTACCGCCCCGGTTGAACAGGCCGCCGAAGACATCGCCCAGACCGCCGCCGCCGCCGAATCCGCCGCCGCCCTGGCCCCCGCCCTGGGCACCCCCGAAGAGGTCGCTCAGGTCGAAGTTGAAGTTGCCCCCGGCGCCCCCGGGTCCGGCCCTGAAGCCACCGTTGCCGAAGAGGGCGCGCGCCTCGTCGTACTCCTTGCGCTTCTTGGCGTCACCGAGGACGTCGTTCGCCTCGGAGATCTCCTTGAAGCGCTCCTCGGCCTTGTCGTCGCCCTTGTTGGCGTCCGGGTGGAACTCGCGGGCGAGCTTCCGGTACGCCTTCTTGATCTCGGCGTCGGTGGCGTCCTTGGGGACGCCGAGGACCTTGTAGTAGTCCTTCTCGACGAAGTCCTTCGTGCTCATCGACGTCCCTCCTTCCGGACGATCGGCCGTGCGGCCGGCCCGGGGGCCTTCCGCACGGCCGGGCGGTGGGCCGCGAGGTGGTCAGACGGTTTGTCAGACCTCCTCGGTTCCACCGCTCTCCTCGTCGGTTGCCTTCTCTTCCTTGGCCGCGGCCGGGGTCGCACCCGGCTGCGGTTCGGCCACCGCCACCCGCGCGGGGCGGATGGTGCGCTCGCCGATCCGATACCCCGGCTGCAGGATCGCCACGCAGGTCGTCTCCGTGACGTCCGGCGCGTACGAGTGCATCAGGGCCTCGTGGATCGTCGGGTCGAAGGGCTCGCCCTCCTTGCCGAACTGCTGCAGGCCCAGCTTGGCGACGACCGTCTCCAGGGACTCGGCCACCGACTTGAACCCGCCCACGAGCTCGCCGTGTTCCCTGGCCCGGCCGACGTCGTCGAGCACGGGCAGGAGCTCGGACAGGAGACCCGCGACTGCGATCTCCTTGACCGTGGTCCGGTCCCGCTCGACGCGACGGCGGTAGTTCTGGTACTCGGCCTGGAGCCGCTGGAGGTCGCCGGTGCGCTCGTTGAGCGCGCTGCGTGCCTGGTCCAGCTGGGCCGTCAGGCCGACGGTCTGTGCTGCGTCCCCGGCCGGGGACGCCTCCTTCTCCGCGGAGGAGGGGGCGTCCTTCGGCTCAGCTCCGTCAGGGGTGGCGTCGGAGGGGACGTCGGGCTTCTCCTCGAAGCCCGGAGTCTCCTCGGTCACACCGCACCGCCCTTGGTGTCCTTCTCGTCGTCCACGATCTCGGCGTCGACGACGTCGTCATCGGCCTTGGCCTGCTGGGCACCCGCCTGCGCGGCGTCCTGCGGGGCACCGTCGGCCTGGGCGTTGGCGTACATCGCCTGGCCGAGCTTCTGGGAGACGGCCGCGACCTTCTCCGTGGCGGTGCGGATCTCGGCGGTGTCCTCGCCCTTGAGCTTCTCCTTCAGCTCGGTGAGCGCGGTCTCCACCTCCGTCTTCACGTCGCCGGGGACCTTGTCCTCGTTGTCCTTGAGGAACTTCTCCGTCTGGTAGACGAGCTGCTCGCCCTGGTTGCGGGACTCGGCGGCCTCGCGGCGGGCGTGGTCCTCCTCCGCGTACTTCTCGGCCTCCTCGCGCATCCGGTTGACCTCGTCCTTCGGCAGCGAGGAGCCGCCGGTGACGGTCATCTTCTGCTCCTTGCCGGTGCCGAGGTCCTTGGCCGCGACGTGCATGATGCCGTTGGCGTCGATGTCGAAGGCGACCTCGATCTGCGGGACACCGCGCGGGGCCGGCGGCAGGCCGGTCAGCTCGAACATGCCGAGCTTCTTGTTGTACGCCGCGATCTCGCGCTCGCCCTGGTAGACCTGGATCTGCACGGACGGCTGGTTGTCCTCGGCCGTCGTGAAGATCTCGGACCGCTTGGTCGGGATCGTGGTGTTGCGCTCGATGAGCTTGGTCATGATGCCGCCCTTGGTCTCGATGCCGAGGGACAGCGGGGTGACGTCGAGCAGCAGGACGTCTTTGACCTCGCCCTTGAGGACACCGGCCTGGAGCGAGGCGCCGATGGCGACGACCTCGTCCGGGTTCACGCCCTTGTTGGCCTCCTGGCCACCGGTCAGCTCCTTGACGAGCTCGGCGACGGCCGGCATACGGGTCGAACCACCGACGAGAACGACGTGGTCGATCTCGGAGAGCTGGATGCCCGCGTCCTTGACGACGTTGTGGAACGGGGTCTTGCACCGCTCCAGCAGGTCCGCGGTCAGCTGCTGGAACTGCGAACGCGTGAGCTTCTCGTCCAGGTGCAGCGGGCCCTCCGCGGAGGCGGTGATGTAGGGCAGGTTGATCGTGGTCTCGGTCGAGGACGAGAGCTCGATCTTCGCCTTCTCGGCGGCCTCGCGCAGACGCTGGAGGGCCATCTTGTCCTTGGACAGGTCCACGCCGTGCCCGTTGGCGAACTGCTTCACCAGGTAGTCGACGACGCGCTGGTCCCAGTCGTCACCACCGAGGTGGTTGTCACCGTTGGTGGCCTTCACCTCGACGACACCGTCACCGATCTCCAGGAGCGACACGTCGAAGGTGCCGCCACCGAGGTCGAAGACGAGGATCGTCTGGTCGTCCTTGTCGAGGCCGTACGCCAGCGCGGCGGCGGTCGGCTCGTTGACGATGCGCAGGACGTTCAGGCCCGCGATCTCGCCGGCCTCCTTGGTGGCCTGACGCTCGGAGTCGTTGAAGTACGCGGGGACGGTGATGACCGCGTCGGTCACCTTCTCGCCCAGGTACGACTCGGCGTCCCGCTTCAGCTTCTGCAGGATGAAGGCGCTCATCTGCTGCGGGTTGAAGTTCTTGCCGTCGAGCTCGATCTTCCAGTCCGTGCCCATGTGGCGCTTGACCGAACGGATCGTCCTGTCGACGTTGGTGACCGCCTGGCGCTTGGCGACCTCTCCGACGAGGACCTCGCCGTTCTTCGCGAAGGCGACGACGGACGGCGTGGTCCTGGCGCCCTCTGCGTTGGTGATGACGGTGGGCTCGCCGCCTTCCAGAACGCTGACGACGGAGTTAGTCGTGCCCAGGTCGATGCCGACCGCACGTGCCATTTCAGTTCCTCCAGCTTGACTACTTGAGTGGATCTGACTCAAGGATGCACGACCCCCGCCACACTGTCAACAGACCTGAGTCGAGTCGACTCAACTATCGTGCACGCGCTTCGCGCCATCCGTGCGCCCCCCACGCCCGCACACCCCGGCAACGGGGCGATCGGGACGACACTCCCCCCTCCCCCGGGCGGCGCAACCCCTCCTCATCATCGCCTCATGGGATCGTTCTGTCACAAAATGCTGTGAGCCACGCAAAACCGGCAATCGATCCGCCGTGACCCCCGCCCCCGGCAGGGCCGTGATCCCAGGCAGGTGCGAACGATGCGTACGCAGAGGCAACCGCGGAACCGGCGGCGAACGCTCCCCCGGCCCCGTCCCCGGCCCGGACGGCGGGAGCACCCCTCGGCCAAGCGCGTACTGGACCTGCTCCTCGGCTCGGCCCTGCTGCTCCTGGCCTCACCCCTGCTCGCCGCGGGCGCCCTCGCGCTCGCGGCCCGCCGGCCCCCGGGCGGCGTACTGGACCACTCGCCCCGTACCGGCCTCGGCGGCCGCGTCTTCGTCCTGCACTCGCTGCGCACCCGGCGGCTGCGGCTGGACGTGCTCTCCCGGCTGCCGCACGTCGTGCGGGGCGACCTCTCCCTGGTCGGCCCCGAACCCCTGCCCCCGCACGAGGGGAGCGGGTCCCCCGTACAGGGCGGAACCTGCACCCGGGGCACCATCGCCTCCCCCGCCGCGAGACACTGGCGACTGGAACTGAAACCGGGCCTCACCGGCCTGGCACAGGTGCGCTCCCGCTCCGGAATGCCCTGGGACGAGCCGGACCTGCTCGACCAGTACTACGCCGAGCACCACCACATGGGACTGGACCTGGCCGTCCTGGTGAGGGCCGCCCACGCTCCGCTGCACCGGACGGTCCGCGCACTGGCCCGGCGCGGCAAGGCACGCCTGAGCGACACAGATCACCGCCGGTGCGGCTACAGCCCACCGGAAGAAGTGGATAGTGTCAGCACGGACTGATTAAGTTACTGCTTAGTAAGACCTGATAATCGCCAGTACTCGTTCATTGACACTGGATTCCACCCTCGCAGGCCCGAGGAGCCCCCAAATGCAACTCGCCGCGATCATCGTGTCGCTGGTTCTGATCGTGGTAGGCGTGGCCCTGTTCCTCCGCGCCCTCCTGCAGATCTTCAACTTCATGCGGCTCGGCCAGAACGTGCCCGCGGGCACCCGCACGGACGAGCCCGCACAGCGCACCGTCACCGTGGTCCGGGAGTTCCTCGGCCACACCCGGATGAACAGCTGGGGCATCGTCGGTGTCGCGCACTGGTTCGTGGCGGTGGGCTTCTTCTCCCTGCTGCTGACGATCGTCAACGCCATCGGCCAGCTCTTCAAGGCCGACTGGATCCTGCCGATCATCGGCGACTGGGCGCCTTACAACGTCTTCGTCGAGTTCATCGGCACGATGACCGTGCTCGGCATCCTGACCCTGATCGTCATCCGCCAGCTGGCCCATCCGCGCAAGCCGGGCCGCAAGTCCCGCTTCGCCGGGTCCAACTTCGGCCAGGCGTACTTCGTCGAGGCCGTCATCCTCATCGTCGGCGTCTGCATCTTCATGCTGCACGCCCTCGAAGGCGCCCAGCACCACGTCGACGGCTACGAGGCGTCCTTCTTCATCTCGTACCCGGTCGTCAGCTGGCTGGAGGGGATGGACGTCTCCACCCTCCAGAACCTCACCTACTTCTTCGCCGGCCTGAAGATCGCGACCTCCTTCATCTGGATGATCACGGTCGCCCTGAAGCAGGACATGGGTGTCGCCTGGCACCGCTTCCTGGCCTTCCCGAACATCTGGTTCAAGCGGAACGCCGACGGCGGGACGGCGCTCGGCGCACTGCTGCCGATGACGTCGGGCGGCAAGGAGATCGACTGGGAGGACCCGGCCGAGGACGCCGTCTTCGGTGTCCCGCAGATCGAGCAGTTCTCCTGGAAGGGCCTCCTCGACTTCTCCACCTGCACCGAGTGCGGCCGCTGCCAGTCGCAGTGCCCCGCCTGGAACACCGGCAAGCCGCTCTCCCCCAAGCTCCTGATCATGTCGCTGCGCGACCACGCGCACGCCAAGGCCCCGTACCTGCTGGCCGGCGGCGGCAAGACCATGGAGGGCGAGGAGAAGGCCACCGAGGAGCAGCTCAAGGACGTTCCCGCGGCCGCGCTGGCCGAGGCCGAGCGCCCGCTGATCGGCACCGTCGAGGAGAACGGCGTCATCGACCCGGACGTCCTGTGGTCCTGCACCACCTGCGGCGCCTGCGTCGAGCAGTGCCCGGTCGACATCGAGCACATCGACCACATCGTCGACATGCGCCGCTACCAGGTGATGATCGAGTCCGCGTTCCCGTCCGAGGCGGGCACGATGCTCAAGAACCTGGAGAAGAAGGGCAACCCCTGGGGCCTCGCCAAGAAGCAGCGCGTGGAGTGGACCAAGGAGGTCGACTTCGAGGTCCCGATCGTCGGCAAGGACGTCGAGGACCTCACCGAGGTCGACTACCTGTACTGGGTCGGCTGCGCCGGCGCCCTGGAGGACCGGGCCAAGAAGACCACCAAGGCATTCGCGGAGCTGCTGCACATCGCGGGCGTCAAGTTCGCGATCATGGGCGGCGACGAGAAGTGCACCGGTGACTCGGCCCGCCGCCTCGGCAACGAGCCGCTGTTCCAGCAGCTCGGCCAGGAGAACGTCGCGATGCTGAACATGGCGTTCGGCGAGGACGACGAGGACGACTCCACGAAGAAGCCGAAGTCGGCCAAGAAGATCGTCGCGACCTGCCCGCACTGCTTCAACACCATCGCCAACGAGTACCCGCAGCTCGGCGGCGAGTTCGAGGTCATCCACCACACCCAGCTGCTCCAGCACCTCATCGACGAGGGCAAGCTGATCCCGGTGACCCCGGTCGAGGGCCTGATCACGTACCACGACCCCTGCTACCTGGGCCGTCACAACAAGATCTACACCCCGCCGCGCGAGATCATGGACAAGGTCCCCGGCCTGCGCCAGCAGGAGATGCACCGTCACAAGGAACGCGGCTTCTGCTGCGGCGCCGGCGGCGCCCGGATGTGGATGGAGGAGCGGATCGGCAAGCGCATCAACAACGAGCGCGTCGACGAGGCCCTCTCCCTCAACCCCGACATCGTCTCCACCGCCTGCCCGTTCTGCCTCGTCATGCTGACCGACTCGGTCAACGGCAAGAAGAACGACGGCAAGGCCAAGGAGTCGATCCAGGTCGTCGACGTCTCGCAGCTCCTGCTGGACTCGGTCAAGACCCCGATCGACCCGGCCGGGGAGGCCGAGGCGGAGGACGCGCCGGAGCCCGAACCGGCGAAGTAACCCGACAGCGGCACGCAGGAAGCGGCCGGCCCGCCACACGGCGGACCGGCCGCTTCCGCGTTCCGGCAACCCCCGCCGGGACGCCCGGGGTTCCCCCTAGGGGATGTCACAGCTCGGCCGCAATGGCGGGCGGGGAGCCCAGGCCCTCTGACCGCACCCGCGCGGACCAGGTACGTTCGACGAGTGGCTGGATTCAGGATCGGACGCGGCCGGGACAACCGCACCCCGCAGCAAGGGCAACAACAACCGCGGCAGCAGCCGTACGGCGCACAGGCACCACCGCCGTACGGGCAGCAGCCCTGGCCCCCGGCGGGAGGCAACGCCGCCCCGCCCCCGTACAACAACGGCGCCCCGGGCAACGGCGGCTACGGCTACCCCGGCGCCCCCCAGCCCGGTCACGGCCAGGGCGGCCACGGGGAGCCGGAGTACTTCGGCGACCCGTACAACTCGCCCCAGCACCCCCACGGTTCCCCCCGGCAGGACGACCCGTTCGCCGCCGACGCCCCCGGTCACACCCGGGCGTTCAGCATCGGCGAGGACCCCTACAACTACAACGACGGCGACACCTACCGCGCCGGCCAGGCACCCGCCCAGCCCATGGGCCCGCGGCTGCCCTGGAAGGAGCTGCTCTCCGGGATCGTGCTGCGCCCGGGGCCGACGTTCCTCCAGATGCGCGACTACCCCGTCTGGGGCCCGGCGCTGATCGTCACGTTCCTGTACGGCCTGCTCGCCCTCTTCGGCTTCGACCAGGCCCGGGACGACGCGATCAACGCGACGATCTCCACGGCGGTGCCCTACGTCGTCCTCACGGGCGTCGGCTTCGTCCTCGGTGGCCTGGTCCTGGGCGCGGTCACCCACACGCTCGCCCGCCAGCTGGGCGGCGACGGCGCCTGGCAGCCGACCGTGGGCCTGTCCATGCTGATCATGTCGATCACGGACGCGCCCCGCCTGATCTTCGCGCTCTTCCTCGGCGGCGAGAACTCCCTGGTCCAGATCCTCGGCTGGGTCACCTGGCTGGCCTCGGCCGCGCTGTTCACCACGATGGTGAGCAAGTCGCACGACCTGCCGTGGCCGAAGGCGCTGGGCGCGTCCGCGATCCAGCTGATCGCCCTGGTCTCGATCATCAAGCTCGGCACGCTCTGACGCACGCGGTCACCACCGCACCGCACGGAATTCCGCCGCACCGGCACCGAAGAGGGCCCCGACACGAAATGTGTCGGGGCCCTCGTTCTCCCACCGATTCTTTCCCCGCCCCTGCCGGGTCAGGCGTCGAGAACCTGCCCGCTGCGCCGCACGACGGGCTTCTCCACGCTCCACGGGAAGTTGATCCAGCGGTCGGTCTTCTTCCACACGTATTCGCACTTCACGAGCGAATGCGACTTCTCGTAGATGACCGCGCTGCGCACCTCGGCGACATGATCGATGCAGAAATCATGCACGAGCTTCAGCGTCTTCCCGGTGTCGGCGACGTCGTCGGCGATCAGGACCTTCTTGTCCGAGAAGTCGATCGCGTTCGGAACGGGCGCCAGCATGACCGGCATTTCCAGGGTGGTGCCCACACCGGTGTAGAACTCGACGTTCACCAGGTGAATGTTCTTGCAGTCCAGCGCGTAGGCGAGCCCCCCGGCGACGAACACCCCGCCGCGGGCGATGCTCAGCACGACATCGGGCTCGAACCCGTCGTCCGCGATGGTCTGCGCCAGCTCCCGCACGGCACGGCCGAACCCCTCGTAGGTCAGGTTCTCCCGCACGTCATCCACGTCATTGCTGCTGGTCATGGGGCATCACACCTGAGTCCGATGGAAATTCATGAACGACCGCGACGCGGTCGGCCCCCGCTGGCCCTGGTACCGCGACCCGTACCGCTCGGAACCGTACGGGAACTCCGCGGGCGAGCTCAGCCGGAACATGCACAGCTGGCCGATCTTCATTCCCGGCCACAGCTTTATCGGCAGCGTCGCGAGATTCGAGAGCTCCAGGGTCACGTGCCCGGAGAAACCGGGGTCGATGAACCCCGCGGTCGAATGCGTCACCAGCCCGAGCCGCCCCAGCGAACTCTTTCCCTCCAGCCGCGACGCGAGATCGTCGGGCAGCGAGATGACCTCGTACGTCGAGGCGAGCACGAACTCACCGGGATGCAGAATGAACGCCTCGTCCCCGTCCGGCTCGACCATGCGAGTCAGATCGGCCTGCTCGACGGCCGGGTCGATGTGGGGATAGCGGTGGTTCTCGAACACCCGGAAGTAGCGGTCGAGCCGCACATCGATGCTGGAGGGCTGCACCATCGACGCGTCGAATGGATCAATGCGAACACGTCCGGCGTCGATCTCGGCCCGGATGTCCTTGTCTGAGAGAAGCACGTCCCGAGGATACGCAAAACGCGCGGGCCCTCCCCACCCAGGGACCGCCCGCGCGCCTGCCACCCGCTCCTACCGCCGCTCGAACACCACGGGCACGGCATGCCGCAACCGCGCACAGCGCGGACAGCGAATGAGCCGCCCGGGCCCGATCCGCCCGGCCCCGAGCTGCTGCATCGGGAACGAGGAGGTAGCGAAAACGTGCCCTTCGGCACAGCGGACGACGGTGCGCTCCATGGAGTCCATCAAGTCCCTTCCCCAACAAACCTTGGACGAGACCGCCACATTAGGGGATGAACGGGACGTCGCTCCACGCGGCACTCCGACCCCCACGCTACGCCCTCAACTCCCGCCCACAGAACCCGCGTCCACCCCTCCCCACAACAAAAAGGCCCCACGGCTCAAACGCCGGGGACCTGGCATGGGGTACAGTAACGAACGATACGAGCCGCTCGGGCGGCACGCTTCGCGGGTGTAGTTTAATGGTAGAACATGAGCTTCCCAAGCTCAGAGCGCGAGTTCGATTCTCGTCACCCGCTCCACGACTAAGGCCCAGGTCATTGACCCGGGCCTTGTTTGTTGTCTCGACCTCTTGCGCCTGGTTGCGCCACTCCCGGATGTCCGCCGTGCGGATCATGCCTCCCCTCCCTGTTCGGTCACCGGTGGGTGAAGTGCGGCGACAAGGAGCTCGGTGGCCCGCGTGATGTTGTCGGCGCGGACCGCGCGGGCCATGGCCGTGCGGGCGGCGTCGGGTTCCGTGTCCGGCGGCACCACCATCAGCGCGAAGTGGTCCTTGTCGCCGCGGGTGATCAGGACGGTGTCGTCGCCGACGGGGAAGGAGTCGAGGTGGACGACCCGGTCGTCGATGACCAGCCGGGTCGGGATCGTGTCCCACGCGGTGGCGTCCAGGCCGACCCGGGTGATGGGGCCCAGGTGCTCGGTCAGCACGGACACCAGCGCGGGAACCTCCTGCTCCACGTCTCGGGTGCGCGGCCACCACGCCCCGTCGAGGACGCCCTGGCGGGAGTGCGTCGTCTCCAGCCGGAGCAGCGCCGTTCCGGGGCGTACCGACTGATGGATCTCGTCAGGCAGGAGCAACGGGGGCGGGATGTCGGAGTCGGTCATGGTGGATCCGCTCGTCTACGGGTGAGGTACCGCGGTCCGCCACGGCCGCGGCCGGCCGAGATACGGCAGGCCGCCGGCGGGCGACTGTGCCGTCATCTCACGGTAACCCCGGCTCCCGCAGATCCGCCCGTCGCCGCACACTCGTCCACGCGAACCGGAAGTACCTCCCCGTATCAGGCTGAAAAAGGGCTGATCAGACGTATCCTGGAACTACCGGAAGTACTTCGAGCACCAGCTTCCACGCAGGTGTCATTTCCGGGGAACACGAAAAACCGGGCTGCCGACGGGCAGCCCGGGGGCAGGTCCGCCATGACCACCACCCCCGACAGGACTGCGAACCGCGCCCTCACCCCAGAGCTTCCGGCCCGGTTGTCGCTCACCCCTGAGACCACTCTCGCCGGTCGGCTCGACGGCGCCTGGTGGCCCCGTTCGCGCGACCTGGCAGCCGAGCTGCCTCCGCTGGCCGACGCCCTCCAAGAACGCTGGGGCCGCATCACCCGCGTCCTGGTGAACCCCGGCCACTGGCCCGTCGTCCCGCACAAGGTCGCCGTCACCGGCCACGTCCTGCACGTGGGCTGGTTCACCGAGCAGGACCCGGACAAGATCATCCTGCTGTCCTACACGACCGGCCGCTGTGACCTGCTCGTGATTCCGCCCGAGACCGAACCCGCCTCCGCGGCCCGGCTGATGGCCGCCGCCGCACGCCCCGGCAGCATCCTCACCGCGGGCTCGCTGATGTCCGGCGAGGCCGCGACCATCCGCCGTATGCGGGAGGCACGGAGCAGCGAAGACGCCTGGGAGACCGATGGCGGGGCCACCTCGGCGCCCCGGTCGCATCCAGCGGCACACCCGGTCGTCGGCGCGCGGATGATTCCGCTACCGGGACGTACCGGGAGGTGAGGGCATGGGGACCTTGATCACGCTTATGGCAGGCGCACTTCTGATCGTGCTCGGAACACGCCTGATCCATCGACTGAACTCCCAGCACGACGCACGCATAGCGGCCCACCACTTCGACGGCCCTACCCCTCCCTCCGCCGTCCCCCCGGCCACGGCAACCCCAGGCCGCCCGAGCGAATCGCCGATCGGGAGGCCTGCGGGCACCTGGCCCTGGCCTGCCTGACCCCAGACCACTCCTCCGGCCGAAGGTCGCGGGTGGGGCACCCGACACCAGGGACGACCCACCCGCCGGCCTCTCGCTCTTCATCCCGAACGGAGCCCGCCGTCTTGCACCCCACCGAGAACGAACCACTGCCGCAGGAGGGACACGCCGAGATTCGTATCGTCTCCGCCACGCCCGAGGCCGCCCGCGCGGTCGCCGAAGTGATCCGCCGGTGCTTCGCCGGCGCGGAGCAGCGCAGCTACCCCGTGCCAGGCAGCGGTACACGGCTCCACCTCACCGTCGACACCGAGACCGCCGCCGGACCCGCCCGCACCTGGCTCGCCACCAGCAGACCTCCCACCGGCACCGGCGCCTACACCGAGGAGCCCTGACCGGCCACGCACGACCACCACACGGACGACAGGACCACGCCCGGCCATGGCGACACTCCACGAGCGGCAGCGGCACCGTCGGCAGATCCTCCGGGTCGTCTACACAGCCGCCGAAGGCAACCGCCTGCTCGGCATCCCCGGAGCCGCGCTTAACCACAACCTGCACATCCCGGAGCAGGACCTCGCCTCCGCCTGCCCCTACCTCGCGGGCGAGGGGTTCGTCACCGTCGACTGGGAGCCGGGAAACGCACCCGCGATGGTCTCGCTCACCCATCAGGGCATCCGCGTCATGGAAGCGGAGGAGGAAGAGGGCGGCTGAACCGGTCCGCCTCCGGTCACCGGCAAGCTGTGTCCCCGCACGGCGTCCCTGTGGCGTGACCTGCCGCCGAGGAGCATCCTGGAGGCCACATCTGTGGTGCGGGCCTCCGGAACCCGGTCGCCGCGCAGTCGCGGCACCCCGCCCCGTACGGCAGGACCGGGCAAGGTCATCGCCGCTCGGTTGGAGGCAACGGGATGACCCTCGGACGACGCGGGAAACCCGATCGCTCGGAGAGCTTCGGGGAGGGACTCCTGGGAACGATCCTGGACCGGGCGCACGAACTGCCGCCCCATCGGGTCGGGCTGGTCGTCGCCGAGACGGTGAGCCGGCTGGGGGGCAGGAGTCCGCAGATCCTGCTCCAGGACTACGGGCAACAGAGGCTGGTTCCCCTACTCGCCGAAGGGCTGACGGGCGGCGAGCCGCTGTCCATCGACGGTTCGGAGGCCGGCAGGTGTTTCCTCACGTCGCGCACGGTCGAGCTGGCGCTGGCTGACGGAGTACGCATCCACATACCGCTGCTCGACGGCGGCGACCAGGCCGGCGTCCTGGCCGTCACCCTGGACGCGGTCGACGACGACGACCGCCGCCTCCTGCGCAGGATCGCGAGCCTGATCGCCGATCTGCTGCAGACCAAGAACAACCACACCGACCTCTTCTTCCGCACCCGCCGCAGCGAGCCGATGAGCATAGCCGCGGAGATCCAGTGGGCGCTCCTGCCGCCGCTGACCATGACCATGCCGCGCGTCGCCGTCGCCGGAGTCCTGGAGCCCGCGTACGACATCGCCGGCGACAGCTTCGACTACGCCCTGAACGGCGACACCCTCCACCTCGCCGTGATCGACGCCATGGGTCACGGCCTGGACGCGGCGGCCATGGCGACCGTAGCCATCGGCGCATACCGGCACGCCCGCCGCATCAGTATCGAGCTGTCCGAGACCTATCTCTTCATGGACCGGGCCGTGGCCGAGCAGTTCGCCCCCGACCACTTCGTCACCGCGCAGATGATGCGGCTGGACACAACCACCGGCCGTCTCCAGTGGGTCAACGCGGGACACCCCGTCCCCGTCTTGATCCGGGAGCACCGTGTCATGGGCCGCCTGGACAGCCCCACCACCCTCCCCGTCGGCTTCGGCGGAGCACAACCACAGGTCAGCGAGGTGACGCTCGCGCCCGGGGACCGGATCCTCTGCTTCACCGACGGCCTGGTCGAGGAACACGAGAGCGGGCAGGAGCAGTTCGGCGAGGACCAGCTGATCGACTGGGTGAACCAGCTGGAGAAGACGGACCGAGGCGTCCGCACGGTGGCACGGGACCTGTCCCACACGCTCAAGCGAGCCCGCGGCGAAGCCACCTCGGACGACGCCACTCTCGTCCTGGTCGAGTGGCGCGGCTGATCCGCCGCCGTGCCACAACGTGCCAGTAGAGGCGGTCAGCAGCGGACAACAAGGGAGTCGAGCAGGCGATGCAGAAGCGGCGTCCGGGTAGCGTTTCCGCAGGTCAGAAGCGCTTCGCGGGCCCAAATGCCGGGTGATTCCCAAGCTCAGAGCGCGAGTTCGATTCTCGTCACCCGCTCCACGACAAAGGCCCAGGTCATCGACCCGGGCCTTGTTTGTTGTCCGGACCACTTTCGTGGCGTGTGCCATTCACATGCCACGAGTGTCCTTCAGACCTTCATCGCCGACGAATTTCAGCGCCCCCGGGACACGCCCTCCACCTCCGGCCCCATATGTTGCGTGCACTCGAGGCTCAGAGGGATACCCCGCCTCCGAGACTTCCGGCGCTGATGGCTCCCCGCAGCATGTGGGCGATCTCCTCGGGCTTGAGGCCGATGCCGTCGATTCCCTCCACGGTCAGCGGGATCTCCTCCAGCGCGTACTCGCCGCGGCCCTCGGCGCTGAACTCGGGACCGGTGCGGTCGTCGAAGGACCAGGTCGCGATGCGGGCGAGGTAGAAGAGCTGGCGCTCGTCGCCGGACTCCATCGTGTGGAGGAGGCGGATGATGTCGGCCTTCCCCGCGATCTCCTCGTGGATCTCCCGATGGAGGGCGGCCTCCCGGGACGCATCACTGGGTTCGACGCCACCGCCGGGCAGGACCCAGTACACGGGGATGCCGGGCCTGGTGCGGCGGATGACCAGCATCGTGTCGTCGGGGGTGACGAGGACGGCGCGGACTCGTTCGATCATTTCGGTTGTTCTCCTTGCTTGTTGAGGGTCTCAGTGGAGCAGCCAGCCGCCGTCGACGTGGACGGACTGCCCCGTGATGAAGGAGGCGGAGGGGCCCACGAGGAACGCCACCAGGGCGGCGACGTCCTCGGGTCGGCCACGGCGCGGGACGCACTGGCGCTTGATCTGGTCCTCCGGCCGCGCGCGGTGCCGGGCGGGGAGGGCGTTCTCGGCCTCGACCTGGATGGCTCCGGGCAGGACCGTGTTGACGCAGATCCCGTACGGACCCAGTTCGCGGGCGAGGGAGCGGGTCAGGCCCAGCAGTCCGGCCTTCGCGGTGCTGTAGGCGACGAGGTTCGTCCGGCCGGCGCGGGCGTTGACGCTGCCGATGTTCACGATCCGGCCCCAGCGGCGTTGGATCATGCCGGGGGTGAGCGCGTGGCAGGCGCGGTAGTGGACGGTGAGGTTCACGTCGAGGGAGTAGTTCCAGGCGGTCTCGTCGGTGTCCTGCCAGGCGACGCGGGGGTAGGAGCCGGCGTTGTTCACCAGGATGTCGACGGGGCCGATCTCGGCGTTGACGAGGTCGGCCATGGTCCGGACGGCGCCCGGGTCGGTCAGGTCGGCGTTGACCGCGATCCCGGGGCTGCCCGCGCGTTCGAAGGCGGCGAGGAGGGCGTGCTCTCGGCGAGCCTGATCAGGACGAGCAGGAGGTCGGGTCTGGTCAGCCGCGAGGGCGGGATGACGCCGAGGATGCGCAGGACGAGGAAGGCGCGGATCCCCTCCAAGCCGCTGCCGTTCTCGCTGCGGAGACCGTTCAGGGCGTGGGTGAGGGCCGCGGTGCGGCCGGGGCCTACCCCCGGCTGGCCCGCGCCATGCGCGCGGGAGCCGATCCCTGGGACCTCGATGCCCTGTTCGCCTCGGGTCTCGCCGGCGTCCCGGACGGCATCGCGGCCGATATCGCACGACGGCACAGCGGCGCCTGAGTCTTCCGCACCTGCCCCGCGACGCGAGCCCCTCGCCCAGGTCCTGGGTGAGGGGCTCGGTGGAGCGGAGACTCGTTCCGGTCCGGCCGTCCGTCATTCGCCGGCTTGCAGGATCGAGGCGAGCTTCTGCTCCAGGGCGTGCTTGGGCGCCGCGCCGACCCACGAGCCTGCGGGCCGGCCACCCGTGTAGACGACGAAGGCGGGTACGGAGGTGATGCCGTGCTCGGCGGCCAGCCCCCGTTCCTCGTCCAGGTCGACCCGGACGACGTCCAAGTCGTCGGAGTGCTCGGCGGCCAGCTGTTCCACGATGGGGGTGACCATCCGGCACGGGTGGCACCAGGTGGCCCAGAACTGGACCAGGACGGGTCGTTCCGCCCGGAGGACACGGGCGGTGAAGGTCTGCTCGGTGACGCTGTCCACCGGGCGGGGGCGGGTGTGGGCATGCGTGGGCTCCTTGCCTTGCTTGCTCGGTCGGGGGTGAGGTCCGGCGTCGCCGTGCCGCGGGCTACTCGGCGGTGGCAACGGCCGTGACGCGGTGCTGTTCGACGGCGCGGTCGACGTCCTCGTCCAGCAGGTCGGTGTTGATGGCGAAGGCGGCGGCGGACCCCATGCCGGCGGCGGGGACGACCTGGGCCCGCGGATCGACGACGTTGCCCGCGGCCCAGACTCCCGGGACGCTGGTGAGACCGGTGCGGTCGGTGACGACCCAGCCATTGCCGTCCCGGTCGCAGCCCAGTGCGGTCAGCAGCCCGTCGTGCGGCACCATGCGGGGGAAGAGGAACGCGGCGGCGCGAGGAAAGACGCGGCCGTCGGTCAGTTCGACGCCCTGCAGCCGGTCGCCGTCGACGACGAGCTGCTTGACCTCCCCCTCTGCCACGCGCACGCCGCACGCGATCAGCTGCTCCCGGTCCTGTGCGGTCAGGTCCGAGGTGTGCGGGAAGAAGACGATGTTGTCACTCCACTGCCGCAGGAGCAGGGCCTGGTGGGCGGACCCCGGGTGTGTGCCGAGGACGGCCAGGGGCCGGTCGCGGACTTCGTAGGCGTGGCAGTACGGGCAGTGCAGCAGATCCTTGCCCCACCGCTCGCGCACACCGGGGATGCCGGGCAGTTCGTCGCGCAGCCCGGTCGCGGCCAGGACCCGACGCGCCTTGGGCACCACCCCGCCCGCCAGGCGGACGTAGTAGCCGTGGTCGATCTCCTCCACCCGTCCCCGCAGGATCCGGACGCCGTACCGGGCGATCTCGGCCCGCCCGAGGTCGAGCAGGGCCGCCGGCGGCAGCCCGTCGCGGGACAGGAATCCGTGCATGTGCGAGGCGGGCGCGTTGCGCGGCGCGCCGGCGTCGATCACCACCACCTTGCGGCGTGCGCGGCCCAGCAGCAGGGCGGCGTTCAGGCCGGCCGCTCGGCACCGATCACCACCACGTCGTGGACGTCGTCGGGCACACCGCCGAACACGTCGCGCCGGGTCTCGCTGTTCTGGTCATCCGTCGAATCGGTCATGAGGACCACCTCCTGGCGCGATGGTGCGCTCGAGCCGGTGAGCCGACAGCTTCCGTTGCCATTTCCGGGACGCGGGAGTGGAATGGCGGCATGGACGAGCAATCACCGATCGCCGCCACGATGGCCCAGGTCCGGTACCCGCCTCAGGCGCATCCGCGCTGAGCGCGGCGTGACCCTGGCGACGCTGGCCGAGGCCACCGGCATCTCCAAGAGCACCCTGTCCAGGCTGGAGTCGGGCCAGCGACGCCCGAGCCTGGAACTGCTGCTCCCCATCGCGCACGCCCACCAGGTCCCCCTGGACGAACTCGTCGGTGCACCCGAGGTCGGCGACCCGCGGGTCCCTCTCAAGCCCCGCGTGCACCAGGGGCGCACGGTGATCCCGTTGTCGGCCCAGCCCGGGGGCGTACAAGCCTGGAAATCGATCATTCCCGCGGAACAGAACCGGCCCGAGCCCGTCACGCACGAGGGGCACGAGTGGCTGTACGTCCTGTCCGGGCGGCTGCGGCTCGTCCTGGCCGATCACGACCTGATCCTGAAGCCGGGTGAGGCCGCCGAGTTCGACACCCGGCTGCCGCACTGGTTCGGCCCCACGGGCGAGTCCCCCGTGGAGGTCCTCAGCCTGTTCGGCCCCCAGGGAGAACGCGTCCACGTCCGTGCCAAGCCCACTCCCTGACGGAACGGCGTCCTGCCGCCGAGTGGGCGCGCTGGTCGCCGGTTGCGCCGACGGCCGCAGTCCGCAGGTGCCCGTCGGCCGTGCCATGACGTGCCAGTGGCGGCGGTGAAGAGCGGTCGGGACGGGTGCCGATACGGCATTCGGACCCGGGCGGCACCAGCCTGTTCCCGAAGGTCAGATGGCATATCTGCGCCTGAGCGCCGAGTGACTCCCAAGCTCGGAGCGCGAGTTCGGTTCTCGTCGCTCGCTCTTGTCCGCGGCTCCTCAGGGCCGACGGCGAGCCGATGACCGTCCCGGACCGGGACCGGCCGGACGTTCGCCCGTACGCGGAGGAAGTCGTGCGTACGTGAACTGCCGCGCGTGCGCAGACCGTGATCGATCGCCGGACGGCGAGGTGCGTGTGACCGTCGGGCGGAACCGGCCCGGAGACGTCCCGGTGGCTGCGAACCGGACTGCCGTCTCCGCCGTCCTCGCCCCGACCGTCGTCCTCGGTGCCACTACCGCCCGGACGCTGTCGCCGCGGAAATCAACTCACGCCCACGCAGAACGCCCGGCTGGGAAACCCCAGCCGAGCGTCTGACTGCACTGCTGACAACAGCCGCTTGACCAGCGGGTTGCTACGCCCTCCTGAATCCGTCACCGGGAGCGGACCTGCGCGTCCGGCGTGGCCTCCGGGCTGCCATCAGGTCAGATCGTCGGTGTGTCGTCAACGATCTCCTTGTGCGGTTCGACAATGAACTTCCAGCCCTCGCTGGGCTCCAGGAACCGCACTCGGGTCGGGTAGATGTCCAGGGCGCGGCGGTCGCGGTTCTGGTTGTTCGCGTTCTTCCGCGCCCGGGCCGGCTCCTCGTACAGGTCGACCTTGACGTCCGGCACCGCGACGACTTCCTCGCTCCAGCGCTGAACCACTCCCGCACCGAACGCGTCCCGCGCGGCGGAGTAGAGCGACTCCAGGGATTCCTTGTTCCCGCCGGGCACGAAGAGGGCAAGGTTCAGGAGGACACCGGCACTCTGGAGAACCTCGATCTCCTCCCCCTCCTTGTCGGCAATCCAGATCCCGGCCTCTTCAGCGTTGTCCGGGAGGACGTGAATCTCCTCACCGAAAACCGTCCTCGCAGCGAAGGACCCTCCCTCGAAATTTTTGCCCGGCTCCGTGAGGAAAGCCGGGGCGTAGCAGTCGAGAGGAAGGCCACTCGTCCCCGCCGAGACGAAGATTCCGTCCTGGGGACCCAAGCCTGAAATCTCCTCGGCCGTAAGACGTCGAGCCGTAACCTTCTCGGTATTCACGCCATTCCCCTTTTAATCGCGGCGTCCTGTGAATTCATTGAGACTCTATCACGAAAAAGATCAGTCACTCCCCATTACGCATGCCTCGCATTCACGGTGACAGCGGCCGACCTGCAAGCAATTCCTCCCGGGAGAGCGGTGGACAACTCCTCCCGCATCACCGAAGAAACGCAGCCCTCGCAGAGAAATACGGAGACGCCCGAGAGGACCGTCTCGCTTCGGCGTTGCTTTCAGCGACGACACCGGTCGCCGAGGTCAAGTCGGCCGGATATCAGGCGCGAGGACCGTGCGGGCCAAGGGCTGTCCCATAATCCCTGGCGGATCGGTGCGCGGTACCAAAAACCGCGCACCCGCCAAGGATTACGAAACACACCCGAGGGACGACGCAAGCAGATTATGCATTCACGGCACCCTGCGCCACACCCGGACAAAACACCCGACCGCGCACCACCCTATAAAAGTTCTGCGATGGCGGAGGCCGACAGCAACCTCCGACAGTTCCGGGCTCGCGTTCTCGGCCCCGGCGTGAAGAGATGCGGACGAGAAACACGGAAGCCCTCCGCGAAGCGGAGTAGCTCGCCCCCCACGTGCTCTCCCGCACGCGAGGGTCGTTTGGGCTCCGAGGTGAGGAAGGTGGCTTCCCGTGCAGGCCCGCGTATGCCGGTATCAGGGTGCGTAGAGCTCGGGCGCGTCTCCGGGCATTGCGGCTCCTCAAGGCGTACGAACAGCAACGGGGAACTCTGCGGGCACGCCAGTACGTGCCACCGACAACCCGTACGGCGACGACCACCTCATCGCATCCCCGAACAAGAGGGCGGCGGGGCCGGACTGAGCCCGGGTCGGTCAGGTCGGCGTTCGCCGCGAGCCCGGGGCTGCTCGCGCGCTCGAAGGCGGCGAGGAAGGCGTGGGCGTCAGATGTTCCGGCCGAGGCGGCCGACCGCGACGGTCGCTCCGGCGGGGGCTCCAGCCTTGTCCTTGGGAGCGGACCGCGCCCGCCCGCGGGCCGCCCGTCCTGGTGGGGCTGCGGTCCGTACGCCGTCCGAGCCGGGTCTGTGCCCGAGCGGTGGTGCGGATCACGAGCCGCGCTGGTCGTGGGTGTTCCGGCGGAGCTGTTCGGTGTGGCGGGCCAGGTCGTCGATGCGCTCGGCGAGCTCGGCGTCCTCGGGCCGCAGGTGGGCCCGGGTCTCGGTCAGGGGGCCGACGAGCCGGGCGGCGTCGTTGTCGGCAAGGGCCAGGTTCAGGTTGCCGATCGCACCCTCGGCGTCGGCCGGAAGGCTGGTGAGAGCGGTGATCCGCCCGGCCAGACGGCGCAGGTCGCTCGCGTTGTCGCGGGCCCAGGCGTTCACGCTGCGGTCGGCGGCGCGGGTGTCGCGAGTCGCCTGGACGCGCTCCTCTCCCGTGCTGCCCGCCTTGCCGGGACGCAGCCGGAGGTAACGGCGTTCGGCGGCCTGGCGGCTGGCGACTCCGAGGGGGCCCGCGAGGTCGGCCCAGCTCGCGCCCTGGCCGCGGGCGGTTTCGATCAGGCCCGTTTCCCAGCCGGCGAGCTGCTCGCGGACCTCCCGCAGCAGCAGAAGCGCGGCCAGGGCCGGGTGCGGGCCCGCCTCCGGCGCCGCCGGAGGCGTGGCGGCGGAGGGCTGCTGCGCCTCCTTGAGGGCCTGGTCGATGGTCTCCAGAGCGGCAGCCGCCGCGAGAAAGGTGACGGGCGCGGTCGGCTGTGCGGCCTCGTTCATTCGGCCTCCAGTCATGTCGTCCTTCGGATGACATCGTTCTTGTCATCGTTCCGATGACATGTTACAACGGGAACACATCGAAGCGCATTGGCAGCTCCTGCCTGAACCAACTGGAGGTGTTTCGCGATGTTGATGCGCACTGACCCGTTCCGCGAGATGGACCGGATCGTTCAGCAGCTTTCGGGCGCGTCGGGCACGTGGTCGAAGCCGTCCGTGATGCCGATGGACGCCTACCGCCAGGGCGACGTGTACGTGATCGCCTTCGACCTCCCCGGTGTCAGCACCGAGGCCATCGACATCGACGTCGAGCGGAACATGCTGACCGTGAAGGCCGAGCGCCGCCCCGCGGAGAAGTCCGACGGCGTGCAGATGGAGCTCTCCGAGCGGCCCCTGGGTGTCTTCTCCCGCCAGATCATGCTGGCCGACACCCTCGACACCGAGCGCATCGAAGCCGACTACGACGCAGGTGTCCTCACTCTGCGGATCCCGATCGCAGAACGCGCCAAGCCGCGGAAGATCAGCATCGGCGGCGCGTCCGACCGCAAGCAGATCGCCGACTGAACGGGCCGGAACCAGCGGCGGAGGACGGGGGAACCCGATCCCCCTCCGGCACCCCGTCCTCCGCACCCCCTTCCCTCCCCGGAGGTGATGTGAGACGCCGATGCGCAGGGAAGCGCTCCTGAACCACATCCGGGAACGTGGCGAGCAACCGGACCCGGGCCGAAGCCGAACGAGCGGCCCGTATCGTCCTGGCCCTGCCGGGCGCACCCCTGGTCGGCACCGTGCGGGCCGGACTCGCCGCCCGCCTCCCCGAGGTCCTGAACCCCCTGCGGGACGTCGCCGCGGTTCTCTCCACCGCGGCCGCCACAGCGGGGCGACGCCCTCGTGCGCGAGGTCCGGTTCCAGCTCCCGCCCGGCTACGGCCTCCCCTTCGGCCGCCCCCGGCCGGGGTGAGCCGACCTGGGTGCCAAATTCCGAGTGCGCGAATATCTGCGTTCGCGGACCGAGATTTTAACCGGCGCCCCGGAGAGAGTTTTTACCGGCGGCACGCAGAGGTAAATCAAGGAAACGCGCGGGCCGCGCCGGCATGCTACTGTCGAATCAGTTGCAGTTTTGGTACCCGAAAACTTCAAGCGCCCCGTCGGCCGCCTGCCGTGCGGAAGCGTTTTGCATTCCGGTCATTTCCGGGCAGGGAATCATCGCGGCGACACGGCGTCCGTAAACTGCGGATTCCGCTGCACTGCCCAAAGGAGAAATGACATGTCCCTCGGTACCGTGAAGTGGTTCAACGCGGAAAAGGGTTTCGGCTTCATCGAGCAGGAAGGCGGCGGCCCCGACGTGTTCGCCCACTACTCGAACATCGCCTCCCAGGGCTTCCGCGAGCTCCAGGAGGGGCAGAAGGTCTCCTTCGACATCGCGCAGGGCCAGAAGGGCCCGACGGCCGAGAACATCGTTCCCGCCTGACGCTGACGCGTAATACGTAGCTGGGGCCCGCATCCCTCGGGGTGCGGGCCCCAGCTGCATGCATTTCACAGGATCTCCCCGTGCACCCGAATCACTGCCGCCCACTCGCCTGCACCGATGATTTCGCAACCAGGCCGGAGCCGCCTGGTTCTCACATTCCATTCGGCCCGTTCCTTTAATTCCCAACGCCGTTCATCCGCTGTCGGAATTTCTCGATGCGCGCCGTATCAAGAAAGGTTCTGAATGAACCCCACACGCATGAACGGCCGTTCCTCCCGCACCCGCCGCCAGGGCGGCCACGCATACGACTCCCTCGCCGGAACGGGCCGGGGCGGGCGTTCCGGGTCGTTCGGCACGAACCGAACGGGGGGTACGAGCCGGTCGGGCGGATACGGCAGGCACCCCGCCGCCGCGCAGGGGGAGTTCGCCCTGCCGAGGACGATCACTCCGGCGCTGCCCCCCGTCGAGAACTTCGCCGACCTGGCCCTGGACGGGCGTCTCCTGGCTGCGCTCACCGCGCAGGGCGTGTCCGTCCCGTTCGCCATCCAGGGCGCGACGCTGCCGAACTCCCTGGTGGGCCGGGACGTCCTGGGCCGCGGCCGGACAGGTTCCGGCAAGACGCTCGCCTTCGGCTTGGCTCTGCTCGCCCGTACGGCCGGACAGCACGCCGCACCCCGTCGGCCGCTGGCCCTGGTCCTGGTTCCCACCCGGGAACTCGCTCAGCAGGTCACCGAGGCCCTCACCCCTTACGCCCGAGCCGTGAAGCTGCGCCTGGCCACCGTCGTCGGCGGGATGCCGATCGGCCGGCAGGCGAGTGCTCTGCGGGGCGGTACCGAAGTCGTCGTCGCCACCCCCGGCCGTCTCAAGGACCTCATCGACCGCGGCGACTGCGGGCTGGACCAGGTCGCCATCACCGTCCTGGACGAGGCCGACCAGATGGCCGACATGGGCTTCATGCCCCAGGTCACCGCTCTTCTGAACCAGGTCCGGTCCGGAGGCCAGCGCATGCTGTTCTCCGCGACCCTGGACCGCAACGTCGACCTCCTGGTCCGCCGCTACCTCACCGACCCCGTCGTCCACTCCGTCGACCCCTCCCAGGGCGCGGTCACGACGATGAAGCACCACGTCCTGCACGTGCACGGCACCGACAAACAGCGGCTGACCACCGAGATCGCAGCTCGTGACGGCCGGGTGATCATGTTCTTGGACACCAAGCACGCCGTGGACCGTCTCGCCGAAGACCTCCTCGGCCTTGGTGTCCGGGCAGCGGCGCTGCACGGCGGGAAGTCACAGCCGCAGCGCACCCGTACCCTGGCCTGGTTCAAGAGCGGACACATCACCGTTCTGGTCGCCACGAACGTCGCGGCCCGCGGAATCCACGTCGACCAGCTCGACCTCGTCGTCAACGTGGACCCGCCCACCGACCACAAGGACTACCTGCACCGCGGCGGCCGTACCGCGCGAGCCGGCGCGTCGGGCAGCGTCGTCACCCTGGTCACCGCCAACCAGCGCCGGGACATGATGCGCCTCATGACGGCCGCCGGCATCGTGCCCGAGACCACCCAGGTCCGCTCCGGCGAGGACGCGCTCGCCCGGATCACCGGCGCACGCACGCCCTCCGGCATTCCCGTGACGATCACCGCGCCGCCCACCGAGCAGCGCAGGCGCGGCACGGCCTCTCGCGGTCGACGCGGTTCCGCCCCGGCGGCCGGACACGCCGGTGCACGGCGTTCTGCCGGCACGGCTGCCTGAGCGTCGCGTGATGCGGAAGCCGACCCATCTCCTCAGGAGGCACGTTGTGACGCCGATCCAGATGCAGCCCCGCCCGACGCATCCCGCCCCCTCCCGCCCCGCGACGACCGACGCCATGAGCGCGACCGAACCGCAGGTCTGCGACGACATGACCGTGGAAGTGGCCCTGGCCGTCATGGCCGGGGCCCGCACCGGCCGCCTTCTCGTCTGCGACAACGACGATCAGCGCACCGGTCTGGTCACCTGGGCCCAGCTCACCACCGTCCGTGACAGCGCCGCCTATACGGACCGGCTCCAGCTGCGCGACCTCTCCGGCGACAGCGGACCATCCGCCTCCTCCACCGCTTCCGGGCCAGGACGGGCCTTCGATCCGCGCAGGGCCGTCACCCCGTGTGTCATGGGCGGCCAGGACGGCAACCCGGGCACCCCCGCGCCGACCCTCGTCCTCGTGTGAACCGCCCGCCGCGGCGGGACCGTCCCCTTCCCCCCTCCCCCAATGAGGCATCGTGCGCTGTGTCATCGCCCGCTTCCCCTTCGACCTCACGAGGAGTGGCGTCCTGAACTCCATGAAGGGCGTCAGCCCCGAGGAGATCGTCGACGAGTCCGTGATCATCGGTCGCCGCGCCTACCCCGTCAAGCAGGTCGGCCAGGTCATCACCCGCCAGGACCGCCGCGACTTCACCGCCCGTGAAGTCGTCCGCGCCATGACCGGACTCGGCTTCACCTGTCGCAGCCTCCCTCGGAGCACCACGCCCGCCCACGGCCTCGATCCCGTCCAGCGCGCCTCTGCGGCACTCGGCGCCCCGACGGCATCCTGACCGTGATCCACGGGCGGACATGAACTGACACCCAGGCAGCCGAGAGGACCCGGCCGGCACTCGCCGGCCGGGTCCTTTCGTGCGCCGGGTCCTTTCGTGTATCGATGGGCGGATCCTCTACGGGGGCGGGGCTGCGATCGGGGCAGCCGGCGTCGCCCATGGTCCAGACCCTGCCGTCCATGATCGAGACGCGGTACATCTCGCCCGCCCCGGGACCCCCGCCCGCCCCGGAGGATCCGCGCCACGTGGGAGTGCGGGAGTGCACGCGTAGGGGCGGATCGCCCTTCCCCGCCGCGGCGGCGAAGACGGCGGAGAACTCGGCCGGGCGGTCAAGGTCCGCCCGGAGCTCCGGCCCCTCTGCCGCCCCAGCGCTTCGGGTGCCGGTCGACCCGTGCGACAACGCCCCCGGTGACGACGCTCAGGGGCATCCGGCCGCTCTGCCCGGACTCCCCCGCCCCGGCGACGTCGACGAACAGCTCGCCGATCTTCGAGATGAGAGCCGCTCCCACGGGCCGCCTCACCCCCTCCACCACTGGCCGCCCTGCCGGGAGAGCCAGTCGGGGGCGCGGGCACAGGTGACGCCGCGCCGTCGCGGTCACTTTTCGCTTCCGCCCGGTTCCCATTGTCTATCTGCCGGGGACACGAAAATCTATGTCGGCCGCAGTAGACATTGGGGAGCAGGTGGATTATGTTTTCTCTCGTAACCCGGAGAGACAGCATGGCCTGGCAGAGATGAACTGCCGGCGGAGCAGTACGGACAGTTGCAAGGAGCAGGACGGTACGGCGGCGGAGTTTCGAAGCCAGGTCTTACGCAGGACGGTGACGAAACTGGCGGCCGGACCGGGAGGCCCGCAGTGATCAGGGGCCTCCGGGAGCGGGACCGCGGTCATGGCAGATGCGGTACCCGCGAGAGCAGTGAGTTGTACCGCCGGTGAAGGCGTCGGGCTGCGGACGCGCGCACCGGAGGACGGCAGTGGCGTTCCGGGCCACGGCGAAGGCCGGACCGGCCATGGAACCGGCAGCCGGACAGCGGCGCTTCCTCGGGCCGCTGAGCAGTTCGCATCACCAGCAGTACGCAGTACCCGCATGACAAGAGGTTGATCGGCAAGGAAAGAACGGAGGAGCACGACGCCATCAGGATCGCCCGGGCGGAAGTCTTGAGTCCGGGTACCGCAGGACATCGATAGTGAGGTGGTCTTCGGTCAAGCAACCGCGATCCCCGCACCCCCGGCAGCAGCCAGGCCGGGTGGGCGGATACAGAAGGCCGGCGCTTCATCAGGGCCGGCAGGTGGTGTAGAAGTTCCTTCAGGGCCCTGGTGCCAGTACCGGCACCAGGGCCCCTCTATGCGTTTCACGGAGAGGTGCAAATGACAGCAGACAACTCGTACGACCGTCTCGACGACGACGACTACCCCGCCTACACCATGGGCAGAGCCGCCGAGATGATCGGCACCACCCAGAGCTTTCTCCGCGCCATCGGCGAAGCCCGCCTGATCACTCCGCTGCGTTCCGAGGGCGGCCACCGTCGCTACTCCCGCTACCAGCTCCGCATCGCCGCCCGTGCCCGCGAACTCGTCGACCAGGGCACCCCGATCGAGGCCGCCTGCCGCATCATCATCCTTGAGGACCAGCTCGAAGAGGCCCAGCGCATCAACGCCGAATACCGCCGCGCCGCCGAATCCGGCACCTTCCCGGAGCAGGCTTGAGGCGAGTACGCCCGCTGTCGGCATCGCCCGGCGGGCCCGGCGGTGTCGATGCCCCCGCCGGGAACGCGAGACGGCCGGCGGCCCGGGTGACGTCGTCGGCCCGGACGACTCGGGCCCCGTCCGTGTCCTTCGAGACGGTGAGCAGTGGTCGACCAGGGGTCCGCCGAGCCAGCGGAAGACCGGCCGTCAGAGGCCGTTGCTCCAGGTCGGAAGCCTGATGATGAAGACGGGAGCCGGTGATTCCCGGGCTCGGAGCACGAGTCCGGTTCTCGTCACCCCCCTCCGTGCCGAAGGTCCTGCTCATGCCTGCCCCTCGGCGAGGAAGGCCGTCAGGGCGGGGGCGAGGAGTTCCGGGGCGATGTCGTGTTCCTGGCCGGGGAAGACCTGGAGGGTGAAGTTCGTTCCGAGCGCGGCGAGTTCCCGCGCCCCGGTGAGCATGTGCGGAGCACCCGCGTCACCGCTGCCGACGAGGACGGGGACCGTCACCGTCCGCCAGCGGTCGCCGGGGAGCGGGCGGCCGGACATGGTCTCGCCCATGATCCGCCCGTCGTAGGACAACGTGGGGGCGGTGGCCTCCATTTCGGCCCAGAAGGGGGCTTGCCGCATACCGGCGACGGCCTCGGCCGGCAGACCCACGGCCGCGGTCATGAAGTAGGCCACCGCGTCGCCGTACTCGCCCCGTGCCACGAGTTCTTCCAGGTGGGTGACGTAGTCGGCAGGCAGCGGCGGGCGGCTGTCATCGGTCACGAAGGGCGGCTCGTACAGGGCGAGCCGGGTCACGGAGCCGCCCCGGGCGGCGGCCTCCAGCGCCAGTACGGCGCCGGAGGACATGCCGAAGAGCATGGCCTCGCCGCCCGCGCGCTCGATCAGGGCGTCCAGGTCCTCGACCTCGTGCCGCACGTCGTAGGACGGCCCGTCGCCGCTGTCGCCACGGCCCCGGCGGTCATAGGTGAACACCGTGAAGTGCTCGGACAGCAGGCCGGCGAGTTCCGCGGACGCGTGCCGCGTCATGAAGGCGCCGCCGACGAGCACCAGTGCGGGGCCGGAGCCCCGCTGCTCGAAGGCGATGGCGGTGCCATCGGCCGAGAAGACCTTGTCCATGCGAGACCCCCATAGGTATGCGGTTCGGCCGGAAGACCCCACCGTTTCAGAACTGGACGGTACAGTACCCACACGAGTACTGGTCGGTCCAGTACTCTTCGGGGAGGGGGAGACGACGAGCAGGAGGAGCCGGAGATGGACAGCCGCTCGGCACGCAAGCACCAGGCGATCCTGGACGCCGGGACCACCGTGTTCCTGGACAAGGGGTACGCGGGGACGAGCATGGACGACATCGCGAAACTGGCCGCGGTCTCCAAGCAGACCGTCTACAAGCACTTCGCCGACAAGGAGAAACTCTTCTCCGAGATCATCCTGGCGACCACCGACCGCATCGACAGCACGATCGATCTGGTGGCCGACGTCCCCGCCACGGCCGACGACCTGGACGAGAACCTGACCCGCCTCGCCCGCGGGCTACTGACGACCCTCACCCGCCCCGAGGTCATCCGGCTGCGCCGACTGATCATCGCCAACGCCGACGCCTTCCCCGCGCTCGGCGCCGCCTGGTACGAGCAGGGCTTCGAGCGGGTCCTGGTCACCCTGGCCGCCACCTTCCGGCGCCTCACCGACCAGGGAGTACTGCGCACCGACGAGCCCGCGCTGGCCGCCCACCACTTCGTGGGGCTCCTGCTGTGGATCCCCGTGAACCAGGCCATGTTCCACGGGAGCGCCCAGCACACGGAAGCCGATCTCGACCTCTACGCGACAGCCGGCGTCCGCACCTTCCTCGCCGCGTACCGCGCGCCGACCACCCTGTGAAAGGCGGCGCTCCTGCTTCTCCCGCCGGTCCGGCACCGGGATCGCCCCGTCCCCGGCCCACGGAGCGATCCGGCTGACGGAAGAGCGCGCCGCAACGCACCGGTGGGTGCGGCCGGCCGGGGTCATGCCCGGATCCGGGTCCCGCCCGTTCCGGGGGGCGCCGCGGTGCGTGGTCTCGGGGCCAGTGCCGCGCGGAGCGCCGGAGCGAGCATGCGGCGGGCCTCGGACGGGGTGAGGGCGGCGGGAGTGGGGAGCGGGTTGAGGTAGCGGGTGTAGATGAGGCCGCCGAGGACCGTCACCACGGCCGTGGCCCGGGCGGTCGCGTCCCGGCCGCCGAGAAATTCAACAAGCCGGGCCAGCAGCTCCTGTTCCAGGTATTCGCGGACGGCCTCGGCCGCCTCGTTCCCGTGGGCGGTGAGCCGCCGGAAGTCGGCGTCCTCCCACAGGTCCGTCACCGCGTCGATCAGGCGGTCGGGGAGGGTGGCCCGGTCGCCGGCGAGGACGTCGTCCACGGTCAGCGCCTGGGCGCACTGAAACTGCATCACCTCCGCGAACAGGCCCTTCTTCGAACCGAAGTGATAGGCGATCAGTGCCGGATCGACCCCGGCGGCTCCGGCGATCGCGCGCAAGGTGGTGCGCCGGTAGCCGTGTTCCAGGAACAGGGACCGGGCCGCCCCGACGATCGAGGCGCGGGTCGGCGGGGCCCCGCGGGGGCGGCCTCGGGTGCGGGCGGGGGCGGGGGCGGCGTTATTCATCGGCGTTGAGCCTGGGTTTCGCGATCAGCACAGTCAAGGGCGTTCCGCGATCCACACGAAGGGATGCCCGACACCATGCGTATCGCAGTCTTCGGCGCCAACGGACCGACCGGCCGCCACCTCACCGACCAGGCCCTCGCCGCCGGGCACGAGGTCGTCGCCGTCACGCGCCGCCCCGGCTCGCTGCCCGAACGGCCCGGCCTGACCGTGGCCGTCGCCGACGCCACCGATCCTGCGGCCGTCGACGCCGCGGTCGGCGGGATGGACGCCGTCCTCTCCGCGCTGGGGGCGCGCTTCAGCAAGGAGACCATCACCACGTACTCGGCGAGCGCCCGGGCCATCACCGGGGCCATGGCACGTCACGGCATCACGCGCCTGCTCGCCGTCAGCTCCAGCATCGCCGACCCGGCGTGGCGGCCGACCGGCGCGCACTTCTTCAACCACGTGCTCGACCCGCTGGTGAACCGGCGCCTCGGCCGGACCCTCCACGAGGACATGCGCCGCATGGAGTCCGTGATCCGTGGGACGCACCTCGACTGGACCCTCGTCCGGCCCTCGGGCCTCTTCGAGCACCCGGCCGTCACGGACTACCGCACCGCCGAGACCAGCGCGGACGGCGTCTTCACCGCCCGCGCGGACCTCGCCGCGAGCATGCTGCGCGAACTGGCGGAAAAGCGGTACGTCCGCACGGCCATGGGGGTCATCACCACGGACGTGAAGCCGAACATCGCCAAGCTGATCTGGAACGAGGGAGTGAAGAAGAAGTGAGACGGGCGACCACCGAACTGCCGCCTGCCGCACGGGCGTTCCTCGCAGAACCGCACACGGCCACCCTCACCACGATCCGCCCCGACGGCACCCTCCACGTCACTCCCGTCCGCTTCACCCTCGACGCCGCCGCCGGCCTGGCCCGCGTGACCACCCGCGCGGGAACCCGCAAGGCCCGGAACGTCGCGGCGGGCGGCCTCGCGGCGCGTGGTGCGCTCTGCCAGGCGGACGGCTTCCGCTGGGTCACCCTCGAAGGCCGGGCCGTGGTCGACGACGGCGAGACGCGCGTCGCCGACGCGGTGCGCCGCTATGCCGACCGCTACCGCGTGCTCCCTCCCGCGCCGCCGGATCTGGTGGTCATCGAGATCTCCGTCGACCGCGTCCTGAGCCTCAACCTCTGAATTCCCCCGAATTCCTCTGTATTCCCCTGAGTTTCTTGCACGGAAAGCGACGTGACACCGCGATGCCCACCCTTCCTGTTCTCGACTCCCACCTCCACCACCGCGAGAGCGGCGATCCCGATGGGCTGCCGTTCGTCTTCCTCCACGGCAACCCCACCTCCTCCCACCTGTGGCGCAACGTCCTGCCCGAGGTCGCCGCGCCCGGCCGCCGCCTCCTCGCTCCCGATCTCATCGGCATGGGCGACTCCGGCAAGCCCGACCTCGCCTACTCCTTCGACGACCACGCCCGTTATCTCGACGCCTGGTTCGACGCGCTCGGCCTCACCGAGGCCGTTCTCGTCGGGCACGACTGGGGCGGCGCGCTCGCCTTCGACCGCGCCGCCCGCCTCCCGGGCAGCGTCCGCGGCATCGCCTTCACCGAGACCATCGTCAAGCCGCTGGTCGGCGATGAATTCCCTTCGGCCGGAAGGAAGTTGTTCACCCTGCTGCGCACCCCCGGGGTGGGCGAGGAGATGATCCTGGAGAAGTCGTTGTTCATCGAAGGGCTCCCCGACACGCTCGCCACCCCGCTCGACCCCGCCGACCTGGCTGCCTACCGCCGCCCCTTCCCGACCCCGCGGAGCCGCCGACCGGTGCTGGCGTGGGCGCGCATGATGCCGTTGGACGCCGAACCCGCCGACGTCGTGGCCCGCATCGAGCGCTACGACGCCTGGCTGGCCGCCAGCCATGACGTCCCCAAGCTGCTGGCCGCGTTCGAGCCGGGCCCGGGCGCGATGACCGACCGGGGAGCCGTGGCCTGGTGCGAGGAGAACATCGCGGGTCTGGAGGTCTCCCGCCACGGCATCGCCGGTCACCACTCCCCGGAGGACCGCCCCGGGGAACTGGCCGCCGCGATCGGCGCGTGGGCCGACCGGCACGGACTGACGCGCCGGTAGCCGCGTACTCCTCGTTCGCGGTACACGCTCGCCCCGGGCCGGGAAGCTGCCGCCGATCGCCTTCGCCGTACCGGCCGGGGCGGTGTCACCGAGCGGAGGCCCACCAGGTCGAGAGCCCCGCGACCGTGTACCCCAGGGACTCGTACAGCGGCCTGCCCGGCTTCGAAGCGGTGAGCGTGTTCGGCAGGTCCGCCAGGTGGGCGAGGGCGCCGAGCATGACGGCCCTCCCCACCCCGCGCGACCGGAAGGCCGGCGAAGTACCGACCCAGTAGTGGCTGCCGACGCCGCCGTCCACGACACCGACGCAGGCTCCCGCGGCCACGCCTTCGTACGAGGCGACGAACACGTCCACGCCCGGCTGCCCGATCAGCGTCATCGGGAACAGTTCGCCGGGGCGGTGGGGCTCGAATCCGGCCAGCTCGAAGCTCTCGATCACGATCCGCTCGGCCGCCCGGAGCTCCTCGGGCCGTCGGGCCCGGATCACGTCCAGTGCCGGTTCGCCCACGGGGCCGGGCCGGCGCAGCATGACCGGCATCCGCCAACTGCGCAGGCCCAGGTGGTTCAGGTCGGTCGCGCTGAACGGGTCCTCGGCGTTCACCGGGCCCGCGGCCCGGTGGACCAGTTCGCTCAACTCGGCCAGTTCGCCCGGGTCGAGGTCGGGCTCCTGGATCAGGATCCGCAGGCCGGCCCGCTCGTCGCCGTCGACCGCGACGAATCCGCGGCGCCGGACGACCTCGTGCCCCCGGCACCGGCCTGCCGCGGCCCAAAAGGCGGCGGAGTTACGGGACTGGCGCAGCGGTGCCTCGGACAGGGCCACGGACACGGGCGGGCCGGCCGACGCGGATGCGGAGGTGGAAGTGGAGGTGGACGTGGATCTCGCGGTCATCAGCCCTACGGTAGTGCGCGGTTGGCCCACCGCACGGGCCACTTCCATGCGAGCCGACTGGGCCATTTCCGGGCCCCTGGCGCTCGTGCGCCATGAGTTCGCCCATGGGCGTCGGGCCGGGCGGCGCACGTGGTGCTCCGCCCGGCCGGTGGGCGGGTCAGGCTTGTCGGCACCAGGCCAGGGCCTCTTCCCGGGTACGGAACATCTCCCAGGTCCGGGGGCGGCCCTCGCCCGCTTCGACGAAGGTCTCCTGAGCGGCGACGACGGTGCGGTGGCCCCGGTCGACGAGGTCGTCCAGGACCGCGGCCAGCCCCGCCGCCGGACCGGGCAGTACCCCGGTGACCGCCGTCAGGTCCACGATCATCCAGCCCGGCGTGGCCGGCGTGACCTCCCGTACGGCGTGCACCAACGCCTCGAACTCCGTGAATTCCAGGATCCCCTGGGCGGACACCACACCGATGGTCCGGCCGTCGTGCTCGAAGCGCTCGGCGCCGGTCACGGTCGTGGCGCGCAGTCCCGGGCCGTGCATGATGTGGAGGCCGAAGCGCTCGGACATCTCGCCGAGGGCCGCCACGGCGCGGACCGGATTGCCGGACCTGTCCAGCGGCGGGCTGTGCACGGCGACGCCGAAGCGGGCGGGGCTGGCGGCGATGAGGCCGCCGGAGACGCCGCTCTTGGCGGGCAGGCCGACGTCGAGGAGCCATTCGCCCGCGCCGTCGTACATGCCGCAGGTGGCCATGACGGCCAGGACGCGGACCGCGTCGGGTTCGGCGACGGCCCGGACGCCGGTGACCGGGTTGCGGCCCCCGTTGGCCAGGGTCGCGGCCATCACCGCCAGATCGACGACGGTGACGCGGACGGAGCACTGGCGGAAGTACGTGTCGGCGGTCTCCTCGGGGTCGGCCCCCAGCGAGCCGGCCGAGTGCATCAGATAGGCCAGGGCACGGTTGCGGTCGCCCGTCGCGGCCTCGCTGGCGTAGACGTCCTCGTCGACGTCGAGGGACCGGCCCGCGAACGCCGACAGGCAGGCGAGGATGCGCCGGAAGCGTTCGGCCGGGCCGTCGGCGCGGACCAGCGCGGTGGTGGCGATCGCTCCGGCGTTGATCATCGGGTTGGCGGGGCGCCCGGTGCCCTGCTCCAGACTGATGGCGTTGAAGGGGTTGCCGCTGGGCTCCACGCCGACGCGGCGCAGCACCTCGTCGGGGCCGAGGTCGCCCAGCGCGAGGGCGTAGACGAAGGGCTTGGACACCGACTGGACGGTGAACGGGTTGTCCGTCTTCCCCGCCCGGTACGTGTGTCCCGCCATGCTGACCAGCGCGATGCCGAAGTCGTCCGGGTCGGCCGTCGCCAGCTGGGGGATGTAGTCGGCGACCTGCCCGTCGCGCAGGCCGCTCAGCCTTCGGTGGACCTCGTTCAGGGAGTCCGTCACCGGATCCATCGCATCGGGCCTTCCTCGCGGGGGTCGAGGTCCAGCCTGCCCCGGGCCGGGCGCGTCCGCCCGGTGCGCCGCGCCCTCGCACCGGACGGATTCCCGCCTTCGCGACATTCACGGCATCCGGTGCGGTCGGCTACGAGGGGGGCGTGTCAGGCGCCGGGGAGGACTCGTCCGCGGTGGTAGCCCAGTTCGAGGTAGCGGGTGCGGGTGCTCCAGGCGCCGAGATCGGGGGTATCGGTCAGGACGTCGTGCCAGGGACGGGCGTCGGGGGCGGTGGCGGACGCGTCCCCCATGACCGCCTTGCCGGGGAGTTCGGCCCGGAGCCGGACTCCGGACCGGGCCTCGGGCTCGGGTACCGGCTCCCACCGGCCCATCGAGAACATGCCGGCGATCTGGTTCACGGCGACGAAGCCGTACACGCCGTCCCCGGAGTCCTCGGGGTCCAGGCGCTCGATGAGGGCGCGCCGCAGCATGTACCCGTCCGGCGGCCGCACCTCGGGCCGGAAGCGGTACGCGGACCGCTCCAGCCTGATCGAGCCGATGTGCGGCAGCTGCAACCGGCCGAGCGGGACGACGAGGTGTTTGCCGCCCTTCCAGGTCAGCGTCCGGTTGCGGCCCCGGTAGCCGGGCTCGCCGAAGAGCGTGACGTGGAGGTGTTCCCTGCGGTCGGGGCGGCGGTTGTGCAGCAGGCCCGCGCCGGTGGCGGCGGCGCCCGCGGCGGCCAGGCCCGCCAGGAGGATTCTTCCGGTTCTGCGCTTCGTCACGATGTCGTACTCCGTTCCCGGGGGGACACGTACCCGAGCCGGGCCGGAGCCCGGCGTCCGTGCGGGCGGGGCCGACGGCTCACCGCACGGGGAAGCCGAAGGAGTAGCCCTCCTGCCTCAGCCAGGGCAGGACCTCGCGCAGGGCCTCCATGGTCTGGGAGCGGTCCCCGCCCGCGTCGTGGAAGAGGACGGTCGGCCCGTTGGTGATCTCGCGCTTGACGGTGGCGACCATGGTGGCCGCGCCGGGACGCTCGAAGTCCCTGCTGTCGACGTTCCAGCCCAGCGGCCGCATGCCGTGGGACGCGGCGAGCTTCCGGCTGTACGGGGTGAAGGCGCCGCCCGGGGCCCGGTAGTACTGCGGCCGGACGCCTCCGGACGCCTTGATGATCATGCGCTCGGCGTCCAGGATCTGCTTGGCCTGGTACTCCTCGGACTTGGTGTCCATGGCGGTGTCGTGGGAGACCGTGTGGTTGCACAGCCGGTGCCCGGCCGCCACGACCTTCTTGACCAGGTCCGGGTACGCCTGGGCCTGCGTGCCCACCATGCAGAACGTGGCCTTCACGTCGTTGTCCTTCAGGAGCTGCAGCACCTGCGGCGTCCAGTTCGGGTCCGGGCCGTCGTCGATGGTGATGTTGACGCCGCGGGGGCCCTTCTCGGAGGCGTGCGCGATGTCCGCCGCCACCTTCTCGACCTGCTCCTGGGACCGTCCGTCCGACGCCGAGGCGCCCGCCTGCGGCTGCCGGGCTCCGGTGGTGTCGGCCTGCGCGGTCCACACCGAGGTGGCAGCGGCCAGCGCCGTGACTCCCAGCGCCGCCCCGAGAAGTCGGGTGTGCCAGCCCTTTCCCTTGTGCTTCGCCACGTCCGCCCGCCCCTTTGCCGTTTCCGCCGATGCCCTGCCCTGCCCCCATCAAGACATACGAACGCCCGTGCGGGATCCCTCTGTTACAGATCGCGGAAGAATCCGCAGAGGACCGGCGACAAACGCAGAGTTCCCGCGACGAATCGGGGCCCGGCGGCCCCGCCCGGGAGCGGCGGTACGGGGCGCTCGACCGGGCAGGAGCGGCGCGGTTCAGCCGCGGCCCGGCCGGGCGATCACCCGGCGCCGGGCGCGCAGGGTCTCCAGGACCGCCCCGAGGGCGAACGACTGGACCAGGGCGGAGAAGACCATCCCGGCGACCAGGAACCAGCCCGGCGACGCGTCGTTCCAGAGGAACTGACCGGCCATCACCGTCACCAGAGAGGTGGGGGCGGTGAGGAGGAACGGCCACACTCCCACGATTCCGGGGTCCGAGAGCAGTGCGGCAGCCACCTCGAACACGACGGACGCGCCGACGATTCCCAGGTAGACGGCCGAAGCGGGGTTGGCGAAGGTCAGGCGATACAGGGCACGGATATTCATTGGTTCCCCCTGGAGTTGTGGTGCTCCCATGCTCCTGGCGGGTCAGGAATCGGTCGTGAGTATCCGTACCCAAATTCGATTCGCGCCTGGCCTGATCCGTTCGGTCGGGGCGGGTCGATTCCGGTTGGGTCCGGGCTCCTCGCGCAGGCCCGTCGGCAGGCATGCGCGCATTCTTCTTCGACTCCCGGAAAGTCGCGAAGTTGAACCACGGAAACGCCGGAACCGCCGGACCCGCCCCTCGGGCCGCGACCGCGCCGTAGCCTCCGGAGCATGCACAACAGCCTGACGGAGCACGCCCGCTGCCTCTACGGGGACGAGTACCGCCCCACGCCGCAATGCGGTCTCGAACACCGGGAGCACTACTTCGTCGAGGAGCTGACGTTCGCCGACGCGGACTCGATCCTCGCCCTGCTGCACGAGCTCTGTCCGAACCTGGTCGACGGTCACCTGCCGGTCTGGGTCCGCAACCTGGCCTACCGGCTGGTGCTCCTCCAGCGGCCGGACGAACCGGCGTTGATGCGGGAGGCGGCCGAACACCTGTGGCTGCACGGCCCCGACTGGGACGGCCTCGCGGCGGACCTGACCGAACGGGCCGACGCCCTGGAAACGCGCTGATCAGGGCATCGGCCGGTGGCCGGCGGAACAGGTGGAACGGGTGAAGCGGGTGAAACGGCCGGGCCAGGCGAAACGGCCGGGCCGGACGCCGACGGCCGGGTGCCGGTCAGGAGCCGGTGGTGCGGGAGTCGGTTTCGTTCAGGAAGGCCAGCATGCGGGCGTTGACCAGGTCGGGGTGGTCGATCTGGGGGCCGTGGCCGGTGGCGGCGATGATCTCGGCCCGGGCGCCGGGGATCAGGCGCGGGACGCGTTCCAGTTGGCGCCGGGGGTGGAGCAGCAGGCTGCGCCTGCCCATGACCAGGTGGAACGGCGTCCGGATGGTGGCCAGTTCCTCGTCGGTCAGGGGGAGCGGGGCGGGGCGGCTGATGCGGAAGGCCCGTACGCCGGAGCGGATCATCGCGCGCAGTTCCGGCACCACGAGGACCGGCTGTTCCAGCCAGGCCGCCAGGCGGGGGCGCAGGGCCTTGGGGGCGGAGGTGGCGAAGAGGCTGGCGAAGATCCAGACGAAGAAGCGCAGGCCGACCTTCTCCAGGCCGCCGGGGTCGAGGGCGGTGACGGAGGCGAGCCTTCCGGGGCGCAGGTGGGCCTGGTTGATGACGAGCCAGCCGCCGTAGGAGGAGCCGACGAGGTGGACCCGGTCCAGGCCGAGGGCGTCGAGGGCCTCGTCCATCCACTGCGCGGCGCGCTCCGGCTGCCACATGGGTTCCCGGTGCACGCTGCGGCCGGGGTCGCCGGGGGTGTCGAGGGCGTAGACGGGGCGTTCGGCGCCGAGTGCCCGGGTGTTGGGGTACCACTGCGCGGAGCAGCCGCCCGATCCGTGGATCAGGACGACCGGGGTACGGGCCTCGACGGCCGGGTCGGTGGAGCCGTACCGGTAGACGTGCGTGGTGCCGAAGGAGGTCTCGACGTCCGTCTCGGAACGGACCGGCGCGCCGAGCGCGTAGACGGCGTCGCAGGCGGCGAAGTACCGGTCGCGCAGGGCGTCGTTGACGTAGCGGCCGATGTCGCGGCGGGCGCGGGTGGTGTTCTCGGGCATGGCGGCACCTCCGTTGAGGACCCGTTGGGGAACCGCCGGGAACCGGTCCCTCGCGGTAGTGATACGACCGTACCACCATGTTGATACGGCGGTATCATGAAAGGGTCCTGCAAGCGCCCCGCCATCCGGGACGAGCGGGACGCCCGGGAACGCGTGGGCACGCCCAGGGACGCATGGGCACGAGCGGACGCGTACGGGCACGAGCGATGGGTGGAGACACGAGAACATGCCGAAGCACGTGGACCACGAGGAACGGCGGCGCCAGATCACCGAGGCGCTCGTCCGGGCCGCCGGGCGGCGCGGGCTGCACGCGGTCGGCATGCGGGACGTCGCGGCCGAGGCCGGCGTCTCGCTGCGGCTCGTGCAGTACTACTTCGGGACCAAGGAGAAGCTGCTGCTGCACGGGCTCCAGCAGCTGACCGACCGGTTCACCGCGCGGGTGGGCGAACGGCTCCGGGCCTGCGGCGCGGACCCCGGCCCGCGCGCGACCGCCGAGGCGCTGCTCCTGGCCTCCCTCCCGACCGACGAGGAGAGCCGGACCTTCCATCTCCTCTACAGCGCGTACGCGATCCTGTCCGTGACCGACGAGGCGCTGGCCGCCCAGCCCTTCATCGACAACCCCGACGCCGCCGAGGACGCCCTGGCCGGTCTGCTGGGACGGGCCCGGGACGCGGGGCTGACCGGCCGGGACATGGACCCGCGCGTCGAGGCCGTCGGCCTGCTCGCCATGGCGGCGGGCATGGGCACCAGCATCCTCGTGGGCCAGCGGCAGCCGGAATCGGCCATCGAGGTGTTGCGCCACCACCTGGACCGCATCTTCACGCCCCCGGCCCCGGAGGCGTGAGCAGGGGGCCGCGTGCCCCGCCCCCGTTCTCCTACTTGCCCCCGTTGACGACCGCCCGGCGCACCGCGCCCTGTTGCACGCCCCACTTCTTGAGGATCTTCGCGTACTCGCCGTTCGCGATGAGGCGGTCGAGTGCGTCCCGCACGGCGTCGCGCAGGTCCGTCCCGGACTTGGCGACCGCGATGCCGCAGGGAGCGGGGTCGAGCTGGTCCCCGATGATTTCGAGGGTGCCGCCGTGCGGGCCGGTCGCGACGGCGTGGGCGAGTACGGGGAAGTCGGCGAGGCCGGCCGCGGAGCGGCCCGTCCTCACGTCCTCGCAGAGTTCGTCCACCGTGTCGAATTCCCGGACCTTCGGGTTTCCGCGGCCGGCCTCGCCCACGTAGTCCCGGGCCAGTCCGCCGCGCTCGACGGCGACCGTTCTGCCGGACAGGTCGCCGGGGCCCCCGACGCCTTCCGGGTTGCCCTTGCGGACGAGGAGGCCGAGGCCGATGCCGAAGTAGTCGATCATGTCGACGCCGCGTCCGGTCCTGGTGCCGTTCGTCCGCCCCTGCTGCCGGTCCCTGGTGTCGGTCATCGCCGACATGACCAGATCGCACCGTCCCGCGTCCAGAGCGGGCAGCAGGGAGTCGAAGTTGGTGTTCTTGAACGTGAACCGCACGCCCAGTTCACGGCCGAGGGCGTTCCCGAGGTCGATGTCGACCCCGACGGTCCTGCCGTCGGGGTCGATGTACTCCATGGGCGGATAGACGGGGTCCAGGCCGACGGTGATGACGCCCCTGTCGCGTATCTCCTTCGGCAGGACGGCCGTCCGGGACTTCTTGCCGGAGCCCCCGCCGGACCCCGAACCGCCCGTGGAACCGCCGAAGCCGTCCGGCCACAGCGTCCAGCCCAGCGCCCCGCCGCCCGCCACGGCCCCGGCCCCGGCCAGCGCGGCGAGCACACGACGCCGGCTCGGCGCCGGAGCCGGGGGCGGGACCGGAGCCGGGGCCGCGGGTTCCTTCGTCACGAAGGCGGTGGGCACGGCGTCGGCGGGCGCCACAGCGGTGGGCACGGCGTCGGCGGGCTCGGAGGAGCCGGACGGGAGCAGTTCGGTCGGGCCCGTCGGTCCGGCCAGCGGGGCGGGCGGCAGCGGCGGGGAGAAACCCATCGGCCGTACGCCCCCGGCCGGGGCGGTCGGCCCGGGCAACAGGCGGTCCAGTTCCCCGGACAGCTCGCGCAGCCGTACGGAGACGGGTTCCGGCAGCCAGTCGGCGTACGGGCCCGGGGTGCCGGCCCGGCTCATCAGGACGGGCAGCGCGGGCCGCCGCCCCGGCTCCCTCGCCAGGCAGTCCGCCGCCAGTTCCCGCAGCCCGTCCGGCAGGCCGTCGAGCCGCGGCTCCTCGTGCACGGTGCGGTACATGAGGACCTGCGGGTCCGCGCTCCCGTACGGGCCGCCGCCCGTCGCCGCGAAGACGATCACCCCGCCGAGCGCGAACACATCTGCCGCGCCCGTGACCTCGGGCCCCGACATGACGAGTTGTTCGGGTGCCATGTAGCCGGGGGTGCCGAGCGCGGTGCCCGTCGCCGTCAGGGCCGTCTCCGCGGCCGAGTACGCGATGCCGAAGTCGATGACGCGCGGGCCCTCGGCCGTGAGCAGGATGTTCGACGGCTTGAGGTCGCGGTGGACCAGGCCCTGGGCGTGCACCGCCGCCAGGGCGTGCAGCAGGCCCGCCGTCAGCAGCCGCACCGCGGGGCCGGGCAGCGGCCCGTCCTCGCGCACGGCGTCGGTCAGGGAGACGCCCGGCACGTAACCGGTCGCCATCCAGGGCACGTCGTCGTGCGGGGCGGCGTCGAGGACGGGGGTGACGAACGGCCCGCTCACCCGCCGGGCGGCGGCCACCTCGCGGGCGAAGCGCGTCCGGAACCCCTGGTCGTCGGCCAGTTCGGAGCGCGCGGTCTTCACCGCCACGGGCCGCCCGTCCGCGGAGTGGCCGAGATAGACCCGCCCCATGCCGCCGCCCCCGAGCAGCCCGTCGATCCGGAACGGGCCGATCTGCTGCGGATCGTGCTTCGACAGCGGTCGCACCGGGTCCCCCTGCTCACGACGGTGATTGAGTACGGCAGTATTCCGCACCCCTCCGAGCCGCCGCCCCGTACCCCGGGCCCCGGGCCCGCGCCCCGTCGTACCCGCACCGCACCGGCGCCGTCGGTACGCGTTGTCAGTGGGCACTGTTAGCTTCCTGCCTGCGCCGCCCAGGAGATCCCAGCCGCCCCCACGGGTCCGGCCCGTCCGGTACCCGAACGTCCGGCGGCGCGCGTACGACCCCGTCCCGGCCCACCGGGGCGGGCAGTGCTCCCATGGAGGAAGAACCTTGTTGAAGAGCAGCATGGCGGGGCGCGGGGCGGCCCGTGCGGCGGCCGTCCTCACGGCGGTGGCCCTGGCGGTGGTGGCGGCCCCGCTGTCGGGCACCGCGCAGGCCCACGAGGCGGTCTCGGGGTCGCTCTCGTTCACCGGCGAGCCCGGCGAGTTCGTCTCGGACGGGCAGTCCCAGCAGTTCGCGGCGGGATCGGTCGAGATGTTCGACGTCACCGGCCCCACGGACGAGAGCGCCGCGGGCATCACGATCGTCACCCCCGAGGGCCGCCGCTGGTCCCTCCACCTCCAGGCCCCCGACGGCCAGAAGCTGACCGAGGGCACCACCTACACCAACGCCTCCCGCTGGCCCGATGCCCGGCCGGAGGACCCGAAGCTGGAGTTCGGCGCGGACGACCGCTGGTGCACCACCAGCACCGGCTCCTTCACCGTCTCCCACATCTCCTACGGCCCCTACGGCTACATCCGCGAGCTCGACGTCACCTTCGAGCAGTACTGCGACGGCTCCACGCTGCCCCTGCGCGGCGAGGCCCATGCCCGCACCGCCGAGCCGCCGGCCGAACTGGCCATCGGCCTGGGCCTGAACTCCGAGGGCCGGCTCGACACCAAGAGCGGCGCGGTCACCGTCGGCGGCACGGCCACCTGCAACAAGCCGGCCCGCATCTCGCTCTCCGGCCTGGTCGCGCAGACCCAGAAGGACGGCGAGGCGGTCGGCCGGTACGAGGGCCAGGTCGTCGACTGCGTCCCCGGCGCCCCGGTCCCGTGGAACGTCACCATCCCCGCCACCGCGATGGAGCCCGGATTCTCCTTCCGTACCGGAACCGCCCTGATGCGCAGCTTCGGCAAGGCGGACGACCGCGACTACCCGGTGACCGTGAACGCCGGTGACAACACGGCGCAGATCACTCTGGTCAAGTCCTGACCCTTCGACACCTTCCGTGCCGCACCGGTACGGAAGACGGCACACCCGGCACGCGACTTCCTGACACGTGTCACGTGCCACACCGGCGCACCCGGCACACCACACGCACCCCGCGCGTGACATACGACACACGCGACACGTGAAATGTGAAATGCGACCGGGGCTTCACGGGCAGTTCACCTGTGGAGTCCCGGTCGCTTTACCACCGGTGCGGGAAAACCGCCACCGTTTGTGAAAATTCAGAGCCAAGCGTGCAACTGGCGCGTCGGTCTTGACAATTGACCGTCTGACCGATGTTAAGATCATCTTACTTCCAGTGGGCTGACGGCATGTGGGGGCATTCCGGGAGGGATGAATTCCTCGGCCACACATCCGGAGGGGCCTTCCTCGGGTGGCGCAGGCAAGGGCTCGACCAGCCCGGAACGTGCGACGCACGAGGGAGCGCAGAGCCGTTTCCCTAGCCATGGCACTTGAAGTGAGTTTCATGACATTTGCACAGGGCCCTCTTTTCTGGGCACTGGTTGTCGTCGCGCTGATCGCCGTGGGTGCCGTTCTGCGCGCTCGCAGGATCAATATCGGACTGCGAAGACAGAACGCCGAAATCCGGGCCGATCGCGATGCGTTGCAGCGCAACCGGGATGAACTGCACATGGCCCACACCGCCTTGACGCACCGCCACTCCTCGGAGCTGGCCGAGGTCCGCAGAGACGCCGAGGAGGAGACCAAGGCCGTCCTCAAGGCGGCCGTGCGCACCCTCCAGGGGCTCGCGGACGAGCAGCAGGTGGTCATCGAGAACGCCCAGAAGAAGCACGGCGACGACCCCGGCATGCTCGCCGACCTGATGGCCGTCGACCACGCCAACAGCCAGTTCGGGCGCCGCGCGCAGGGCATCGCGGTGCTGTGCGGCGGCTGGCTCGGGCGCCGGGAGACCGTCGCCTCGGTCTTCGACGTGGCCCGCAGCGCCCAGGGCCGCATCCGGCAGTTCGACCGGGTGCGGATCAACGGGCAGGTGAACTTCTCGGTCGTCAGCAAGGCCGTGGAGCCCGTCGCGGTCGTCCTCGCCGAGCTGCTGGCCAACGCCACCAACTACTCCGCCCCCGGCACCCCGGTGGAGATCAACATCCAGGCCGTGCCGAAGGGCGTCTGCATCATCGTCGACGACGCCGGCCTCGGCATGGGGCAGGAGGAGAAGGACCGCGCCGCGGCGCTCCTCGCGCCCCAGGCCGCGATCAGCGTCTCCAGTCTGGGCATTCCACCGCAGTTCGGCTTCGCCGTCTCCGGCGTGCTGGCCGCCCGCTACGGTTTCAGGGTCTCGGTGGACTCCGTGTCCCCCTACGGAGGTGTGCGCGCGGTGATCCTGTTGCCCGACGAGTTGCTCACCAACGACGTGCCCGTCGCTCCCCCGGTCGCCGCCGCCCACCACGAGGCGGACGTGGCGGCGTTCCCCCGGCGTCAGGCGCCCGCGCACGCCGCGCCCGCCCAGTCGGCTCCCGCGCAGTCCCCGACCCCGCTGTTCCCGCCGGCCGCCCACCCGGTCGCCACCCCGCAACCCGCCGGACCCGCCGCAGCGCTGCCCACCACCGCCGGCGGCCTGCCCAAGCGTCGTCGCAAGAGCCCCGTCTCAGTGGTGCCGTCGGCCGAACCGGGCCCGGCGCGCAGCAGTGAGGAGACCGCTTCCCGCCTGGGCGCGTTCCAGCGCGGAACGCGGTCCGGGCGCGACATGACGACGACGGAAGGACCCGAGTTCCCGTGAACCCCGATCTGACCTGGGTACTCAACGATGTGATCCAGGTACCCGGCGCCCGGCACGCCATCCTGGTCTCCGCCGACGGCCTGCTGCTGGCCAGCTCCAGTTCCATCGGCCGGGACGACGCGGAGACCGTGGCGGCCGCGATGAGTTCCATGCAGTCGCTGAGCCGGGCCGTCGCCCCCTTCATCGGGGACCAGGCACCGGGCCGCTGGCGCCAGACGCTGCTGGAGTACGAGCACGGCTGGATCTTCCTGATCGCGGCGGGCTCCGGCGCCTACCTGGCCGCAGCCGCGGCTGCCGACGTCGACATGGAGGCCATGTCCTTCCGCATGCAGCAGCAGGTCACGGCGTTGGGGAAGGCGATGACCACACCTCCCCGCCACAACGCGGGGGCGGGAATAGACGCATGACGACGCCGGGCGAGGAACAGTCGGTCAGCAGCGGGTTCGTCCGGTCCTACGTGATCACCGGCGGGCGCGGTCTGCCCGACGCGGGGGACCTCTCCCTGGTCACCCTGGTCACCATCGCGCCGGACCGGCAGCCGCCGGCCAACGCGAGCCCGGAGGTCCGGGCGATCTGGGAACTGTGCTCCGGCGGTTACCTGTCGGTGGCCGAGGTGGCGGGCCACCTCGGCCAGCCGGTCGGAGTGGCCCGGCTGCTGCTGAACGACTTAGCGGAACAGGGTCATCTGATGCGCCGCAAGGCGCCGCCGCCGGCTCAGCTCGTTGACAGGAAGATCCTCGAAGAGGTGTTGCATGGACTCCACGTCCGGTTCGGCTGAGAGCATCTATGTGCCGGACGCGGTGCGGCGCGCGGCGAAGATCCTGGTCGTCGGACACTTCGCCGTGGGCAAGACGACGCTCATCGGCACCCTCTCCGAGATCACTCCGCTGCGCACCGAGGAGCGGATGACGCAGGCGAGTGCCCACGTCGACGACCTGCGGGGCGCGCCCGACAAGGTGACCACCACGGTCGCGCTGGACTTCGGGCGTCTGACGCTGAGCGACGAGCTGGTGCTGTACCTGTTCGGCACGCCCGGGCAGCAGCGCTTCGTCGAGCTGTGGGAGGACATGGCGCGCGGTTCGCTCGGCGCGCTGCTCCTCGTCGACCCGGCCCGTCTCGCCGACACCTTCCCGGTGATCGACCTGATCGAGACGTACGGGCTGGAGTACGCGGTCGCGGTGAACAGCTTCGACCCGTACTCGCAGCACGCCGAGGACGAGCTGCGCGAGGCCCTGGACCTGCTGCCGGACACCCCGGTCGTCTACTGCGACGCCCGGGACGAGAAGTCGTCCGCGCAGGCCCTGATCACCCTGGTCCAGCACCTTCTGACCCGCGTGGCCTGAAGGGGCCCGGCCGGCGGGAGCCGGCCCGGCGCCCCCGGCCGCCCGTTCCGTCGGTGCGGGCGGTCCGGGCCCCGTTTCCGCCCACCGCCCGTCCCGCTCGTTCCGCCCTTTCCGGCCAGCTCGTCGGTACGGGCGGTCCGGGCTCCGTTTTCCGTCCACCCTCCGGGTCCCGCGGGCCCGGACCCACATCGAGGAATGACATATGGACTCGTCGCCGGGAGCCACCCCGTACGGCGCCCCCACCGGGTGCCCGATGCACGGGGAGCGGCAGACGTCGCTCTACGGGCCGGAGTTCGCGTCCGACCCGCAGGGCGTGTACGACGCGTTCCGGGTGCACGGCCCCGCCGCCCCGATCGAGCTCGCGCCCGGGGTGGAGGCCACCCTGATCGTGCAGCACGAGGCCGCGCTCCGGGTGCTGCAGAACCCGTCCTTCTTCGCCCGGGACGCGCGGCGCTGGGCCGCGCTGCGGGAGGGGCGCGTACCGCTCGACAGCCCGGTGCTGCCCATGATGGCGTACCGGCCCAACTGCCTGTTCACGGACGGCACCGAGCACCTCCGGCTGCGCAAGGCCGTCACCGAGAGCCTCGGCCGGCTCAACACCACCCGGCTCAGCCGGGACGTGGAGCGCATCGCCGACTACCTCATCGACCAGTTCATCGAGCGCGGCACCGCCGACCTGCTGGGCGAGTACGCCAAGTTGCTGCCGCTGCTGCTGTTCAACCAGCTCTTCGGCTGCCCCGGTGAGATCGGCGACCGGCTGACCCGCAGCATGTCCGCCATCTTCGACGGCGAGGACGTGCTCCGGGCCAACGACGAGCTGACCGAGTGCCTGATGGAACTCGTCGCGCTCAAGCGGCGCCAGCCCGGCGAGGACATCACCTCCTGGCTCATCCAGCACCCCGCGGGGCTGCGGGACGAGGAGCTGAAGGACCAGCTCGTCATGCTGATGGGCGCGGGCATCGAGCCGGAGCGCAACCTGATCGGCAACGCTCTGCTGCTCATGCTGTCCAGCGACACCGGCTCCGAGCAGCGGCGGGGCACCGGGATGCTGGTCGAGGACGCCCTCGACGACGTGCTGTGGAACAACCCGCCGATCGCCAACTACGCCACGCACTACCCGGTGCAGGACGTCGACCTGGGCGGTGCGACGCTGCGGGCGGAGACCCCCGTACTGATCAGTTTCGCCGCCGCGAACAGCGATCCCGCGCTCACCGACGCCCGTCAGACCCTCAGCAAGGGCGCCCATCTGGCCTGGGGCGCGGGTCCGCACGTCTGCCCGGCGAAGTCCCCCGCGCAGCTCATCGCCCTCACCGCGATCGAGAAGATCCTCAACACCGTGCCCGATCTGACCCTCGCCGTGTCGCCCTCCGGCGTCGAATGGCGGCCGGGTCCGTTCCACCGCGCGCTGGTGTCGCTGCCGGTCCGGTTCAGCCCGAGCCCGGCGCGCGGCGCCCGGACGACGGCGATGAACACGCCCGTTTCGCCCCGGATCTCCGTACCGGGCGAGATGCCCGCACCGCAGCCCGGCCACGCCCAGCAGCCGAAGAAGGCGAAGGGCTGGTGGAGTTCCTTCCTGGACGTCTTCCGCGCCTGACCCGTACGGGACGGGGTGACTTGTCCGTACAAACCGGTGTTTCCCGCCGTCAGGGGCGGGGATTCCGGAGGGAGCCCAGGACACGCCCGACATATGACAAGGGGCCGGGCCCGGGTTTGTCTGTGATAGGAGCAACAGCGATCCACGCATGGTTGCCACATGTGGAGGGGTAGGTTCTGCCGGTAACCAGGAGCCAAGTTCGAGGAACTCTGCGTGAGCGCTATAGGTGGCAAAACCGGACCCCGTGACGGCCGCCGTGCCCTCATACCCCTCCTGCGACGCCTCAGATCGCCGGAGGGGCAGGCAGACCCCTACCCCGTACTGGCCTCGCTGCGCGCCATGGGCGACGTGGTGCGCGCTCCCTGGGACGCGTACTTCGCCACCGGCTTCGACACGTGCAGCGAGGTCCTTCGCGGCCGCAACTGGTTGGCTCCGGACTTCGCCTGGCAGGAACGCCAGGCGGACACCGAGCGCTGGGACGCGGTCGCGACGCGGGAGATGACCAAGACCCTCTCCCGCCTCAACGCCCCCGAGCACACCTGCCAGCGCCGCAGCCTCGGCAACCTCTTCGACCGGTCGACCGTCCAGCGGCTGACCCCGCAGGTCGAGGAGCACGTCACCCGGCTCCTGGACGAGCTGGCCGACAAGATGCGCTGGGGCGAGGCCGACTTCGTCAGCACGGTCAGCGAGCAGCTCCCGATCAGCACCATCGGGAGCTGGCTGGGGATACCGCCCGAGGACTACCCCCACATCCTGGAGATCACCCACGACCAGGTGCACGCCCAGGAACTGCTGCCCACCAAGGAGCAGCTGGCCGTGTCCGCCGAGGCGACCGTCCGGCTGCGGGCGTACTTCACGGAGATGGTGCGCAGGCGCCGGGAGCAGCCCGGCAACGATGTCCTGACGGGCTGGATCCACACCTGGGACGCGCGCGAGCCCGACCGCGAGCGGGCGGACGAGATCCTCTACCGCCTCACCATGTTCGTCACCATCGCCTCGCTGGAGACCACCGCGACGCTGCTGTCGGCCATGGTCGAGCTGCTGCTGAAGGAGCCGGGTCAGTGGGAGTGGCTCGCGGAGCACCCCGGGCACATCGACTCCGCCGTCGACGAGGTGCTGCGGTACGACCCGCCGATCCACATCAACACCCGGATCGCGGCCGAGGACACGGTGCTGGCCGGGGTCCCGATCGCGAAGGACAGCATGGTCCACGTGCTGTACGGGGCCGCCAACCACGACCCGCGGCGCAACGAGAACCCGGACACCTTCGACATCCGGCGCACCGGCACCCACCTCACCTTCGGGGGCGGGGTGCACTACTGCCTGGGCGCGGCCCTCGCCCGCCTGGAGGCGCGCACGCTGCTGACCCAGCTGCTGAACCGTTTCCCCACCCTGCGCACCGTCTCTCCCGCGGTCTACGCGTCCCGGCTGGTCTTCCGGCGGGTCACCTCGCTGGGCGTGGCGGTATGAAGCCCTCCCCCACCGGACCCCGGTCCACGGCCGGCGAAACCGCCGCCGAGCCCCGGCCCGCCCCGGCCCGCCGCCCCGCCGCCCGCCGCTCCTCCCGCAGGCGGCCGGCCGTCCTCGACGTCCGGCGCGAGGGCCCCGTCCTGCACATCGGACTGAACTCCCCCGCCACCGGCAACGCGGTCACCGAGACGATGCTCGACGAGCTGCTGAGGGTCCTGGCGGTGCCGGACCCCGACGTGCGGGTGCTGGTGCTCAGCGGGGCCGGCGACGACTTCTGCCTGGGCGGCGACCGCCACGAGTTCGCGGACTGGCTCGACGAGGACCCCGCCGGGCGGGGCATCCGGATCGCGGGCGACAAGGCCCGCCGGGTCTGCGAGGCGATCTCCACCAGCCAGGCCGTCACCATCGCCCGGGTCCAGGGCAGGGCGATCGGCGCGGGCCTGGCGCTGGCGCTCGCCTGCGACCTGCGGGTCGGTGCCGAGAACGCCGGTTTCCGGCTGCCGGAGCTGGCCCTCGGGCTGCCCACCGCCTGGGGCGGTCTGCTGCCCCGGCTGATCCACGAGGTCGGGGCCGCCCGCGCCCGCGAACTCATCCTGACCGGGCGCGCCTTCGACGCCGCCGAGGCGCACGCGCTGTCGATCCTCCAGCGCGTCGTCCCCGAGGACCGGCTCGACGCGGCGGTCACGGAGTGGGCGAAGCCCGTCGTGCGCCGCCCCGAGGCCGCCCTGCGCGTCACCAAGGCCCTGCTGAACTCCTACGCCGCCCCCACCCGGCTGGCCGACCCGGCCGTACTGGACGCGGAGCTGATGGCCACGGTCGCCGCGGCCACCCGGAGGCGGTAGGACCCCGGGAGGCGGTGGGCCCCCGGGGAGGAACGGCCCGCCCTCAGGAGGAAACGCCCTGGTTCCGGGGAGGGGCCTGGGACCCGGCCGTCATCATCCGGCCGGCGACCGGGCTCGCGACGAGCAGGCAGAGAACCGCCCACCAGGGAGGGCCGTTGAGGGTGCGGTACACCGCCGTGCCGATCTCCTGCCCCACGAACTGGACCATGACCAGGGCACCCGCCGCCGTGCCGGAGTACCGGGGGACGACGTCGGCGGTCGCGGTGGCGAAGAGCGGTGTGAAGACCAGCCCGATGCCCAGGCCCGCGATGAGCACGCCGGGCAGCAGGACCGGGTACGGGGCGTCGGCCCCGATGGCGACGATTCCCAGGGCCAGTCCGAGCGGCGTGACCAGCAGGCCCGCCACGACGACGCGGCGGGGCGGCATGCCGCGCCGCAGCAGGCGGGGGGAGAGCTGGGTGGTGCCGATGACGACCGCGGCGAGCATGGGCAGCATCGGCAGGCCGAACAGGGCCCATGAGGGGGCGAACTCGTCGCCCGTCATGACGGCCAGGGGCGGTATCAGGCAGAGGAGGCCGATGCCGACGAGGAACATGGTCAGGAAGCCGCCCAGGCGGCTGCGGTCCCGGAGGGTGTGCGGCGGGAGGAGCGGGGTCGGTGTTCTGCCCTGCCACCACAGGAAGGACATGAGCAGCACGAGGCCGCCGAGGAGCGCGACGATCACCTGCGGGGAGGCCCAGTCGGCCCGGGGGGCCGGCGCGAGACCGTAGGCGAGGGCGGCCGGCCCGAGGGAGCCGAGCAGCACCCCGGGCAGATCGAAACGGGCGCCGGTACGGTCCGGGCGGTCGTTCGGCAGGACGCGGACCCAGGTCAGTGCGGCCAGGGCGAGGAGCAGGCCGACGATCGGTACCGGGCGCAGGCCCAGGGGGGCGGTCACGAGCAGTCCGAGTACCGGGGCGCAGATGCCGACCGCGGCGTAGAGGCCGAAGGCTCTGTTCCGTTCCTTCGCTCCGGTGAAGCCCGTGACCACCATGGCCAGCGCCGCCGCCGTCACGAGTGCGCCGGAACCGCCCTGCAGGACGCGGGCCAGGACCGCCGCGGGCGTGTCGGAGGAGAGGGAGGAGCCCTGGGCCGCGGCGGCGAGCGGGACGGACGCCGCGAAGCCCACCAGGCCGATGATCAGCGTCCGTCTGCGCCCCACGAGGTCCGCGATGTGGCCGCCGGGCAGCAGCAACCCGACGAAGGCGACCACGAAGGCGTAGGACAGCACCGAACGCTCGCCGTGGGAGTGGAACTCGTCGCCGCTCGCCACTTCGAACAGCACCGCCAGCTGTGCCAGAACGATCGCCCCCAGCCCCCGGGGGCGGCGGGATGCCGGGGCGGGGGCGGTCGGGGTGTACGCGGGGGACGCGGAGGGTTCTCCGGGGGCGGTCGGGGTGTACGCGGGGGTCGCGGAGGGGGTGCCGGGTGGCGCGGAAGGGGCGCCGGGGGCCGTCCGCGTCACGGGGGCGGCGGCGGGTTCCTCGGCCCGCGCCGCAGGCACGTAGTCGAGCAACTGGGCGGCGCGTCGGCCGAGTTGTGCCAGCACCTCACCGGGCAGCCATACGCCGCCGTCGTCCCCGCCGGTGCGGGCGGAGATCTCCGCCGGGGTGGGCCGCCCGGCCGGGTCCTTGTCCAGGCAGGCGCGTACGAGATCGACGAGGGACTCCGGTACGCCGGTCAGGTCGGGCTCGTCCTCGGCGATCTGGAAGAGGTGGGCGTTCAGACCGGTCTCGGTGGCGCCGAAGAGGAGGCGGCCGGTGGCGGCGTACACGAGGACGGCACCGAGGCAGAAGACGTCGCTGGCGGGGGTGAGTTCCCGGCCCCGGACCTGTTCGGGGGACATGAAGCCGGGCGAGCCGATCAGCATGCCGGTGCGGGTGTGCAGGCTGTCGCCGGCCAGGCTGTCCATCGCGCGTGCGATGCCGAAGTCGATGACCCGCGGCCCGTCCACGGTCACCAGGACGTTGGACGGCTTGAGGTCGCGGTGGATCAGCCCCGCCTCGTGCACGGCCCGCAGCGCGAGGGCGAGGCGGTTGGCGAGGACGCGGACCGAGTGCTCGGGCAGCGGTCCGTAGTCGTCGGCGACGACCGTCGTCAGGTCCGGTCCGGGCACGTACTGGGTGGCCACCCAGGGCACTTCGGCCCCGGTGTCGGCGTCCAGGACGTCCGCCGTCCAGTTCCCGCCCACGCGCCGGGCCGCCGCCACCTCGCGGGCGAAGCGCCTGCGGAATTCGGCCTGTGCGGCGTACTCGGCCTGTACGACCTTGACCGCGACCGTACGGCCGACCTCGGAGCGGCCGAGGTAGACCAGTCCCATGCCGCCGGCGCCCAGGCGGGCGATGAGGCGGTAGGGGCCTATGTGGGCGGGGTCTTCGGCGGCCAGTGGGATCACGGCAGGAATCTAGCGAAGGCCGTCCGCCGCGGGGGGAGAAACGGAGGAGATGGACGCCGCCGCGAACATTTCCCGCCGCACCGCGCCGTCGCGCCGACACCCACCGCACTGCCGTCCCACCACGCCGTCGCCAGTGACATCGGCCACAGGGATTTCCGGTGTTCCGCTCGCCGGTTAGTAGACGGCACCCCCGATGGAGCGGCGGTGTTTGTCCGTGTTGATGGAGCCATGTCCGTACATGCTCCGGCGGCGCTCGGGCCGTTTGGCGGACGTGGCCGTTCCGTGCGTGTGCGAACGGTTCTGACGGGGCGACAGTGCCCTTCGGGCCCCGTCGCACCCCACCAGCATGCCCGCGCGCCCGTTTCAAGCGCCGTGCCGGACTACGGGCCGGGGTAGTACTTCCGCCTGTTGCCCCGTTCCGGGGGCCTTCCAACAATGACGACCGCAAGGCGCCCGAAGCCGGGCGCGGAAGCTGCGCGGGACCGGCCGCACGGGGCCGGGCCCGCGGACACCGAGCGAGGTCACACATGAGGAAGCACCGCAGGAAGAGGCCCGGCCGGCGGATAGCCGTCGGCGTCCTGGCCGTGGGCGCCGTGGGAATCCCCTCCGTCGCCATGGCCTGTTTCGACCCCCACGAGAAGCCGGCCGCCGAGACCTCCTGGCGCCACACCGCGCACCGGGGCGCGCCGAAGGCCCACACCGTGCCCGCGAGCGCGCCGAAGCCCGCCGCACCGGCCACGAGCACCCCGGCCACCACCCCCGCCGCGGCCCGCGTACTGGCCCTCGTCAACGGCGAGCGCGACAAGGCGGGTTGCTCCCCGCTGACCCTGAACTCCGAGCTGACGAAGGCCGCCCGGGCCCACAGCGAGGACATGGCCGCGCACCGGAACATGTCCCACACCGGCTCCGACGGCTCGACGCCCGGCGACCGGATCACGGACGCCGGCTACGAGTGGCGCGCGTACGGCGAGAACGTCGCCCACGGCTACGACACCCCCGAGAGCGTCATGGCCGGCTGGATGGACAGCCCCGGCCACCGGCGCAACATCCTCGACTGCTCGTTCAAGGAGATCGGCGTGGGCCTGGCCGGTCCCGGCGACTACTGGACCCAGGACTTCGGCACGGCCCGCTGACCGGCCCCGTACGGGCCTCGCACCGATCGGCCCCGTACGGCCCTCGCACCGATCAACTCCGTACGGTTCCACGGGAGTTTCCCCCACGACCGCCCGCGGAACCGTACGGACCGTCCCGCCGTTCCGCGTGGATCGCCCTGTCGCCCCTCTCGTCACGGCGGGGTCCCGTCCGTACGATTGAAACGTATCAATCGATCGGTCGGAGCCACGGGACACGGAGGCACGGGACTTCCATGCGTACGTACGACGTCGTCGTCATGGGCGGTGGGCCCTCGGGCGTCCCCGCCGCCGTCCAGGCCGCCCGGCTCGGGGCGCGCACCCTGCTGGTGGAGAAGAACGCCGGGCTCGGCGGCACGGCCACCGGCGCCAACATCGCCTTCCCCGGCCTCTTCCACGCCTGGGGGGAGCAGGTGATCGCCGGGATCGGCTGGGAACTGGTGCGCAGGACCGTGGAGTTGAGCGGGGACGAGCTGCCGGACTTCCGTGACGACGAACGCCCGCACCGGCAGCGCCAGGTGCGGGTGAACGCACCCCTGTACGGGGCCCTGCTCCTGGAGGAGGTCCAGGGCAGCGGAGCCGATCTGCGCCTGCACACGATGGCGGCGTCGGCCCGGTGGACCGGTGAGGCGTGGGAGCTCCGGCTGTGCGGCAAGGACGGGCTCGAACCCGTCACCGCCCGGCGGCTCGTCGACTGCACCGGCGACGCGGACATGATCGGCCTGGCGGGGCTGGAGCGCCGCCGCAACCCGGCCCGCCAGCCCGGCACCATCGACATCCGGCTGTCCGGCTACGACGTCGACGCCCTCGACCACGACGAACTCGACCGCAGGCACGCGCGGGCGGTCGAGTCGGGCGCGCTGCTCCCCTCGGACCTCGGCTCCCTCGGGCGCCCCCTGGTGCCGTTCCTGGCGAAGGGCGGCGAGAACGCGATCCACCTCGTCGGGATCGAGGGGGCGACCACCGAGGGCCGCACCGCCGGTGAACTCGCGGGCGGGGCCGCCGTCCTGCGCATCTTCCGCTTCCTGCGCACCCTGCCGGGGCTGGAGGGCGTACGGCTCGACTTCCGGGCCTCGGAGGTCGGGGTCCGCGAGAGCGTCACGATCGCCGCCCGCCGGACCGTGACCGGGCGGGACTACCTGGCGGGGCGCACCTGGGCCGATTCGGTGTGCAACAGCTTCTACCCGATCGACATCCACCGCCCGGACGGCAGCGGGATCGACAAGACCCATCTGCGGCCCGGGGTGGTGCCGACCGTTCCCCGCGACGCGATGGTCCCGGCCGGCAACCCGTACGCCGTCGTCGCGGGCCGGTGCGTCGGCTCCGACCAGGCGGCGAACTCCGCGCTGCGCGTGCAGGCCACGGCCATGGCGACCGGTCAGGCGGCGGGCGCGCTCGCGGCCCTGGCCGCGGACGGGGACACCGATGTCGTCGCCGTGCCGATGGCCGCGCTGCACCGGGAGCTCGTCCGCCACGGCGCGATCGTGCCCACCCTGCCCGCCGGGAACACCGGAACCGCCGGGACCACCGGAAACGCCACCGTCGCCGCCCCCGGAGCCTGACGCCGGACCCGGAGATCCGGAGAGCCGGAGAGCCGGAGGACCGGGGAACGGAAAGCCCCTGGGCGGATGCGACACGCCCCTTCCCTCCTGTCCCGGGAGCAGGGCGGCCCGGTCGCGTACGGCAACGACAGTACGGACGAGTGCATGCGGGCGCACGACGACGATGACGGCCCGTTTCACGAAGGATCGAGGCATTCCTCCGGCCGGGCCACGGGTCCGCCGGAGCGCGGCACGCCCGCCGCCGTCCTGTCGCCCGATCCAGACTGGAGCGCCGCTTCGTGGCTACCTTCCTCTACCGGCTGGGCCGCTTCTCCTTCCGGAGGCGCAGGCTCGTCGCCCTGCTCTGGGCGGTGGTCCTGGCCGCCTGCGCGTTCGCCGCGGTCAAGGCTCCGACCGCCGCCGAGGACGGGTTCTCGATGCCCGGAACGGAGTCGCAGAAGGCGTTCGACCTGCTGGACCGGCGCTTCCCGGGCGGCGGTTCGAACGGCGCCGAGGCCCGCATCGTCTTCGTCGCCCCCGAGGGGCAGAAGGTCACCGCGGGCGCGAACCGGGCGGCCGTCGAGCGGATCGTCGCCGACGTGGCGGCCGGTGACCAGGTCAAGGCCGCCCTCGCCCCGTTCAGCACGCCCGGGGCCGTGAGCAAGGACGGCAGGACCGCGTACTCCACCGTCGCCTACGACGCACCGGGCACCGACCTCACCGACGCCACCACCGGGGCGCTGGAGACCACCGCGAAGGCCGGGCGGGAGGCCGGGCTGACCGTGGAGATCGGCGGTACGGCCCTGGTGCCGGAGAGCGAACTGGGCGGCACGACCGAGCTCGTCGGGGTGGCCGCCGCCGCGGTCGTCCTGCTCATCACCTTCGGGTCGCTCGCCGCGGCGGGCCTCCCGCTGCTCACCGCGCTCGTCGGCATCGGCGTGGGCGTGGCCTCGATCGTCGCCCTCGGGATGTCCACCACGACCACCACGCTCGCCCTGATGCTGGGGCTCGCGGTCGGCATCGACTACGCCCTGTTCATCGTCTCCCGCTACCGCACCGAACGCGCCGGGGGCCACGCCGCCGAGGAGGCCGTGGCCAGGGCCGTGGGCACGGCGGGCTCCGCGGTCGTCTTCGCCGGGCTCACCGTCGTCATCGCACTGGCGGGCCTGGCCGTGGTCGGCATCCCCGTCCTCACCAGGATGGGCCTCGCCGCGGCGGGCACCGTCGTGATCGCCGTGCTCGTCGCGATCACCCTGCTGCCCGCCCTGCTCGGCTTCTGCCGCCGGGCCGTCCTGCCGCGCGCCGCACGCCGGGAGCCTGGTGCGCGGCGGGCCGGGGGCGACCGGCCCGGCGCGGGCACCCGCTGGGCCCGCTTCGTGATCCGCCGGCCGCTCGCGGTCCTGGTGTTCGGCGTCCTCGGTCTCGGCCTGATCTCCGTACCGGCGCTCGATCTCCAGCTCGGCATGCCGGGCGACGAGGCGAAGTCCGTCTCGACCACCCAGCGCCGCGCCTACGACGCCCTGGCCGAGGGTTTCGGCCCCGGTTTCAACGGCCCGCTCACCGTCGTCGTCGACGCCGGGAAGGCGGACGACCCGAAGGCCGCCGCGACCCGGGCCGCGAAGCTGCTCGCCGCCACCGACGGCGTCGTCGCCACCACGCCCCCCGCCTTCAACGAGGCCGGTGACACCGCGGTGCTCACCGCCGTGCCCGCCACCGGCCCCAGCTCCGAGGAGACCACCGACCTCGTCCGCACCATCCGTGACGAGGCACGCGGCCTGCGGGCCGGGACCGGCGCGACGATGCTGGTCACCGGCACGACCGCGGTGAACATCGACGTGTCGCAGAAGGTCACCGGCGCGCTGGTCCCCTACCTCGCGCTCGTCGTCGGCCTGGCCTTCCTGCTCCTGACGGTCGTCTTCCGCTCGCTGCTGGTCCCGCTCAAGGCGGCGCTCGGCTTCCTGCTGTCCGTGACGGCGGCCTTCGGCACGATCGTCGCGGTCTTCCAGTGGGGATGGCTCGCCGACGTCCTCGGCGTCGAGCAGACCGGGCCCGTGATGAGCATGATGCCGATCTTCCTGATCGGCGTGGTCTTCGGGCTGGCCATGGACTACGAGGTCTTCCTCGTGACCCGGATGCGCGAGGCGTACGTCCACGGGGAGCGGCCCGGCGCGGCGGTCGTGACCGGGTTCCGGCACAGCGCCCGGGTCGTCGGCGCCGCGGCCGTCATCATGATCGCGGTGTTCGCCGGGTTCATCGGGATGAGCGAGCCGATGATCAAGATGATGGGCGTCGGTCTCGCCGCGGCCGTCCTGTTCGACGCGTTCGTCGTCCGGATGACGATCGTGCCGGCCGTGCTCGCCCTGCTCGGCGACCGGGCGTGGTGGCTGCCCGGGTGGCTGGCGCGGATCCTGCCCCGGGTGGACGTCGAGGGCGAGGCCCTGACCACCGGCGGGACGGCGGTGCCCGCGCCGACGACGGAACCCGCCCCCGGTCCCGTACGGGTGTGAGCCGCGCCCCGGCCCGGCCGTCCGCCCGCGCGGCAGGACGGCCGGGTCGGCGACCATGGACACCAGCGCATGGGAGCAGCTCGCGGGAAGCAGCTCGTGGAAAGAAACGGAAGAAGAGGAACAGACGCGTGTTCGCCGACTGGTGGCAGCGGGCCCGGCGCCACCCCCGGGCCGTGGACGCGGGGGTGGCCGCGGTGCTGTGGGGCTTCGCGGTCTTCACCAGCACCCTGACCGAGGCCCGGATCGTCCGCCTCCCGCCGCTCGGCTTCTCCCTCGCCGCCCTCGTGCCCTCCGTCGTCCTGCTGCTGGGGCAGCGCCGGTTCCCGCGCACGGTGGTCGTGGTGACGGCGCTGTGCGGCGGCCTCCTGGGCGCCATGAGCAGTCACATCGGCTTCGACCCCAGCCCCAGCGTCGCCGGTGCCGCCCTGGTCGCCCTCTACCTCCTGGCCCTGCACACGGACCTGCGCACGACCTCGGTGTACACGGCCCTGGTGGCCGTCGTCCTCCTCACCCTCTCCGTCGCCCTGGGCCGGGGCGCGCTGCTGCGGCCCGACCAGATCGGCACCCTCGCGTGCGTCCTGCTGGCGGGCGCCGTCGGCGAATCGGTACGGACCCGGCGCGACCACCTGGCGGCCGTGGAGGCGCGGGCCGAACTGGCCGAGCGCACCCGCGAGGAGGAGGCGCGGCGGCGGGTGGGCGAGGAGCGGACCCGGATCGCCCGCGAGCTCCACGACATCGTCGCGCACCACATCACCCTCGCCCACGCCCAGGCGGCCACCGCCGCGTACCTGCTGCGCAGCAGGCCCGACCAGGCGCAGAAGACGCTCGACCAGCTGGCCGGGACCACGTCCTCCGCACTGCGCGAGCTCAAGGCGACCGTGGGGCTGCTGCGCCGCGAGGGCGACCCGGAGACCCCGCTGGAGCCCGCTCCCGGGCTGGCCCGGCTGCCGGAGCTGATCGCCTCGTTCGAGCAGGCCGGGCTGACCGTGTCGGTGTCCGTGGAGGGCGAGACCCGGCCGCTGCCGCCGGGCGCGGACCTGACCGCGTACCGGATCGTGCAGGAGGCGCTGACCAACGTCACCAAGCACTCCGGCGGCGCGACGGCCTCGGTCCGGCTCTGTTACGCGCGCCGGCTGCTCACGCTCACCGTCTCCGACGACGGTCACGCCCCGCCGCCACCGGCGGCGGGCACCTCGGGCTACGGACTCATCGGCATGCGCGAGCGGGCCCTGTCCGCCGGTGGCCGGCTGGCCGCCGGGCACCGGCCGGGCGGCGGCTTCGAGGTGACCACGGAACTCCCCCTGGAGACGACGGGACCCGGTGCGGTTCCCGACGGGCTGCCCGGGGCCGACGACGAGGAGAGGACGGCGCGATGACCATCCGGGTGCTGCTGGCCGACGACCAGGCGCTGTTGGCCGGGACCTTCCGGCTGCTGATCGACTCGAACGACGACATGGAGGTCGTCGGTGTCGCGGCGGACGGCCGGGAGGCGGTGGAGAAGGCCCGCGCCACCGTGCCGGACGTGGTCGTGATGGACATCCGCATGCCCGGCACGGACGGCATCGCGGCGACCGAGGAGATCTGCCGCGACGAGGCGCTGCGGGCGACCCGGGTCCTGATCCTCACCACGTTCGAGATCGACGAGTACGTGGCCCGGGCCCTGCGCGCGGGCGCGAGCGGCTTCCTCGGCAAGGACGCCGGGCCCGAGGAGCTGCTGGACGCCATCCGGACGGTGGCCGCGGGCGACACCCTGCTGTCGCCCACCGCCACCCGGGCCCTGGTCACCCGCTATCTCGCCCGCCCCGAGGGCCGGGTCGCCGCGCCCGGGGCCCTGGACGTCCTGACGGCCCGCGAGCGCGAGGTGATGGCGCAGGCGGCCGAGGGCCTGTCGAACGACGAGATCGCCGGGCTGATGCACGTCAGCCCGCTGACCGTGCGCACGCACATCGGGCGCGCGATGACGAAGCTGGGCGCCCGCCACCGGGCCCAACTGGTCGCCATGGCCTACCAGTCGGGCCTGGTACGGGTGGACCCGCCGCAGGACCGGGAACCGCTCGGCCACCCCCCGTACCCCCCGCGGGACCGGTAGCCGCCCGGCCGTCCCCCGTGCCCGCCGCGGGGCCGGCGGCCGCCCGGGGCCGTCCCCGAGAGCCTGTCGGGTGACCTCCGCCCGCCCCGCCCTCCTTCGCCGCGCGAAGCCGTGCCCGGCTGGTTAGCGTGACAAACCGGACATCCACCGAGTGCGAAGGAGTCAGGGACATGGCCGCACAACCGGAGGGCACACCGTGCTGGGCCGATGCGATGTTCCCCGATGTCGAGGCGGCCAAGAGCTTCTACGGTGACGTCCTGGGCTGGACGTTCGGCGAGGCCGCGACGGAGTTCGGCAGCTACACGCAGGCGTACGCCGACGGCCGGGCGGTCGCCGCCGTGGTGCCCCCGATGCCCGGCCAGGAGGGCCCGGCGGGCTGGTGCCTCTACCTCGCGTCGGACGACGCCGTCGCCACCGCCGAGAAGATCCGGGCGAACGGCGGCGAGACGCTGATGGACCCCATGCGGGTCGACGGCTTCGGCACGATGGTGCTGGCCCGCGACCCCGGCGGGGTCCTGTTCGGCGTGTGGCAGGCGGGCACCCACGAGGGCTTCGGGGCGCAGCGCGTGCCCGGCGCCTACTGCTGGTCCGAGGTCTTCACCCGGGACCCCGAGAAGGCCGACGCCTTCTTCCCCGCCGTCTTCCCGTACGACGTGGTGAAGCTGGAGGACGAGCACGTCGACTTCCGGTTGTACAACCTGGGCGACCGCACGGCCATGGGCCGGATGCGGATGGGCGAGGACTTCCCGCCGGAGATGTCGCCGTTCCTGAACGTGTACTTCACGGTCGCGGACTGCGACGCGGCGGTGGCGCGGGCGACCGAACGCGGCGGGGTGCTCCGGTTCGGCCCGATGAGCATGCCGTTCGGCCGGTTCGCCGCGCTGACCGACCCGCAGGGCGCGGTGTTCTCCGTCATCGACATCGACACCACCGAGGGCGAGCCGCCCCGCATGACCCCGGCGTGACGCCCGGCGGCGTCCCCGCCCGAGTCGCGGGAGCACCCGAGTCGCGGGGACGCCCGAGTTGCGGGGGCGCCGCGCATGGGGTTCTTTCGAAGGAGGGGAGCAGGCGGGGTCCGTACCCGTGCGGCCCGCCCTCCCGTCGCTGGGGGTGAACCTTCGTGCTGTTCGCCGACCGTGTGGACGCGGGGGAGCAGCTGGCCGAGGCGCTCCGCCGCATGGAGCGGGAGAACCCGGTCGTACTGGGACTGCCCCGCGGCGGGGTCCCGGTGGCCTTCGAGGTGGCGCGGACGCTCGGCGCCGAACTCGACGTGATCGTGGTCCGCAAGCTCGGTGTGCCCCACCACGAGGAGGTGGCGTTCGGCGCCATCGGCGAGGGCGGGGTGCGGGTCCTCAACGAGGACGTCGTGGACCGGCTGCGGTCCGCGCGGCAGGATCTCGCGGCGGTCGAGCGGGTCGAGGCGGCCGAGCTGGCCCGGCGGGCCCAGGCGTACCGCGCGGGCCGGCCGCGCATCCCGCTGGCCGGCCGGACGGTGATCGTCGTGGACGACGGCGTCGCGACCGGCGCCACGGCCGAGGCCGCCTGCGAGGTCGTACGGGCACAGCGCCCGGCCCGGGTGGTGGCGGCCGTTCCGGTGGCCCCGCCGGAGGCGGTGGTACGGCTGCGGCGCGGCGCGGACGAGGTGGTGTGCCTGTCCGTGCCGCACGGGTTCCACGCCGTCGGCGAGTGGTACCGGGACTTCTCGCAGACCTCCGACGAGGAGGTCGTCACCCTGCTGGCCGAGGCCGGGCACGACGGACGCGTGCCCCCCGGCAGCGACTGACGCCGCCCGGGGGCCGCACCCGGCCCGGCCCGCTCAGCCCGCGCAGTACGTGTCCCGTGCGGGCCGCTCCCCCGTGGTCAGGAACCTGGTGACCGTGCGGTCGCCGCAGGCGTTGCCGTTGCCCAGGTAGATGCCGTGCCCGCCGTGGTCGACGGTGACCAGCCTGGCCCGGTCGCCGAGGGCCTCGCGCATCTTCAGGGCCCCGAAGTACGGCGTCGACGGGTCCCGCAGGCCCTGGATCATCAGGATGTTGGACGGTCCCTCGTCCGTGATCCTGGTCGGCCGGTCGGCGGGGGCGTCCTTCCAGAAGGCGCACGGGGTGATGTTGGCCGGCAGCCCGGCGGTCAGCGGATGTTCCGCCCGGCTGGTCGCGACGGCCCGCCGGTAGTCGGGCACGGAGGCCGGCCAACGGACGTCGTTGCAGATCACGCCGATCGTGACCGTCGCGGCCTCGTCCGACAGCGGCCGGTCCAGTCCCGGCGGCAGGACCGGCTTCCCCGCCGGGTCCCCGGCCTCCGCGATCAGCCCGGCGAGCCGGGGAAAGGCGTTGTCGCTGTACAGGGCCATCTGGACGGCCTGGAGCAGCCGGCTGCCGGTCAGCGGCGCACCGGGCGTGGTGGTCGGCCTCGGTTCGCGGTCCAGCCGCGCGGCCAGGTCCAGCACCAGCGGCCGTACGTCCCGCGCCTCCCGGGCCAGCCGCAGCCCCTCCGCGTCCCTGGCCGGGTCCGAGGCCCAGCGCGCGAAGTCGGGGAACCGGTCCTCCACGGCCCGCGCCATGTTCTGCATCCAGCCCCGGTTGACCCGCGACGGGTCGGGGTCGCCGCTGCTGTCCAGCACCCAGCGGTCCGTGTGCCGCGGGTACTTCTGCGCGTACACGGCGCCCACGTACGTGCCGTACGAGCTGCCCCAGGCCGACAGTTTCTCCTCGCCCAGCGCCCGCCGGAACCGGTCGATGTCGCGCACCTCGTTGGCCGTGGTCAGGCTCCGCAGCACCGCTCCGCCGTTGCGGGCGCACGCCTCGGCGGTGCGCCGGGACCGCGCCACGTTCTCGGTGATCGAACCGTCGGCGGCGGGCCAGGACCGCAGGTGCACCAGGTCGCGGTCCTCCGGGGCGAGCCCGCAGCTCGCCTTCGTGCTGCCGCCGACCCCGCGAGGGTCGAGGCTCACGATGTCGTACCGGCCGCCCGTCTCCCGTCGCAGCCGCTCCCCCTTCTCCGTCACCAGGGCCACCCCGGAGGAGCCGGGCCCCCCGGGGATCAGCAGCAGCGTCCCGCGCCGCTCCCCGGGGCGGTCGCTGCGGACCCGGGTCACCGCGATCCGGACCCGCGCACCGTCCGGGTCGCGGTAGTCGAGCGGTACGGACAGCTCGGCGCACTCCTGGGCGGCGGGCCCCCCGGCGACGGCACAGGGCCTCCAGTCGAGCGCGGACGGTGCGGACGGCCCGGACGGGGCGGATAAGGCCGCCTGCGCCGAGGGCCCCTCGGCATGGGCGGACGGGGTCACGGTCCCGGCGAGAGCGGCGACGGCGACGGCGGCGGACAGGGCGGCGAGGGCGGTGGAAGCCCGGTGCGTGGTCATGGCACAACCCTGGCCCGGATGGGCCGCCCGGCCCATCCGGGAGGCGGGACACCTCGGGTGGGGACAACCCCCGGCGGCGATAACCTGGTGTCCGGAGCAGGCAGGAGACGAACACCCATGGGAGCCCGGAACCCCCAAGGCCCCGTCCTCGCGGTGGTGGCGCTCGGTGGTGCGCTGGGAGCGTCCGCCCGGTACGGGGCGAGCCTGCTCTGGCCCACCGCCCCGGGCGGCTTCCCCTGGCCGACGCTGTGCGTGAACGCCGTCGGATGCGCGGTGATCGGCGTGTTCATGGTGGTGATCGGCGAGGCGTGGTCGGCGCACCGGCTGGTGCGGCCGTTCTTCGGCACGGGAGTGCTCGGCGGGTTCACCACCTTCTCCACGTACGCGGTGGACATCGAGCGGCTGATCGCCGCCGGCCGGGTCCGCACGGGCCTGGCGTACCTGGGACTGACACTGGTCGCGGCGCTCGCGGCGGTGTGGAGCGCGGCGTGGACGACCCGCCGCGTCCTGGCCTGGAGGCAGCCATGACGACCCCGAACACACCGGACGCGTCGAGCACGTCGAGCACGTCGAATGCGCCGTACACGCCGTATACGGAACGGGCCCTGCGCCTGACGGTCCTCGTCGGCGAGTCCGACGTCTGGCACCACAGGCCGGTGTTCACCGAGATCGTGCACCGGGCCCACCGCGCGGGACTGTCGGGCGCGAGCGTGCTCCGCGGGATCGAGGGCTTCGGCGCCTCGTCGATGATCCACACCCAGCGGCTGCTCTCGCTGAGCGAGGACCTGCCGGTGGCGGTGGTGATCGTGGACGAGGAGGAGCGCGTGCGCGCGTTCCTGCCGCTGATCGCGGAACTGGTCGCGGACGGCGGCCGGGTCGTTCTGGACGCGTGCGAGATCGTGCGCTTCGGCACGGACGGCCGGGAGCGGACCGAGGGACGGGACCGGGACCGGTGAACTGGCTGCTGGTGATCGTCGGCGCCTCGGTCGGGGCGCCGCTGCGCTATCTGACCGACCGCGCGGTGCAGTCCCGGCACGACACCGTCTTCCCGTGGGGAACCTTCGCGGTCAACGTGAGCGGTTCGCTGATCCTGGGGCTGCTGACCGGAGCGGTGGCGGCCGGTGCCGCCTCCTCGCACGTCCAGCTGCTGATCGGTACGGGGCTGTGCGGGGCGCTCACCACGTACTCGACGTTCAGCTACGAGACGCTGCGGCTGATCGAGGACGGCGCCAGGTTCTACGCGGTGGCCAACGTGCTGGCCAGTGTGGTGGCGGGGCTGGGCGCGGTGCTCGTCGGCGTCTCGCTCGCGCAGGCGCTCTGGCCGTAGAGACCTGGGCCGCGTGCGCGACGCGGCACGGTCGGCGTCCCCCGCCACCGCAATGCGAGGCGATGGCGGGGGAACGCCGTTGAGGAGGAACCGCCACCGGACGCCGGGCGATTCAACCCGTTCCGCGTCGACGGCGGTCCGTCAGGCGCCGACGCTAGGCAACCGTTCGCGCCCCGTGCCCGGCACCACGCCGGTCCCCGCCCCGGCACCACCCCAACAGCGGGCGCGCTCCGTCACCCGGCCGGGGGAGCCTCGGGGCGTACGGAGAGGGTGTAGGTGCAGTCGGTGTCGGGGACGACGACGAGGAGCGGGTGGCCGTTCTTGAGGTGGGTGTGGGCGGCGCGCTGTCCCTGCTGGTCCTGGTACCAGGCGCGGAGCTCGGCGCTGTGGTCGGGGCCGGGGGTGCCGGGGGTGTCGGGGAGGCGCATGGAGGGCTGGACCCAGGCGGAGCGGTGGGGGTCGGGGTCGAGCCGGTCCACGATCCACAACGCCTGCCCGCCCAGCCACCGCACCGCGAGCACGGGAGAGATGGTCCGGAAGGTCCCCAGCACGTACCGGGCCGTACGCCCGACCCCGTACACCGGCCCCTCCGCCACCGCCTCGCACCAATAACTCCCCGGCTGCACACGCCCGTTGATCTCGGCGTTCATGCGGGGCCGTCCATCCACATCACCCACGGCCGCTCGACCGTCTCGGCGAAACCGGTGTGATCGGGATTGGCCCGCCAGTGCCCGAACGCCCACTCCTGCGCCCGCGAGGGATCGGCGAACGCGGCGGAATGCGCCCCGCACTCGTCGTCGAAATCATCCAGCGCGACGCACCGGAACCGGTGCGTGACCAGCGGGGCGTCCGGCTCGGTGTCGGGCCGCAGCACCCACTTCACGAACCGGAACCTGCGCACGCTCACAGAATCCGCCCCGCACTGCGGGCATTGCACCGCGCGATCTCGGCCCGCAACCGCTCCATGGGCTCCGGAACCCGTACGTTCGCCGGCTCGGCCTCCCACTCCGTACCGCCGCACACCGGCCGTAACGACCAGTACGGACCGGACACCCCACGGAACTCACCCACCCGGTTCCGATGGCCGGTATCCACCAACAGCGTTCCGGTAAGCGGAACTTGTGGGGGTTCCTGCTGACTCGCGGCAGTATTCTCTTCGGACACCGCCGGCTCCTCTCCGTAACGGTTCCGCTACCAAGGGGGATCAGCGTGGCCTACAGTCCAGAGCGCTTCAACTTGTTGAGCGCGAACGAAAAGTCAGGTGACCGCCGTTGAACCGCAAGGACTTGGACCCCGAGAGCAGCCCGGAGGCCGCCTTCGGGGCACGCATTCGCAGCTCGCGCGAGGCTCGCGGCTGGAAGCAGGAGCAGCTGGGCAAGCACATGGGCTACTCCGGCACGCACGTCTCGGCCGTGGAAACTGGTCGCAAGATGCCGACTCTTCGGTTCTCGCGCAGTGCCGACCAGGTTTTCGGCACGGGAGAAACAGCCGACACGTTCGAACGCCAGTACCGGGAACTCCGGCACGGCTCGCTGCTGGAGGGTTTCCCGCAGTACGTGGGCTACGAGGGGCGTGCGGCAGAGATCCGCCTGTACCAAGTCGGCATCATCCCGGGCCTGTTGCAGACATCGGAGTACGCACGCGCACTGGCGGAAGGCGATGTTTGGCGCGGTTCCATCACGCCCGAGCAAGCGGAGGACCGCGTCTCGTTCCTGGCGGAACGCCAGGCCGCACTGGTGCGCCCCCGCCCTCCGACGATGCTGGTGGTGATGGACGAGAGCTGCATCCGCAGGCAGGTCGGCGGGGCGAAGGTCATGGCTGCCCAGCTGGACCGGCTGCTGGGGTTCGCCGAGCAACCGAACACCGTCCTCCAGATCGCCCCGTTCGACGGGGTGGAGCGCCGCCCATTCAACCTTCCGATGAACCTGCTGACGCTGCCGGACATGACCGCGGTCGCCTACGCGGAATCCCAGATGCGGGGCCATCTGGAGCGCGATACGACCTTGGTGCTCCCCCTGCTGGCGTCCTACCATCAGCTACAGGCCGAATCGCTGTCCCAGGCGGCGTCCGTGGCCATGATCAACGAGGTACGAAAGGGCACCCCGTGACGACCGAATCCCCCCGCTGGTTCAAGTCTTCGTACAGCTCCAACGGCGGCGACTGCATCGAAGTCACCACCGACCTCACCGCCGTCCGCGACTCCAAGACCCCCCACGGCCCGGTGCTGACCACCTCCCCCGCCTCCTTCGCCGCCTTCGTGGCGGGCGTCAAGACCGGAGAGTTCGGCACCGTCTGATCCCGGCAGGTCCGGCGCATCCGACCCGAGAAGCCCCGTCGCACACCGCACGACGGGGCTTCTCGCTGCCCGGCCCAACCCCCAATCACCCTCCCGGGCAGAAGAGTTCAGGCCATCCCGAACCCTCACTCGTTTCCCCCACGCCCCCGGAGGGCACCTGGCACGCGAAGCACCCCCGCCCTCGACAAGGAGCCCGCGATGCCCAGGACCGAGCCCCACAACTGGTTCAAGTCCTCCTACAGCGACAACGGCGGCCAGTGCATCGAGGTCGCCACCGACCTCACCGCCGTCCGCGACTCCAAGACCCCCCACGGCCCGGTCATGCACACCTCCCCCGTCTCCTTCGCCGCCTTCGTGGCAGGCGTCAAGACCGGAGAGTTCGGCACCGCCCGGTAGTGCTTCGTCAGGTTCTGGGGCCACCCCGCAACCGGAGCGGACACAGAACCTGACGAAGCACTACCAGGCAGTTTCTTTTGGATCATCTCGCCGACCGGATGAAGCCGGCGGCGAGGTGGATCCTGGTGGTCAGTCGCCGCGGGAGCGGCCGCGGCTTCGCGCCGTCTCGGCTCTCTTCAGCAGCTGGCCAACGACACAGACGTTGAAGAACAAGTCAGGCGTGTTCGGTGTCGGCGAGGGTGCGCAGGAGGTCGACGAAGGCCCGTACCGGCGAGTCCGCGCCGTCGGCGGGCAGCAGCACGCCGTAGTCCAGGGTGGGGCCGTCTCGCAGGGGGACGAAGGCGATGCCGGGCCGGGCGTGGTACTCGGCGGCGCGTGCTGCCACGATCGACGTGCCGAAGCCGGCGGCGACCTGTACCGGGACCTCGTGCCACGACGCGCAGGACGGTCCGCGCGGGATGAGGCGTCCCATCGGGGTGTGCTGCGGAAAGTGCACGTCCACGGCGGGCCGGGAACGGATGTTGTCGAGCCTGAGCAAGGGCACCTCGGCGAGGTCCTCCATGGACACGGTCGTACCGGCCGCCAGCGGGTGATCAGCGGGCAGCATCAGCGCCCTGGGCTCGCGGAACAGCACCGGTCCGGGGGTGATGCCGGGCTCGAACACCGGGAACTCGGCGATCTGCATGTGGAGTTCGCCCCGGAGCAGCGGACCGTACGGATCGCCGAAGGAGACCTCCCGGGTCCGCACGGACCAGCCCGGGTACGGATCGCGAAAGGCTTCGGTGGCCCGCAGCAGCAGTTCGGCGCACCAGGGTGTGGTGTAGCCGGCGTGCAGTTCGCCCGTTGCTCCGCGGCCGTGGGCGGCGGCGCGTTCCAGGGCGCGGCGGATGCGCTGATGGGCCGGGAGCAGCTCGTCGCGGAGTTCCTCGCCGAGCGGGGTGAGGCGCACGGTGCGTGAGGTGCGGGCGAACAGCGGGGCACCGAAGCGGCGCTCCTGCTTCTTGATGACGTGGCTGACCCGGGAAGGGGTGATGTGCAGTCGTTCGGCGGTCCGGCCGAAGTGCAGTTCCTCCGCGAGGGTCAGGAAGATCTCGATCTCCCTCAGTTCCATCGCCCCTCCAGCCGCTCGTTCGAACGAGAACCTAATGCTCGGCGGCGTGCCGGCACAACGCGCATCGTTGACCCGGGGAGCAACACAGCCTTGCGGGTTTTGCCGTTGATGGCGCCGCGCCGCGGGGCCAGGCTGAACCGACCGCGGCAGCGGTCGTCTCCCACTGCGCAACAGCGAGGACCGCATCTTCATGACCGTTTCCCTGTCCGAGCAGGACCAGTCCGTCCTGCGGACCGCCGCCTACGGCGCCGTCACGCTGATCTCCGCCGCCGACGCCGCCGGTTCGCCGCACAAGGCCGCGACCGAGGGCGCCGCGGCCCTCGCCGCGACGACCGGACCCATCGGCCACGTACTGGCCCGGAATCCCAAAAGAAAAGACCTCACGGGCGCCTCCGTCGCCGAGATCGCCGACCGTGTGCTGCCGGCGTTGACGGAGGCGGTCGTCCTGCTGCGGCGGCAGCTCCCCTCCGAGGCCGAGAACTTCCGCCGGGCCGTCCGGATCGCCGTCACCGCGGCTTCGGCAGGCCGTTCGGGCGAGCCCGGACCGTCGGTGACCGAGATGGCCCGGCGGATCACCGAAGCCCTGGACGCGGCGGACGAGAAGGCGGTGAAGGGGACGGCCGGGGAGGACCCGTCGCACCGGCCCGAACTTCTGGCCGCGGCCCAGGCGTTCGTCGACGCCGGCTTCGGCGGCATCCAGATGAGGGTGCACGACGAGCGCGGGCAGTGGAGCGGCAGCGCCGGGGTGCGTGCGTCGGGCACGACCGCTCCGCCCCCGGCCGACGGGCACTTCTGGATCGGCTCCACCACCAAGACCTTCACCGCGACTCTCGTCCTGCAGTTGGTGGACGAGGGCAGGCTCAGCCTGGACGGGCCGGTCGCCGACCACCTGCCCTCGTTCGGCCTCGACCCGCGGATCACCGTGCGCATGCTGCTCCGGCACACCAGCGGCCTGTACAACTACACCGGCGAACTCACGCCCGAAGGCGAGTTCGAACCGGGCATCGACGCCACCGGCAGGGCCTGGGCCGAGAACCGGCTGCGCGCCTACACGCCGGAGGAGCTGGTGCGCTTCGCCCTCTCCAGGCCGCCCCTCTTCGAGCCCGGCACTGACCAGAGCTACGCCAACACCAACTACACCCTGGCCCTCCTGCTGATCGAGAAGGCCGCCGCCTGCACCTACGCCGAGGCGCTCGAACGGCGGATCGTACGGCCCCTCGGCCTGACCGGCACCATCGCCCCCACCGCGGACACGGTGGACCTGCCCGAGCCGCATTCCCACGGCTACTTCCGTTACCAGGACGGCGAGGAGTGGCGGACGGTCGACGTCACCCGCCAGAACTCCTCGCTCCTCGCCGGCGCGGGCCACCTGATCTCCACCACCCCGGACCTCCAGGTCTTCCTCTCCGCCCTGCTCGGCGGCCGGCTGCTCCCCGCGACGATGCTGGACGAGATGTGCACCCCGCACGGAAAGCTCGGCCTCGGGCTCGGCCTGTGGGTGCAGGAGCTGGACCCGGAGCGCAAGATCACCGTCGTCCACCACAACGGCGGCGCACCGGGCGGCTTCGGTTCGCTGATGGTCGGCACCCCCGACGGCCGCCGGACGCTGACGGCCGGCCTGACCACGGGCGAGTCCGCGACGGATCCGGCATCGGCCTTCCCCGAGGCCCTGGGGGAGCTGCTCGGGACGGTATTCCTCAGTGACTAGTCCGACCGCATAAGTCCGCCGGGTCGGGCTCGCGCGTGTTCGGGGCCTGCCGGAGCATCCGGCCCACACCCGCGAGCCCGTGCCTGGCAGGATCTCCCCCTGCTTGAAGAAAAGCTCGACGCGCTTGCCCAAGCGATGGCCGAGCACATGGCCAGGCCGTTCCCGTCCGGCTTCCGCGGCCTGGACGTCCGGGGCCAGGACATGGTGTTGCTCGACGCGGACATCTATGGCTATGCGGCCGTGGTCGCGTACGTCGTGAGGGGGACCGCTCCACCGGCGGGCTCAGCCGCACGGCGGAAAGAGGTCCCGCCCGGTGACTGACGTGCGCGGAGCGGTTGTTGAGCAGGATCGGTCGTGGCGGAGCGAAGGTTCTCTCGCTCCGGCGCTTCGGTTCCACGACCCCGAATGGAGTTCCGCCGTGTCCGGATTCAAGCTGTCCAACCGCGCCGTCACGTTCCTCGCGGCGACCGCCGTGGTGGTGACCACTGCGGGGGTCGCCTCTGCGTCCACAGCACCCGCGTCCGAGCCCGGCAAGACCGTGCGGGCCTCCGCCCCTTCCGGAGCCCTCACCTCCAGCCTCAAGGGCTGGGGCCGCATGGACTATCCCGACGCCGGTCACGACATCCGGGTCAGCGTCGACGCCCACGCCACCTTCAAGGGCGTGGGCTGGGCCGAGCCCGACAAGTCCTGGGGCACCTTCCGCATCTACCACCGGATGCCGGCCACCGGGGGCGAGCCCGCGAAGGTCAATTGGGGCGACTTCGAGGTCGACTGCCTGACCAGCGGCGGCCCCACCGCCACCGTGACCGGGCGCATCGTGCGCACCGGGGGCAACATCGGCGGCTGGGACGACTATCTGAAGCGGCACATCCGCATGGGGATCAGCTTCTACGTGGGAGAAGGCAAGGGCAGCGGCCCCAGCCGCATCGGACTCTCCGGAGGCACCGACGAGGGCGAGCCGCTGCTGAGCAAGTGCATGGCCCCGGCCGCCGACTCCAAGGTGATCAAGGGCGGCTACGACCTCACGGACAAGGTTCCGGCCGGGTGAGGACCATCCGGAAGCGGCCGGGCCACGACGCCGATCCACCGGACAGCGAGCTGTTCCGGTCGTGCCCGGCTCGGGCGACCGAGCGACCCGAGACACGCGAAGGCCCCTGTTCCTCGCGCACCCTCTGGTGGTCCGCGCTCACCAGTACCCGGCCCGTTCCTCGCGTTCGTCCTACTTGCTCGGCTCTACCCCGAACTCCCGCCGGGGCACCGCCTGTTGCCATGCTGCGTCCCGGACCATGGCGTACCGGACGACTTCCGCCGGCTCGGTGACCAGCTCCACGTCCACGAGGTTGTCGTCGCCGAACCGCAGCAGCGCAACGATTCGGCAGGCGACCTGGGCCGGGCCATCACCCTGCACGAGAAGACCCTCACCGACTCCGAACGGGTACTGAGCCCGGGGCACCCGTTCATCGAGCTGGTGCGTTCAAATCTGGAGCACGCACGGTCCGCCGCACGGGGCCGGCCGCGTGATGACTGATCTCGTGGGTCGGTCGCCCCACCCGAGTCGGAGCTGTTCGGCGACGGGGCTGCCGCAGCCACCCGCGTAGCTCCGGGCGCAGTCGGTCGGCACCGTTGACCTGATCGCCGAGCGGATCGGGCTGCTCCTGGCTGTCGGCCTCCCGGGCGCCGACGGCCATGACGGCCAGACCCCGATCCCGCTCGTGGAGGGCGTACCTCCGGTCCGCTCCCGACGAGGATCCTGTCGGTGTCCACGCCCGCCGCCTCGCTGGCGGAGCCTCCTTGGCCGTGTCCAGATCTTCACGTCCAAGGCTTTCAGGGCATTTCGCCCGCCTATTGCTCCTGCCCGATGTGCGAGGCGAGCCCGGAAGCCGAACAACCCAGGGAGGACAGATTGAAACGGAAACATACGACCCTGCTGCGGGGCGCGGCCCTGCCCGCGTTGGTCGCCGCGCTGCTGATGGGAGCGATGTCGACCCAGGCCGCGGCCGACGGCGGGGACGGCCATGGAGGTGACGGCAACTGCCCGAACGCCTGCCCGCACGGAAAGCCCGGCCCTCCGGGACCTCCCGGGCCTCCTGGACCTCCTGGACCCCCCGGACCGACCCTGCCGACCCAGATCGTCCAGGAAACCCACATGCTGACGTCCGGACTCAACACGGGAACCGCGACCTGCCCCCCGGGAACCGTCATCACGGGCGGCGGAATGAAGACGCCCCTCGGGGGCAACAACCTCACGGTCCAGCCGTACGAGTCCTACCCGTCCGCCGAGAACACCTGGACGCTGTCCTTCAACAACTCGGCCGGTACTTCGGGCTCCTACGTGGTCTATGCCATCTGCCTCCCCGTGACCCCGACGGGCTGACCGCCGGTCGGGTGGCGCATCCTTCACTCCGGCAGCCGGAGGCCACCTGTCGTCATCCAGGATTCGGGCCTGCCGGGCCCCTCCTTCAGAGCCCGCACGCTCACCGGATCGGCCGCGCGCAACGCGACCGGTCCAGGTCACCGCGCGAGCCCGGTCCGCCGAGGAGCCCCGTTCCCGCACCGGCCCGAACCGGGCCCCGAAAAGGGCCTCACCAATCCAGCAGAACATCAATATTCCCGCCCCCGGCCGATTACCGGGGACGGGAATATTTCAGTCGCTAAAAATTACGATCCGATCAGCTCTCGCTGAAGTTGGAGGACTTCACGCACGCGGCGCCGGGAACGCTCCAGCAAAGGTGCATGTAGTACTGCGTGGACCCCACGATGTCGTACGTCTTGCTGTCGCAGCCACTGTCACCGCCATCGGTGATCGTCCACATGATCTTGTTGTCGGAGACGCGGTACAGGCTCATCTGGACGCCGTGACCATCCGCGTTGGTGTCGCATACGGTGAACTTGTCCCCGCTGTCCGTGAAGGTCGCGGTGCCGCGGTTGTTGAGGGTGATGCTCTTGTTCGCCGCGTAGGCCGGGGCCGTACCCAGCGCCAGCACCGTACCCAGCGCGACAGCCAGACCCGCGGTGGACCGGACCACGTTCTTCATCCTCATGAAATCTCCCCCTTGCTCGGTGAAATCGGCGCAGTCGCCCCTTCTCGCCTGCCGCCCCAACCCTCTCGCATTATCAACGCGTGAGCAACGAGTATCCGGCATTCCGGTTGCCACCTTTATGTGAAACCAAATCCCCTGACCCTGCCGGATAAAAAATCAGATGAATTCGCGCCGATCATCGAATAGTGTCAGCAGATTAACCTCAATCTTTCGTGAGGGTCTGCCGACGGAGTCGGTGGGCCTAAGGGCTGTCCCGTAGCCAGACCTTGTTCTGGGTTGCCCGGTGGAGGGGCAGGTTGCGCAGGCCGGTGGATCGGGCGGCCCGGATCCGGTCCTCGGCCCGGGCCCGCAGCCGGTTACGGAGTTCGAGCTCGGCGATCGGCCGGTCAGGGGTGTTGGTCGCGAAGCAGGTGATCCGCATGCCGTCCGCAGCCGTGATCCTCAACTGGGCGCCGGTATGGGGTCGTTCCTTCCGGACGATCAGTCGCATGCCCTTGGGCCTGCGGTGAGGACCTTGCCGGTGAGCTCGGCGCCCCAAGCCCCGTCACATGCCTCGCCGCCGGTCTCGACGGCCGGTGTCCAGGCTGAGGCGGGGGCGCCTTCAGCTTCCAGGTCGCGGCCGCACCTTCCTTCTCGTAGTGGGCAAGTACCAGTACGCCGCCGATATCGACGGTGACCTGGCCGTCGGTGTCCGGGGCCCTCTCCCCGGCCAACGATCAGGCACGATGGCGTACTTCGGACCGTGCGGACCGGATGGACTGCAACGCTTTCTCGCCGGAGGCGGAAAGGGCGTCGATCAGGCGGGAGATGGTCGGGGCGGAAGCGACCGGGCCGAAGACGGCCGGCTCACACCGAAGCATCGCGACGTCCACGAGACAGTCCCCGCCCAGCGCGACCGCCAGTGCTCCAAGTACTGCTGCGTGTACTTGCTTCCCACCTGGTCACTGCTCCTCTGGAACCACTCAGGTCCCAGTCTCCAGGTGTCCACGATCAAGGGAAGATTCATGGACGCTTAAACGACAGTCCTCTCGTTTGACAACGCAAGCCTGGAGTCGTCCTCTGGGAAGAGGACGCACGCGTACGTGCCGCCACTGCAAGCAGTCGAATCCGGCTGCTGAGCTTCAGCTCGTGGCGATTCCAAGAGCCCGACATGAGCTGGCTCGTGGGCTACATCCGTGGGCACAAAAAACCAGCCAGGGCTGGCACCTCGTCGCGGGCACCACCATCAACACACGACTCGAACGGACGGAGAGAAAGATGAGAAAGGTACTCGGACTGGCTGCGTCGGCGGTTTTGGTGGCTGGAGGGGTGGGCCTCACGGCGACTCCGGCATCTGCGGTTCCCACGGCAGCGTGCTCGTTGTCACCTGCGGGCATCGGCCAGTTCACGTTGGACGGCAGCGGATTCCTCGCGAATTCTCCGGTCAACATCTTGAAGAATGGAGCACTTCAGGCAGTTACCACGACGAACGCTGCCGGGTCGTTCACCATAGGGGCGGTGCGCGGCAACTTCACGGCCGTCAGCGGTGGAGCTTCCACGGCATGCGCGGATCCGTTCATCACCGCGGAAGAAGAGAAGACAGAAATCGGGCAAGGCTTCGCACAGGGCTTTGCAGACGGTCAAACCGCAGGCAGGACGGCGGCGCAGAACACGAATTGCGGGACACCGCAAATCCGACAGAGCCTGCGCCAGGACGCCTACGCGGACGGCTACAAGGAAGGGTTCACCAGGGCCTTCGACGCTGCCTGTGCCCAGGGCCAGGGCCAGGGCCAGGGTCAGGGCCAGGGCCAGGGACAAGGCCAGGGTCAGGGACAAGGCCAGGGCCGTCAAAACCGCTGAAGGGGCGGGGGCTGGAAATTGGGCATCAGCCACCTCGCCAGTTCCCGAATACTCGGCTTTGCGCTCCTCGCCACGGCGAGGAGCGCAAAGCCGAGGGCGCGTTTGTGCGACGCCCACCCGCGACACACGGCGTAGTTCGTGGATGAGAGTCCCGGGTCCGCTGTGGTGCTGATGGCCATTCACCTGGGCACCTCGGATGGCACGAACGTGACAGGTGACACAGAGTCAACTGTGATCCTTCGAGAGGTGCAGGCGCCAATGCTGCTGCCCGCCATGTCGGTTATTTCAAGGCAGATACAGCCACCGCAGGATGACTAATACCCCAATCTGGATTCGCGAATTAGGCACGGTACCGAAGATGCGGAGGGAAGAGGTACGGAGGAAAATGTGAGGGGAGGATTCCAGGAGGACCTATGAAGAGGACGAAGCAACGCCTCGCTGTTCTTGGTGCGTCGATCGCTATGACAGGTGTCGGCCTTGCGGCAACAGCACCCCGGGCGAGCGCCGATGCACCGGCTCCCCCTGACCCTGTCAGCGTCAGCGTTTTGCCGGGAATCGGCGTGACAATCACATGGATGCACTCCGACGCGGAGTGGCTTCACAACTACGCAGTCAGCGATGGCAGCACCAGCGAGTTCGTGCCCGCCAGCACTAACACGTACGTTTGGAGAGATATTTCTCCGGGCGAGCGCAAATGTTTCCAAGTGCAAGTTCAAACCGAGAGTGAATACGGTGCCAGCGACTGGTCCGCGCCCGAGTGCATTACGGTGCCGAAGTAACTCTCGGGGCATCTATTGGCCTCGATCTTTCGTGATGGGCCGCCGACCGGGTCGGGGGCCCGTTTCGTTGTCGGTGGCTGAAGCCGGGCAGGTTGAGGGCCCGGGCGTCGTAGGACAACCAGCGTCCGCGCTGGGCGAGCCAGGCCACGAACTCGTGGATGCCGCCCGCGGAATCCCAGCGGATCGGTGTCCACCGTCCCCGCCGGTATTTCTTGGGCAGCTGAGCCAGGGCGAGGCGAGCGGCGGTGATGTGGTCGGCGGCCGTGTTCGAGCCCGCGTTGCCGGGCCGGAGGTGGGATGCGACAGGTTCGCCGATTCCTCCAGGGCCGTGGTCGACGAAGCCCATGAGCGGGTGGTGCCCGTAAGTCTTCTTCCAGGTCGGAGGCGCGTTCTGCTTGTCCGAGTGCGCGACGACCAGGACCCCGTCCAGGTCCACGGTCACCTGCCCGCCGGCATCCGGAGCCCGCTCCTCGGCCGGCTCCCGTACTTTTTCGCGGACATCGGAACGTGCGGCGCGGATCGCGGTCAGCGACTTCTCGCCGGAGGCGGCGAGGGTGCCGATCAACCGGGAGACCGTCGGATCGGAGACGACCGGGCCGAACACACCCGGCTCGGCCCGCAGCATGCCGACGTCGGCCAGGCAGTCACCGCCGAGTGCGACCGCCAGTGCGAGGTCCACGAGCATCTTGCCGGGGTCGTGGACGGCTCGCGGTCTCCGTCAGGGGGTCAGGGCTGCGGATATCACCTGGTCAAGGCCGATCTTGCGGACCATTTCGACCAACAGGACCGAACCGGCTTGCGGGACCACGGCCCGGCCGTCGTCCCGGACAAGGACATGGGGATAGGACCCGAGAGGCCGCTTCCCCTGGAAAGTGCCTCCGACAGGGGCGGGAACAAGGGCCTCAGCAATCCTTGTTCTCGCTGGCCAGGGGCACTTCCTGCTTGCCTGACCGCCTGCCGGACAGCCCGCTTCATGAAAGCGCGAGGCTAACCCTTTCCGACCTGGCCGGAGCCGGTGCCGGGTTCGGGCCGGCGGCAGGGCCTGCACAGGCCGTCGAGGAACGCTTCGGGGCGGCCGGGTGTGCGGCACTCGGTGCACTCGACCAGCATGCGGCGCAGCGGGGCCTCCGACACGGGCCGAGGGGTGGGGGCGGGCAGCCGGGGCGGGAGCTTGTCGCGCAGGCGGCGGCGTACGAACCCGAAGGGCGAACCGACGGCATCGGGAAGCCCGGCAATCAGGGCGCTCGTCAGGTACTCGGCGCCCACGCCCCGTTCGAACCACTCGGCCGCCAACGGCTCCAGCTCCGCGCAGTCCGCCGCCGAAAGCGCCAGCCGGGCATCGGCACGCCCCAGCCGCGCCAGGGCCATGAACGCCTTCGAAGGCCTCTTCTCTTCGTTTGCTTCCGGCTGCGGCTCCGGCTCTGCGGTGCGCTGCTGCGGAACCAACACCGGTACGGGAGCAGCGACTTCGGCAACAACCGTCTCACCAGCCACGGGCGCCGCCCCCGAGCGCTGCCCCTCGGCGGCGAGGAAGGAACCCCACCACTCGTTGTCGCGGGCGATCCGCGACCAGTAGGTCCGGGTGACCCAGCGGACCTGGTCGCCCTCGCCGCTCTGCCCCCGGACACGCCGCAGGTGACCGGCCACGCTCAGGGCCCTCAACGCGCTGCTCACCGCCATCTGCCCGTATAACGGCAGGACCTTGGCCAGCGACTTGACGTCCATCACCGCCCCGTCCGGCAGTGCGTCGATGTAGCCCGCGATGTGCCGCTCACGGTCGGGCAGGAATGCGAAATCGCCTTCGAGCGGCGGACGTTGCTCCGGCACGGAACGCTTCCCGTAACCCGGACGGGCCTTCGGATGGGCGCGCGAGGATGCGGACGCGCACTGGGCAGGGCTAGGGTCTGAAACAGCCACGGGATCGTTTCCTTCGATCGGCGATCTTGCGGTCAGACCCCGGCCGGTGCGCTAACACCGCGTCCGGGGTTGTTTACTTTCGGCACCGTAGACAGCCGTGACCCTTCGCCGCAACTCGGTCACAACTAGTCATACTTGCTGGCCGTTACGGGTCAGGGAGGGGCGGGAGGTGTTCCCCAACCCCCCACCGAACCAACCGCTTGAACAACACAGCTCGAACCCCGACCCTCGAATCCCGAAGCTCAAGCCCCGACCCCGAGCCCCCCTCCAGCACCCCCGAACGAGCGAACACCTCCGCCTCCGGCACTCGACGCCCGACACCCGAAGCCCGAAGCCCGAAGCTCGACTCTGATCGGCTACGGCTTCCCGGCGGCGAAACGGTCGTACGGAACGGCATGGTGCATCGCCGCGTCACGCACGACGCAGTACCGCACGACCTCCGCCGGTTCCGTGACCAGCTCGATGTCCAGCAGGTTGTCGGCGTCATCGAAGCGCAGCAGGGCCACCAGCCGCGAGTCGAAGATCCAGAAGTCTTCGGCAGGCAGCGCGGACCGGCCCGCCTCCTCCCGCCACAGATAACGGATGTCCTCGCCGGCGGAGGCGTTGTGCCGGGCGTAGTCGAGCAGGAACAGCTGTTCCGTGGTGGGAGGGTCGTCGACGATCCGGACCCGTCCCACACTCTTTCCCGCGCCGGTCTGGGCCCGCATGTTGACGAACCAGGGCTCGTCGGGATCGCAGGGCGAGGTACCGGTGTCCAAGAACGCCCGGAAGTCGGGGTCCTGCCGGTCCGAGGCGTAACCACGCCGCGTCTCCAGCCGCCAGGCCGTGTGCTCGAAGGTCTCGAAGAGACGCCGGAAGGTGCCCCGGTCGACGATCTCTCCGGTACCGACGTCCGTGTGCGGGGCGGGGCAGCCATCGGCCCTGCCGGCCGTGCCGACGAGAGGTGATTGACGAGCCATGAAGACTCTCCCTTCCGAGGGTGTCCGTCCCCCAGCATGAACAGAATCCCTGCCCGGCTCCACCACACCGGGCAGGGCCCGGACCGGAAGAGAACACACGGCACACCGGCCTCGCGAGCTTCGCAGAGCACGCTTGCGTCGTACGTCACGGCGTTCTTCCAGGCTATGCGTAGGCCCTCACCAGGAGAGTTCCTGCCTCTTGTCCTTCAGGAGGAGGGATGACCTCGGCTTCGGAGTACTCGAACCCCGAAGAGGTCAGAAGGGCTGACCATTCCGTCGGGTTGTGGTCCCACCTGGTCACCGCCCTGGGCTCTCTCGGAGTGCCGACCGGCTGCATGCCGGCCGTCGGGGGCTTGTGGGAGAAGACCAGTACGCCACTGGCGGTGGTTCAGGTACGGGAGACCGATCTGCGGCAGGACGGGAACCGGCGGCACTGATTCGATCATCTCTTCTCCTGGCAGCGGTGCTTGAGCGACCGAGTGCTGGACGGACCTGGATCCGCGTTCTTGGAGGATGCCAGTGGTGAGCAGCGGATTTTCGAGTCGGCCGGAACGCGCGACAGCCACGGACGAGCCGCAGGACGCGGTACCCGAGGGCTGGCAGGACCGGGCGACGCCCGGGGACGACGCCCCGGAGCCGGAGGACGCCCGACCGGAGAGTGAGCCGCGGGGCTGCATCGGCCGACGGGCCATACTCACCGTGCTGGCGCCTCTGGCCGCCTCGGTAGCCCTCGCGGCCTGGATCCTGCTGCCCGGGGAGCCGTCGCACGCCCCATCCGCCGCCCCGTCGGCAGCCCCCAGCACCCCGGCGGCCCCGGAACATCGGCCTGACCTGACCACCCCCGACCGGCTGAGCGCCTTGGTCGCGGACCTGAAACGGCGTACCGGAGGCACTGAAGTGGTCTTCCTCCACGTGTCGGCCGGCTATGCCTCAGCCACGGTCCCTCTCCCGGGCGACACTTCTGACAAGCCATTCGAGAGCCACACGTACCAGAGCGGGAAGGGGTGGTCCTCCTACCGCAGCCACGGCGGGTCCGACAGCGCCGAGCGCATCCCCGAAGACCTCTCGAAGATCGACTGGAACATCCTCGAAGAGCTGTATCCCAAGGTGAACGAAAAGCTCGCCCTCCCCGGCAAGCCCGAGCGCACCCTGACCCTGAAGGCGGGCCTGAGCGGCGACCGGTACGACTTGTCCTTCAAGGTCCCCGACACCCCCGCCGAACTCACCGTCGAGCTCAACGACGGCACCCGCATCGGCTGGGTCGAGGCACGGACCGACGGCGCCATCACCGAGGCCAACCTGCCCGTGCAGTACGCTTTTTCCCCCCGCCCGACAACCGCATCGCCATGACCTGGGCAGATATCCGGAGCCACCGGCCCCACTGCTACTTAGAGCTGGTCGGGGCGACCGGTACGGGCCGATCGGCCCGAACACGGCCGGGCGGCGCCGGTCGTCAGTTCATCGCGAACTTGGCGACGTACTCGTCGAAGGGCTCGATGCCGGCCTCCGCACGGAGTTCGTCCATGCGCTCCGGCTCCTCGCAGGGCCACGGAACGGGTGCCCCGTCCTTCACACCGGCGATCTGGGTGCCGAAGATCTGCTTCCGGCCCTCGTTGACCAACGTACGGTCGCGCAGGAAGGCCAGCTCGCGCGGGCCGGCCGCGCCCGCCGAGACCGCCTGCTGCATCAGGTGGAGGGCGCGCCGCTGGATGTCGAGCTGCCGGTCGGCGTGCTGGGCGATCAGCCATGCCGCGCTCGCGGCCTCCTCGCCGACCGCTTCCGCCGTCGGCCAGCCGTACTCGTCCATGATCTCGCCGAGCCGGTCGCCGTGCCGGGCGGTCAGCCGCCGCCACTCCAGCTGTTCGGCGAAGTCATCGCTGTGCGCGCGGATCGAGGTCTGCTGATCGGCCGCGGCCATGTCCGTCAGTTCCGCGGCCAGTGCGGCAACGTCGTACGCCACTTTCAACTCCCAGGCTTGATCGGTGATTTGGTTCCGCCGCCTGCAAGCCTAGGAGCACAAATGGTGCGTAAAGATCATTCCGCGGAACGGTGACAGGCACCTTTCCGCGCAGGGATAATGGATCCACCCCCAAAGCCGGAACGAAAGCCGAAGTGCCGCTCCGCCCCCTGATGGGCCAGCCCATGACGGAGGCGAAGAAGCGCGCCGCCGCCTCGTTGTCGACGGCCGGGACGATGGTGTGGTTCAGCGTGATGGGCATGATGTTCGGCGCCGCCTGCCCCCTCGGCAGGTCCGGCGCACGAAACGGGAAGCCCCGTCGCGCGGTGCGCGACGGGGCTTCCCGCCCGTCCGGTCCGCACCGGACCGTCGTGCTCAGAACGCGCCGTGGAAGCGGCGGTGCAGGTCGTGCACCTGCTCCGCGAGGCCGGGAATCGGGCCCTCCACCACGAGGCCGGGGACGACCTCCCGGATCGGCAGGGCGCGCACGGGAGGGGCGGGGACCCCCAGGTCGCGGAGCCAGGACGACAGCTGTTCGGAGGAGCTCACGTACACGATGCGGCCCAGCCCGACCCAGCCGTGCGCGGCGGCGCACATCGGGCAGTGCTCGCCCGAGGTGAAGACGGTCGCCGCCGCTCGCTCCTCGGGGGACATGTTCGCCGCGGCCCAGCGCGCCAGCTCGAACTCCGGGTGCCGGGTCCGGTCCCCCGATGCCACCCGGTTGTGGTCCTCGGCCAGGACGGTCCCGTCGGCGGCGACGAGGACCGAGCCGAACGGCTCGTCGCCCGCCTCCAGGGCCTCGGCCGCGAGTTCCACGCAGCGGCGCAGATGCCGCAGCTCGGCGTCGTTCACCATGTTGCCTCCAGCTCGTGCTCATCAGCGGATGCCCGTGCCCCGGCCGCGTGCCGGAACGGCGCGCGGCCGTACGTGTACGTACACGTACGTACGGGGCGGGCGACGACCGCGACCGTACCGCCGCCGTGGACGACATGGTGATCGGCGCGGCGGCGGGTCCGGTCGTGGTCAGCTCTTGCAGATGGCCACGTTGTCGCTGGTGCCGGGCATGGCGGCGGACCGCGTGGCCTGGAAGTTGGCCTCGAACGCGTCGAAGACCGCCGGCGTGGTGATGCGCAGCATGGCCTCGTCGTTGTTGCGCAGGGCCGGGCCGCTCCAGTTGTGGCTGCCGGTGAACAGCACCTTCTGAACGGTGCCCGCGTACATGCCGTTGACCATCCAGTTCTTCGAGTGCACGATCAGGTTGTTCCCCTTGGGGTCGCCGTCGTCGTGCTGGTAGCAGCGGTTCGTGATGCCGGAGACGCCGTGCAGGGCGGTCCAGGTGCCGGAGTCGCTCTCGCTGTAGACCAGATCGACCAGGCAGCCCTGGCCCGCCAGCGCGCGCAGCTTGTCCGCGACGCCCTGCCGGGTGATCTTCAGCATCGCGGCGTGGATGGTGGTGCGGCGCGCGGTGCCCGCGGAGTCGGTCCAGCGGCAGGTGATGTTGTCCATCGCGTTGACCACGGTGTCCGTGGTCTCGTCGCTGCCCGCGCGGGGGAAGAAGTAGTACTTGTAGTCGCCCGCGTTGCCGTACGTGTAGGACCAGGCGGAGCGGTTCTGGGCCTGGAGACGGGTGAAGTAGTCCGCGTAGCCGTCGTACAGGGCGGTGTTGCCGGCGACGGTCACCGAACTGTTCCAGTAGCGGCTGTAGTTGGACGGCGTCAGGTTCGAGGTGAGCTGGACGACGACGTTCTTCTGGGCGCCCCCGCCGATGCTGCTCGCGAGCAGGAACTTGTTGTGGTTGATGCCCGTCTGCTCCGTGCTGAGGCACGAGCGGTCCTTGGCGCACAGGGCCACCCAGGAGGTGGCGGAGGTGCTGGTGCCGAGGCTGCTCACGAGGAGGTCGTAGGAGGACCGGTACTCCAGGGTGCTCTCGTCGAGGACGACCTTGACGCTGACGCCCCGGGCCTTCGCGGCGCCGAGGTCCGCGGCGATCGTCTCGTCCCACAGGTGGTACATCGCGAGCCGCAGGACCGAGCCGCTGTCCGCGTTCGCGATCACCGAGCGGACCTGGGCGCGGATGGCCTGCTGTTCGGCGGTGGTGCCGGTCGGCTTGTTGAAGACCGGGCCGGCGGGGACGGTCGCCGCTTCGGCGGTCTGCGCGGGCACGAGCAGCGCGGCCACGCAGGCGGTGGCGGCGAACAGCACTCCGGCCGCACGCCTGACCGGTGCGGAGGGCCGCGTGGAGGCGGACCACCGGGACAGGGGCCATGAACGTGTTCTGGCGGGCATCGGCATCATCGTCGGCTTTCCTCTTTCCTCGTGCTTACGCGCGGTGCGCTGTGCGGATCTCTCTGTGCGTCAAACCGGTTCAGCAAAGCACGACTTCAGTGCGAGGTCACCAAGTCCGGGCGCCGGGTTCCCGGGGGGTGTCGTGGCCGGTCGCCGTCGCGGCGGGGCGGGTGCGCGGGGTGGCCGGAGCCGGGTGCGCGGGGCGCGCCTGTTCGCTCAAGGGCGGTGCGCCGGGGCATCGCGGTGGCCGGGGCCGGAGGTCAGGTGGGTCTCGATGCGGGTGATCGTACGGGCGTTGTCCTCGAAGAGGTGCGCCTGCATGCCCGCCGTCCGGGCGGCCTCGACGTTGACCTCGACGTCGTCGATGAACAGGCAGCTTCCCGGCCGCACGTCCAGGGCGGCGCACACGGCCCCGAAGGCGCGCGGGTCCGGCTTCTCGATGCCGATCTCGTGCGAGTAGACGATCCGCTCGACCAGTTCGTCCAAGCGGTGGCGCGACGCCTCCCGCTCCCGGGCACCGACGAAGCTGTTGCTCAGAATGCCCAGCCGGCACCTGCCGCGCAGCCCCCGCACATGGGCGATGAGTTCCTCGTTGGGTGTTCCCAGGTACTCCGTCCACAGGTCCGCCATAAAGGCTTCGCGGCGGGGGATGTCGAGCCCCAGGCGCGCGGTCAGCTGTTCGTGGACCTCCCGCTCGTCGATGTGTCCGAGGCTCCCGGCCCGCCACACGTCGCGCATCCGCTCGTGCACCGTGCCGGGCGGCAGCTCCAGCCGTTCTTCCCACCGTTGCACCCACCCCGTTTCCGGCGTGATCTCCAGTACGCCACCGATGTCGAAGATGACGCAGGTCTCCGCCACGCTTGCTCCCCCTCCTCGTCCTGCCGCGTCGACGAGCGCCCACCGCTCGCCCGGGTGATCCCCGGAGTCACCCTCGCCCCTCCCCCAGGGGCAAGGTCAAAGCACGGGTCGTACCGGGGGGGCGGGCGCGATCGTCGACCGGCATACTGGGCGCCGTCCAGAATGCGGCCGGGGGCGGGTAACGTGAAATTCGAAATATTTCGTATCGGTGCCGGCCTTGCGGCCGCCACCGTGACGGCATTCGCCCCGTCCGCCTGCGAGGCCGAGAAACCCGTCCCCACGCCGAAGGCCGTAACTCATTCCGAATTGGTCGGCCGGTGGAACGGGGAGGGGGAATGCGGATCGCCGGTGCTTCGGCTGCGTGACGATTACACCTTCACCGGCAAGGACGTTCCCGTCGCATGGGACGGCCCCGTACCGGACTCGAAGGTGACACGCCGTTCGTCCGACGGGAAATGGCACGGGGTCAACAAGGACCCCGGTCTGCCGCCCTACCTGGTGCTCAGTTTCAGGAACCACAACGACATCCAGATTCTGCACTTCTTCCTGGAGCACGGAAAGCTGCGGATGGACGGGACCATCCACGCGGACGGCGGGGACCCCTATCCCTACGAATGCACATACAAACGGGTCTCCACCGACCCCGGGGCCCAGGACGCTTCTCGGTAAGAACCTCGACTCCGGAAGCGGCCAACTTCCTGTGTCCGGTGGGGAGATGGGGACGGACGGGCCTGGGGTACCGGCCGCCGGCACCCGGCCCGTCACGCGCCCGAACGGGTACGCCGGCCCGGCACGCGCGCTCATCCTCGGAGCCCATGGGACCGGTGGCGCTCTCCCCCGTGGAGCGGAGCGGGTTCGGTCCGGTGGGCGACGTGCCGGGCGGGGGGCGGCTGTGATCGTTGGTGTCGATCGAGCAAGCGGCATCCGACGGCCCGAGGAGCACACATGACCGCCCACCATGCCCCCGCACGCACCGGGACCAGGCGGCTGCGCGTCGCCTGGAGGAGGGCGCACGCCCCGGTGCCCGGTGTTCCCCGGTGGGCCCGGATCGCCGCCTACGTCATCCCCTTCACCGTGCTTCCCTCCGGCCTGTGGCGGATCATGACCGTGATCTTCCACATCGGCGACGACGCCACGCACGGCAGGGGTCAGCTCCCGTCGTGGCTGCCGGGGCCGGTGTACATCGTCGCCCTGTCCGTCCTCTCCGAGCTGCTGGCCTTCACCGCCGTCGGGCTGATCGCCGCGTGGGGAGAGGTCTTCCCGCGCTGGATCCCGCTGCTGGGCGGCCGCAGGGTGCCGCCCCTCGCCGCCGTCCTGCCCGCCGCCCTCGGCGCCACGGTCCTGACCGCCCTGTGGACCACCGCCTTCGTCACCTCGATGTACGGGTTCACCATCCAGGGCACGCCACTCCCGGACGACTTCCCCACGAAGGCGATGCACGGCTGGCAAATCGCCTTCTTCAACCTCACCTACACCCCGCTCCTGCTGTGGGGACCGCTGCTGGCGGCGGTCTGCTTCGCGTACTGGCGGAGGCGCTGCGGCCGCACCGCCCCCGCGGGCGCGCCCGGGACCGCGTCGTGACCGGTCCGACCACGTACGGGGCACCACCCGGCGGAGGCCGTCCGAACCGGCCGGCCCCGCGCCCCGGGCGGATGACGCCGCTTCCGGACCCCGCCCTATCGGCGGGCCAGGAGCTCCGCGATCCGGGAGAAGCCGTCCGCGCCGTGGCCGAGCGCCACGGCGCGGCGGGCCAGGCCCTCGGCGGCGCGCATCACGCCCGCGTCGATGCCGTGGGCCTCGGAGGCGTGCACGACGTGGGCCATCGTCGAGACCGCGGAGGTCAGCGGATTGCCCTCGCCCGAGTAGCCGCCGTCCTCGATGTCGTCGGCCGTCCCCTGGAAGATCGCCGGCAGGATCGCACCGATGCCCCGGGCGAACGGGGCCAGTTCACGCGGCGAGATGCCCTCCGCCCCCGCCAGTGCCAGCGCGTGCGCGTAGCCGGTCATCGACGTCCAGAAGACGTCGAGCAGCGCGATGTCGTAGGCCGCGGCGCGGCCGATGTCCTCACCGAGGTGGGTGTGGCTGCCGCCCAGGGCGCCGAGCACCTCCCGGTGCTCGCGGTGGAGCTCCTCGCGGCCGCTGAACAGCAGGACCGCCTCCGGCGTGCCGATCGTCGGCGTCGGCGTCATGATGGCGCCGTCGAGGTAGTGGATGCCGTGCTCGTCGGCCCACCGCCCGGTGTCCCTGGCCCGCCCCGGGGTGTCGGCGGTCAGGTTCACCAGGGTGCGCCCCTTGAGCGCGGCCGTGACGGCGTCCCGGCGCAGCACCGCGTCCGTGGCGTCGTAGTTCACCAGGCACACCACGGTCAGCGGGCTCGCCGCGACCGCCTCCGCGGCGCTCGCGGCTCCGATCGCCCCCCGCTCGACCAGTTCGCGGTCCCGGCCCGGGGTGCGGTTCCACACCGTGGTGCGCACCCCGGCGGCCACGAACGCGCCCGCCAGCGCACGGCCCATCGGGCCGAGCCCGATCACCGTGACGGCGGCCGCGGAACGCCCGGATGCGGCCCGAGGGGAAGAAGACATGACGGAACTCCCTTGTACATGAGGTGGAAGGGCAGGAACGGAACAGCCCGGGAAAGGGGCGGACGATGGCACGCGGCAGGGTCGACCGCCCCGGCGTCTGCGGGGTGACCGCGGCCGTCGCCGTGATCGACGGCAAGTGGAAGACGTTGCTGCTGTGGCTGCTGGAGACCGCCCCGCACCGGCCCGGCGAGCTGCGCCGCAAGATCCCGGAGATCAGCGAGAAGGTGCTGACCCAGACCCTGCGCGAGATGGAGTCGGACGGACTCGTCCACCGCGAGGTGTACGACGTGGTGCCGCCGAAGACCGTCTACTCGCTGACCGGGTTCGGCCTCGAACTCTCCCGGGCACTGGCTCCGCTGTCCGACTGGGGCCACCGCCGTCTGGACCGGCTCGCCGCCGAGCACACCGTGTCCTGATCCCGGTCCCTCTTCCTCCCTTTCCCGTTCCGGTTCCCGCTCCCGTTCCCGGTCACCACCAGGCTCTCCCCGCGTGGTCACGGCGACAAGTACCCACAAAAAAGTGGGTACTCGGACGGGCGCCGCACCCCCGGCGCCCGGAGCTCAGCCCACGGCCCGCCCGGCGTAGCGGTGGGCCCACGGCAGTGCCTCCTCCAGCACGGCCGATACGCCCAGCAGCAGGTCCTCGCGCCCCCAGCCGGCCGTCAGCGAGACCCCGAGCGGCAGGCCCTGCGAACTCCAGCCCAGCGGAAGGCTGATGGCCGGGAACCCGGTGGCGTTCGCCAGGACGGTATTGCCCGTGAACGCGGTCATCGCGGCCAGTTCCGCCGCCGGGTCCGCGTCGTCGCGGAGCCGGCCGACGAGCGTCGGCGGGGCCGTCACGGTCGGGGTGACCACCACGTCCACGTCCGCGTGGGCGAGCGCCCAGGCGCGGGCGCGGGCCTGGACGACACCGATCGAGGCGGCCAGCCCGGCCGAGGTGAACTCCCTCGAACGGGACAGGAGATGACGGGTGATCGGCCGCAGGGACGACTCGTCGAGGGCCATGACCCTCGACCCGACCAGCGCCGTGAACATCGCCCGGAACCCCTCGGTCAGCTCGGGGTCCGGCGCCTGGTCCCGGGCGAACACCTCGTGCCCGAGCCCGGCCAGCGTGCGGGCGGCGAGCTCCGCGGCCCCGGCGACCTCGGGATCCACGGGCGCGCCCGAGACCGATCCCTGGGCCAGCGCGATCCGGAGCCGCGGCACGGGTGCGTCGCACGCGCGCTCGTAGCCGTCGGCGCCGTCGATCCGGGGCGGATGCACGGTACCGGCGCCGGTGCGGGCGGTCAGGACGTCGAGGAACGCCGCGGTGTCGCGCACGGTACGGGCGATCGGCCCCTTCACGGAGAGCCCCATCCCGTCGTTGCCCACCGGGCCCGCGGTGACGAGCCCGCGGCTGGGCTTGAGCCCGACCACGCCGCAGGCGCTCGCGGGCGAACGCACCGAACCGGCGGTGTCGCTGCCCTGCGCGATCGGCACCAGCCGGGCCCCGACCGCGGCCGCCGCCCCGCCACTGCTGCCCGCCGCGCTGCGACGGAGGTCGAACGGGCTGCGCGCCGGGGCGGACACCTCGGGCTCGGTGTAGCAGGCGGCCCCGAACTCGGGAACGGTCGTCTTGCCGAGACCGATCAGCCCGGCACCGGCCATGACCTCGACGATCTCGTCGTCGTGCTCCGGAACCCAGTCGCGGAACAGCGCCGACCCCAGCGTGGTGCGTACGCCCGCGGTGGCCTCCAGGTCCTTGACCGCGGTGGGCACGCCGAACAGGCGCGGCAGCCCGGCCCGGTCCGCCGACCGCAGGACCCGTTCGGCCTCGGCCGCCGCGGCGCGGGCCCGGTCGGCCGACACGGTGGTGAACGCCCCCACCCGGTCACCGGCCTCGATCCGGGCCAGCAGGTGGTCCACGACTTCGGTGGGACTCGTGTCGCCGCATGCGTAGGCGGCGACCAGCTCCAGCGCCGTGAGGTCGTGCAACTCCGTCATGCGCCCTCCCATTGAAGTTTCGTTACGCGTATCGATATGGTGCGGGCATGGTGGGCGAAAAGGCAAGCAACCCGAAGAACGGCCGCCCCCGGGCGGTGACGCTCGACGCGATCCTGGACGCGGCGACCGAACTCTCCGACGACCAGGGGCTCGACGCCGTGACCTTCCGCGCGCTGGCCGACCGGCTGGGCGTGTCACCGATGGCGATCCACCGCACGACGGGCGGCATCGAAGCGCTCCAGCACGCGCTGGTGTCCCGGATCGTCGGCGAGGCGACCCGGTCGGTGCACTGGCCGGACGACTGGCTCGGCACCGTCCGGCTGTTCGCGAACACGCTCCACGACCTGCTCATGCGGCACCCCGTCATCCTCGATGCGCACCGCCGCGCGCCGCTCGTCGGGCCCGGCGCCGACGACGTCGCGCACCGGGTCGTGGCGGCGCTGCGCGGTGCGGGGCTCGACGAGGAGGCCGCCGCGTACGCGTACGGCGCCCTGCACGACTTCGTCACCGGCCACGTGGCGATCCGCCTCGGCCGCGGAGACCTGGAACCGCACCGGCTCCCGCCGGAACGCCGGGCCGCGTCGGTGTTCGCGGAACACCACGACTACGACCGGAGGTTCGCCCTCGGCCTCGACTTCGTCATCGGCGGAATCGCCGCAGCGGCTTCGGCGACCCCTTCGCCCCACGCAGCCCGTACAGCCCGTGCGTCCCGCGCATCCCGCGCATCCCGCGAGGAGCAGAAATGACCCCCTCCCCGACGGACCCGACGGACCCGACGAAGACGGACCTGCCCGAGACGCACCACGTGGCGGCCCCGGGCGGGCGCCGTATCGCGTACTGCTCGTACGGCGACCCCGCCGCCCCGCCCGTGATCGTGCTCCACGGGACCCCCGGCAGCCGCTACGAGGGCCTCGCCCTGCGGCGGGCGGCGACGGACGCGGGCCTGCACCTGGTCTTCCCGGACCGCCCCGGGTACGGCGAGACCGACCCCGTGCCCGGTCGCGGCTTCCACCGCTGGAACGACGACTTCGTGGCCCTGCTCGACCACCTCGGCCACGAACGGGCCCCGCTCGTCGCGATCTCGGGCGGCGGCGGGTACGCGCTCTCGGCGGCCCAGCGGCTCCCCGGGCGGGTGACGAGGCTGATCCTCGCCTGCGCCGCCGTTCCCGGAGCCCCCCGCGAGGCGTACGCGCGCCGGATCCCGCTGGTCAAACTGCTGAACCTGATCGCCGTCCGGGCCCCGGGGGTCGCCCGGCGGATGCTCGCGGGGCAGGGCGTCTTCAAGAGGGCCAGGAACGAGCCGAACCTCGACGCCTGGCCCCGCGCCGACCGGCTGATCATGACCACCCCGGCCTTCCGGGCGCTGTCCGGCCTGGACACGGCCGAGGGGCAGCGCCAGGGCACGGACGCGGCCGTCACCGACCTCGCCGGCTACGCCCGCCCGCTGCCGGACCCGCTGGGCTCGGTCTCCGTGCCGACCCTCTTCCTCCACGGCGAGGCGGACGGCAACGTCCCCGTCGAGGTGGCGCGCTGGGCCCACGCACAGATCCCCGGCGCCGAACTGCGCACCGTCCCCGACGGCGGCCACCTCTTCCTGCTCGCGGACCCGGAACCGCTCCTGCGCGAGCTGACCTGAGCGAGGCGCGCGGGCCGGTACGCGTGCGCACCGGCCCGCGCTCCGGCGGTGGCTCAGCCGGCCGTGCCGCCGCCGGCCCGCAGGTCCTCGGCGGTGTCCTGGTACGCCTCGGCGGCGCGGGTGAAGTAGTCGAAGAGGGTGGCGCGCTGCTCGGGGGAGTAGCCGCCGAGCAGTTCGCCGATCCGCCGACGGGCGTCGGCCATGACGTGGTCGAGCTCCGCGGGCCTGCCGACCGGTTCGACGATCACCTTGCGGCGGTCGTCGGACGAGGGAACGCGGCGTACGTACCCGGCCTGCTCCAGCCGGTCGACCAGCCGGGTGGTGGGGCCGGTGGTCAGGCCGACGCGCGTGCCCAGTTCGCCCGGGGTCATCGAACCGGCCAGCTCCAGGACGTTCAGCGCGTACAGGTCCGTCGCGCCCAGACCGCAGGCCCGGGCACTGGCGTGGGCGTGCAGCAGGATCGCGCTCAGGTACCGGCGGTAGACCCGGCTCGCATCCGGCTGCGGATGGGGCGTTGACACGGCGATCCTCCACTCCCTAATCTCTTCCTCAACGAAGAGACTTCTTAAAAGAAGAAGCTTCTTCAGAAAAGTAGCTTCGTTCGCGAAGGTACCACGGGAGGGAATGCCGGATGAGCGCCGAGAGCACCCACACCACCGCCACCACCGAGATCCGGGCCCTGCTGGACCGGGCGCGCGCCGCCTGGAACCGCGGCGACGGCACCGCCTACGGGGACTGCTTCACCGAGGACGCCACCGACGTCACGTTCACCGGCACCGTCTACCGCGGCGGGCAGGAGATCGGACGGGCGCACCAGGCCCTCTTCGACACCTTCCTCAAGGGCACCGAACTCCACCTGGACGTCCGCGACATCCGCACCCACGGCCCCGCCACCGCCGTCGTCGTCACCCGCGGCGAGGTCTCCAGGAAGCCGCCCCGCAGGCTCGGCAAGATCGCCACGTACACCCTGGTCCGCACCGACCGGCGGGGCTGGCGGATCGCCGCCGTGCAGAAGACCCGGCGCAAGGGCCTGCTCGAAGCCGTCTCCTTCGGGCTCCGGCCCGCCACCAGGCCCGCCACCCCGCCGAGTTGAGCCACCCGGGCCGTTCGCCGCGCCCTACTGCCAGGTCGCGGCGTCGGGGTCGATGCCGTGAGCGCGCGCGTCGGCGTCCACGACCTGCCGGAACCAGGCGGCGAGACCGGTCCGGATGCCGTCGTAGTGGGCGGCGAACCCCGGATCGGCCTCGTACATGCGGGCCAGGCAGACCTGCATCTGCCGGGTGAGGGGGAAGTACGAGGCGAAGACCTCGCGGTGCCGTTCGGCGAGCCGGTTCGCCTCCGGGCTGCCGGGGACGACACCGGCGTCCATCGCGTCCGCGAGGGCGCGGTCGAGGCCGGCGACGGCGTCGGCGACGGCCTGCCACTCCTCCGGGCCGCGCGAGGCGGAGAGTTCGGCGTACTGCCGCCACTGCGTCGTGTCCCCGTAGTGGCCGCGGGCCTTGACGGGCCCCTCCGGGTCCCACCCGGGGCCGAAGATCGCGGCCTGCTGCTCGACGGTCAGCAGCAGGCCGCGCTCGTGGGCGTCGATCATCCGGTCCAGGCCGGCCCCGAGCCGCCGGAGGCGTTCGATCCGCTCGGCGACCTGGGCGCGCTGCGCGCGCAGCGCACCGGGCACGTCCGCGGTCGAGTCGTCCAGGACGTCCCGGATCCGGTCCAGGCCGAGACCGACCTCGCGGTAGACCACGATGCGGTGCAGGCGTTCCAGATCACCGGCGGTGTAGAGCCGGTATCCGGCGGCCGTGCGCATCGACGGGCGGGCCAGGCCGATCTCGTCCCAGTGGTGCAGCGCCCGGACGGTCACACCCAGACGCGTCGAGACCTGGCCCACGGTCAGGCCGTCGGCCCCGGACCCGGCCGCGGCTTCCGTTTCGTCTGCGTCAGGCATGCTCCTCATTGTTGTCGGTTCCGTCGCGGTCCAGGTCCGGCGGAGTGATCCCGATGGCCTCAAGGTTCCGCGCCTCCTGGCTCGCCGGGTCGAAGGGCTTCGCCGCGGTGACGACGATCCGGGCGTTCTCGGGAGTGATCACCGTCACGTCACGCGTGTTCCAGGGGGTGTCCCGCGGGCCGTCGACCGAGTCCGGACGCAGGGCGCGGCAGTTCGCGACCACGGAATCGATCTGGCCGAGCACGTACGAGAAGCTGACGCCCATCGCGGGCGGCTGCTCCGGAACGCTCTCCTCCGCGACGAGGAGCACGTCCTGGAACGCCCATCGGCGCAGGTGCACGAGGGTGCCGGGGATGCTGAACAGTTCGAAGAACCCGAGCCCGCGGACCCAGAAGTCCACCGAGGCCGCGAGGTCGTTCGTGGGGATCGTCGCGAACGCGGGCATCCCGTAGATCCCGTGGAACGGCTCCGGCGCAACCGCGTCCGGGCCGGGGTCGGGTACGGGGCTGATCTCGAACGCGTTGTAGTAGTCGCTCATGGGCACCACCCTCCGGCCTCACGCAACGTGAGGGTCAAGCCGGAATTTCCCGGCCCGGCTTCCGGGCCCGGGGGCCCGTACCCGCCCGTGCCGATGCCCCGCCCGGGACCGGTCACCGGGAAGCGCACTAGCCTGCGACGCCATGAGACGCGCCCGGCTGCTGCCCGCACTGTTCCTGTTCGGTGGAGCGGCGGCCGCCGTCGCGCTCGCCCTCGGGGGGAGCCCCGGCTCGGGCGCGGCGCTCCTGCTGGTCTTCGTCCTGGTCGCGGGGGTGAACTCGGCGCTGGTCTTCCCGAGGTCGATCGGGGCGGCGCAGGCGCGGCGCCGCAGCGCGGCCGACGGCCGGCCGATCGTCTTCTGGCGGCCCGGCTGCACGTACTGCCTGCGGCTGCGCATCCGGCTGGGCCGGGACGCCCACCGACTGCATTGGGTCAATATCTGGCGCGATCCGGGCGGTGCCACAACCGTGCGGGAGGCCAATGACGGCAACGAGACGGTACCCACCGTCGTCGTGGCGGGCCGGCCGCACACCAACCCCGGCCCGGAATGGGTGCGCGAGCAGCTCCCCCCGTCCCGGTGATCCGGGGCGCCGGGCGGCGGTCCGGACGGGACGGAGCGCGGCGACACACATCCAGCTGACCAGCAGGTCAGTTGATGCCGACTTGACCAGCGGTCATAATGGACGAGCAGCCCTTCACGCATCCCCCGTCGTGAAGGGCTGCACCCTCAACTGCCCCCATACGCGCCGCTTGTCCGTCTTGTCCGACGGAATGTCGCGCAGGGCAGGGCGACTTCACGGGCAGGACACTCCCCTCGCGGTCCCCTGCCCGTGTTTTTTCGAGTTAACAGTGACGTTGCGTGTTTACGCAAGCCCGTTCCCGTACCGCCCACCGCACCGAGAGCCCCGTCACACGATTCGTTACAGTGCAATCCCGTTGGCCGAGACGACGACCGAGCACCGCTGGTCGGGCGGGGAACGGATACGTGGGGAGCCGGATGGACAGCGTCGAGGAACGCACGCCGGAGCTGCGGACACTGCAGCAAAAGGTCGAGTACATGGTCGAGAAGACGTTCCCCGGACAGAAGGTCTCGGGCCGGGTCTTCGCCGACCTGGTCAAGGAACGCGGCGGTTCCCTCTCGCACAGCTACTTCTCCAACATACTCGCGGGGAAGGTGACGCAGCCGTCCGAGGACATCCTCAAGGCGCTCGGCCTGGGCTTCGGCGTGGACTGGCGGTTCTTCAAGGAGGAGTCCGAGGTCGTCGACGACGTCGTCGCCGGGCTCCAGTTCCTCGCCAAGCGGCGCACCGGGGAGATCAGCGGGGTCGCCGGCCGGGGACTCGACGAGGACGGGCTCCCGCCGGAGCTGCTGCAGTTCGCCCTCTCCCTGCTGGAGGACGCCCGGGGCAAGCAGGACGCGGCCGACGGCGGCGGCGTCCGCGGCGAGCCGGAGGGATAGACCTCCACATGTCCATGCGCGAACTGCGGAAGGAGTGCGAGGCCGGGCTGGCCGACCTGCCCATACCCGCGCCCTTCTCCATCGACGCACTGGTGGCGAACATGGAGGCGGCCCGCGGCCGCACCATCGTGCTGCACGAGATGCCCGACCGGCTGGCCCGCGTCAACGCCGCCTGCGGGCTGCGGCTGAAGACCGGCGGGACGAGCTTCGTGCTCTACCGCCGCCGGCCGACCGAGTACCAGACCCAGCACGTCATCCTGCACGAGCTGTGCCACGAGTGGTTCGACCACGGCACCTCCCTCGACGCCGAGCAGCTCAGGCGGCTGCTGCCGGTCTTCGACACCTCGCTGATCACCCGGGTCCTGGGCGGGGGGACCGCCCCCGTGCCCACGCCCGCGCCGCCGGTCGCCGACACCATCGCCGACGCGATCCGGTCGGGGGACGGCACCGTGCAGGCCCGCGCGCAGTACGACACCCACGACGAGCGCATGGCCGAGTTCGGCGCCTCCCTCATCCCCCGCATGGCCCGGGACGTGTCGAGCGACGACATGGTGGGGCGCCTGGCCAACTCCCTCTCGCGCCCCGTCGCCAGCCGCCGCCGCGGCCTGTTCCGCCGTTCCTGACCCCGCTCGTCCCCTCACCCCCGCCCCCACCCCAAGGACCCGCCGTGACCCCGCTCGACCTCGCCGGCTACCTCATAGCCGTCCTGATGACGGCCGTCGCCGTCTGGCGCATGCCCGCCGCCCTGTGGGGCGACGAAGAAGACAAGCGCCGCCGGGCCCTGTGGGGCTGCTACGCGGGCTTCGCCGCCGCCCTGTGGACCAAGACCCGGGCCGTGCGCATCGCGCTCAACGACAGCGCCGTCACCGACCTCGCCGTCCTGATCAAGCACTACACGGCCACCATCGCGATCCTCGCCATCCTCAGCTACATCGTCGCCATCTACGGCCAGTACCCCGACGGCGGCACCGTCCCGCGCCACGTGCGGTTCGCCCGCGCCATCCAGCAGGTGGCGGCCAAGGCGTCGATCGCCACCCTGGTCCTGCTGACGGTGCTGTTCTTCACCGTCGTCGACCGTTCCGTCCCCTCGGACCGCTTCGTCGCCGACCACGCCGGCCAGTGGGGGGCCACGCTGTACATGAGCGTGTTCTACCTCTACCTGGGCGCCGCGTCCGCCGTCTGCGCGTACCAGTGGGCGCTGGCCACCGCCGGGGCCAGGCTGCGCCATCTGCGGGTGGGGCTCGGCATGATGACGTTCGCCATGTTCATCGGGGTCGGCTACACCGTCAGCCGGACCCTGTTCCTGTGGATCAGCGTCCTGGACACCCCCAGCGAGTCCTTCGCGCTGCGCTTCGACGAGGTCACCGAGGCCGCGCAGGTGGTGCTGTTCGCCTTCTTCGCCGTGGGGGCCTCCATCCCCGCCTTCAGCAAGGGGCAGCGCCGCGCGAAACTGTGGCGGGCCCAGGTCAAACTGCACGGCCTCTGGTACGAGTTGATGACCGCCTTCCCCGAGCAGCCCTTCGACCCGCCCGCCCCGCTGGTCCGGGAACTCACCCGCTTCGACACCCCGGCCGACCTGCGCATCGACCGCTGGGCCGCCGACATCGCGGACGCGGTCGAGAAGCTGCGCCACTACGTCCCCGACACCCTGCTCCCGGCCGCGAAGGCCGCCGCCGCGGCGGACGGCGCCACGGACAGCGAGAAGGCCGGCCCGCTCGCCGAGGCGTACTGGATCAAGGCGGCGCTCACCGCCCGGAACAACGGCGCGGGCGCCACGACCGCCGCCGCGGTGGACACCCAGCACGCCACCGACCAGGACGGCGAGGTCGCCTGGCTGGTGCGGGTGGCCACCGCCTACCGGACCGTCACGGCGGACCGGTCGGCGCAGGTGCTGGAACGGGCCTCGGCCGACGCCGCCCACGAGGCGGACACCGGTGCCGACGCCGGTGCCGCACAACCGCCGCACACCGGTGGATGACGGAAAAACACCGTTGAACGGGGCATCCGGTGGGTACGGGTGCCCCGTGCCGAACTTCGAGATCACCACCGCGAGCGCCGACGACCTCACCCTCCAGGCCGAATGGGCCCACGAGGAGGGCTGGAACCCCGGCCTCACCGACCGCCACGCCTTCTTCGCCGCCGATCCGCGCGGCTTCCTGTTCGGCCGGCTCGACGGCGAACCGGTCTCCTGCGTCTCCGTGGTCCGCTACGGCACCGGCTCCGGCTTCCTCGGCTTCTACCTGACCCGCCCCGAACTGCGCGGTCAGGGCTACGGGTTACAGACCTGGCAGGCCGGCATGGCCCGGCTGGAGGGGCGCAACGTCGGCCTCGACGGGGTGGTGGCCCAGCAGCCCAACTACCGCAAGTCCGGCTTCCGTCCGGTCTGGACGAACATGCGCCACGAGGGCCTGCCGCCGACCGGACTGCCCGCCCCGGCCGGTACCGCCCTCGTGGACGCCCGTGCCGTCCCCTTCGACCGGATCTCCGACTACGACCGCCGGTTCTTCCCCGCCGCCCGGGACGGCTTCCTCGCCCCGTGGATCGCCGGACCCGGACACGTCTCGCTCGCCGCCGTCCGGGACGGGGAGCTGCGGGGGCTGGCCGTGCTGCGCCCGTGCCGCACCTCGTCCCGCATCGGCCCGGTGTACGCCGAGTCGCCCGAGACGGCCGGAGCCCTGGTCAGCGCCCTGGCGGCGACCGGTCCCGGCACACCGGTGGCGATCGACGTGCCCGACGTCAACCCGGCAGCCGTGCGGCTGGCCGAACAGCTGGGCCTCACCCCGTCGTTCGAGACCGCCCGGATGTACACCGGCCCCGCGCCGGACATCGACCACGGCGGACTGTTCGGCATCACCAGCCTGGAACTGGGCTGACCCCGGGACGGTACGGAGCCACCCGGGCGGCCGGTGCCGGTGCCCGGCGGGTCACAGGGGGGCGCGGGGGCGGGTGCGCGAGGCCAGGACCGCCACGTCGTCCTCGGCGCCCGGCCCGAACCGTTCGAGCACCTCGTCCAGCAGATCGTCGAGGCTGCCGCTCCGGGGCATCGTCAGGTCCTCCAGGCGGGCGAGCGAGGTGTCGATGTCCTCGCCGCGCCGCTCCACCAGCCCGTCGGTGTACAGGAACAGCACCGTCCCCGGGTCGAACTCCACCAGCGTCGAACGGTAGCCGCCGAAGCCGGTGCCCAGCGGCGGCCCCACCGCCACCTCCGCACACAGCCTGGCCCCCGCCAGCGGATCGATCAGCACCGGCGGCAGGTGCCCGGCGCTCGCCATCTCGCACGCCCCGCCGAACCGGTCGACGACGGCCAGCAGGCAGGTCGCCGCCCGGTCCGGGCCGGACCGCTCGACCATCCGGTCCAGCCGCTCCAGGATGCGGTGCGGCGGCAGCTCGTCGTCGGCGAGCATCCGCAGCAGCGAGCGGTAGTGGCTCATCGCGACGGCCGCCTCCACCCCGTGGCCCATCACGTCGCCCATCGCCTTCAGATGGCGTCCGTCCCGCAGCGGGATGACGTCGAACCAGTCGCCGCCGACCAGCACGCTCCGGTCGGCCGGCAGGTACCGGGTGGCGATCTCGATGTGCGGGTGCGGGGGGCGTGGCTCGGACAAGAGGGAACGCTGGAGCTCCAGGGCGATGGTGTGCTCGTGGGCGTACCTGCGGGCGTGGTCGAGGTCGACGGCGGCCCGGCCGGCGAGCTCCCGGGCGACCACCACGTCCTCGTCGGTGAAGACCGGTGAGTCCCCGGACCGGATCAGGCCGAGGACGCCGAGCGGCCCGCCGCGCACGGTGACGGGCACGACGACCGCCGAGTGCATCCCGAGGGCCCGGTAGGCGGCGACCCGTTCGGGGGCGGGCGCGGAGCGCAGCAGCTGTTCGTCTTCGGTGAGGTTCTCCACCACCGGCAGGTTGGACGCCAGGCAGCGCTGCACGGCGGCGCCCTCCTGGTAGTCGATGTACTCGCCGGTCAGCCCGAACTCGCGCAGCGCGTCGCGGAGGGCGGGCACGGCGGTCAGCGCCGCCCGGCGCAGCCGCAGCACGCCGGGCGGGGCGGGGCGGACCGGGGCGGCGACGTCGGGCGGGAACACCTCGACCGTCGCGAGGTCCGCCAGCCCCGGCACGACGAGATCGGTGAGCTCGGCGCAGGTGGTGTCCATGTCGAGGGTGGTGCCGATCCGGGCGGCGGCGGCGTCGAGCAGGCCGATGTGGCGCCGGGCCCGCTCCAGCGCGTGCCACCCCTCGTCGGAGGCGGTGACCTCCAGCACGACCCCGGCCAGGCCCATGACCCGGCCGCCGGTCTCCAGGCGGTGGAACGCCCCGTGCCAGTACCGCCGGGACCCGCCGGTCGCCTCGGTGAACCCGCTGGAGGTGATCTCGCGGGGCCTGCCGTCGGCGAGCACGGCCAGCATCATCTCCTCACCGGTGTCGACCAGCGGGAGGACCTCGGCGACGGTGCGCCCGATGTGCTCCGCGGCCGGGATGCCGTTGATCCGTTCGAGAGCCGGGTTGACGTAGAGGAAGCGCAGCCCCGTGTCGAGCACCCCCACCCCGGCCGAGGTCCCGCCGATCAGGGCCGCCAGCACCTCGGGCCCGAAGGGCGGCGGCGGATCGGCGGCGTACGCATCGGCCTGCACGTCAACCTCCTGGGCGGGCGCGGACCACCCGCTGCCCGGCCCTCCATCGTCGGCCGCCGGGTCCCGCCGCGCATCCGCTGAACGGGCCGCTTCCCCCCGCCCCGGTACACCGCCGAGCCCGCGCACCCGCGCCCCGGACGGGGCCGGGCACGGGCCCGGCCCCGGGCTCACGGGCCGCCCGGCACCGCTCAGGTGCTGAGGGGGTGCGAGGTCCGGCCGGACGCCTCGTCGATCTCGTCGTGCGCCTTCGTCAGCATCTTCATCGCCAGCTCGTTGAGGGCTCTGGCCCCCGCGATCTCCTCGCCGACCCTGGGCTGGTCCTTGTCGGAGGGGTGGCGGCTCGCGTATCCGTGGGCCCGCACCTCGTTGCCGTCCGGAAGCCGCACCAGGGCGGCCGCACGGGTCCGGTGGGTGTCCTCCTCGAATTCCATGTCCACGTGCCACCCGGCAGTTGTCCTCATGTCGATCACCTCCCTCCCAGGGTGCTCCCGTTCCCCGGAGGCTGCACCACGGCGGCGCCCCCGTGACAGGGGGGACGCCCGTGCCCCCGGAGGCTCACCGCTCCGGCCGCTCCAGGCGGTCCAGTCCGTCCAGGTCGAGGGTGCCGCGGGTCCCCGGGGCGTCCGGCGGGAGCCGCAGCGCCGCCTCGACCCGGCCGGGCAGCGGGCCCAGGTCCAGCAGACCGGTGACGATCCGGCCGGTCAGCGCGTGCCACGCGCCGGCGCGCCGGAGCATCGCGTGGTCGCTGCCCCGGATCGCGACCAGGCAGGTGCGGGCACCGGCCCGGCGGGCGCGGGCCGTGAGGTCCTGGGAGGCCCGGGGGCTGGTGACCCGGTCGCGGGCGCTGTGCAGCAGGACCACGTCGCGGCCGGCGAGCTGGCCGACCGGGTCGTCGGCCGGGCACCACGGGGCGAGGCCCACCACCGCGCGCACCAGCGGATGACCGGCGGCGCGGAGGGCGGCGCGGGCGCCCATCGAGTGGCCGACCAGGACCACCGGGACCTCTCCGGCCTCGCGGCGCAGTGCGTCCAGCGCCCGCACGGCGTCGTGGAGCGGATCCTCGCGGGAGCCGTTCCAGCCGCGGTGGGCGTAGCGGGCGGTGCGTACGAGGACGTCGGCGGCGGGGCCGCCCGTGGCCGAGGCGATGGCCCGGGCGAAGGGGAGCATCCGCACGGCGGGCAGGTTCAGCGGGCCGGGCGGCGGCGGGGCCAGTCCCGTCTCCGCGCCGCCGTGCAGCAGGAGCACGGCCGCGGACGGCGGTCGGTGGCCTGTCATGTGTACCTCCTGGTGCGCCTCGTCCCTCCCGGTGCGCCTTCGGCGATGACGCGGGAACCGGTCCGGTCCGGAAACCCGGCCCGTATCCGGAATGCCGGCCCCGTACCGGAAGGCCGGTCCGTACCGGTACAACGAACCCGTACCGGAAACCGGTCCCGGTACGGGAACCGAATCCGTACCGGGCGTGCTCTACAGAGCATGGACCGGAAGACTTCCGCAGTACCGGACCACGGAGGAACACGTGGCATCGTCACCACGACTCGGCCTGCCCGCACCGGACTTCACCCTGCCGGGCGGGGTGCTCGTCGAAGGGGCCTTCGAACGGCGCGACTTCGGCCTCTCCGCCGCGCGCGGCCGTGCCGTCGTCCTCGCGTTCTACCCGGGCGACAACACGGCCGTGTGCACCAGGCAACTCTGCTCGTACTCCTCGGGCCTGGAAGAATTCGAGGCGCTCGACGCGGAGGTCTGGGGCATCAGCCCCCAGGGTGTGGACAGCCACGAGTCCTTCGCCCGGGGGCACGGGCTGCGGATGCCGCTGCTCGCGGACACCGACCGGGAGGCGGCCCGCGCCTACGGGGTCGCCGCGCCGGGGATCGGGGTGCGCCGCGCGGTGTTCCTGATCGGGCCCGACGGGGTACTGCGCTGGAAACACGTCGCGCTGCTCGGGGCCACGTACCGGTCCCTGGACACACTGACCGAGCAACTTTCCGGCATCAAATCCCCGTAAAAACCTGCCGGGTTCCGGCAGTGTCCACAGCAAGTGCCGTATGGGACCATCCATCCAGTTCGACAGAAACGTCCGGGGGAGTCCACAGTTCGGGGGAGGTGACCGCGTGACCCTGTTCCTCGGTCTCGGCATCGCGGGCATCGCCCTGCTCGTCCTGTCCCTGATCTTCGACGGAATCCTCGAAGGTCTCTTCGGGGGTGTCCTGGGCGGCTTCTTCGACGGCCTCCTGTCCCTGCCGGTCATCGCCGGATTTCTCTCGATGCTCGGTTTCGGAGGAGCGATCGTGCTCGGCACCACCGGACTCGGCACGGTCGCCGCGATCGTCGCCGGGGGTCTGGCCGGGATCGTCGCGGCCCTGTTGACCTGGAAGTTCAGCAAGGTCCTGATGCGGGACCAGACCGACTCCACACCCCGTGGGGACGACCTGGTCGGCACGTCGGGCTCGGTCGTCACGGCCATCCCGGCCAACGGCTACGGCGAGGTCCTGCTGCGACTCGGGGGCCATACCGTGAAGTTGGCCGCGAAGAGTTCGACTCCGATCGAACGGGGCGCCGAGATCTGGGTGGAGGCCGCGCTGTCGACCACCTCCGTCGCGGTCCGTCCCGTCGAACGCTGACCGTCCACCGACCGATCGCCCCACCCTCGGTGTGCCGCGCCGGACCGCGCCCGCACCGGCCGATCAACCGATACACCCGTGGTGCGCCGCGCCGAACCGCGCCCGCACCGCCCGAATCGAACTGCCGCCCCGCAGGGAGGCAGGGGGGACTTGTCCATGAGCCCAGTCGTGATCGCAATCATCGGAGTCGTCGTACTCCTGGTGGTCCTCGCGCTCGCCGTCATCACCCGCTACAAGGTCGCCGGGCCCAGCGAGGCGTTCATCATCACCGGCCGCCGCGGCAAGAAGTCGACGGATCCGGTGACCGGCCGCACCAGCATCGACAACAGCGGCCAGAAGGTCGTCGTCGGCGGCGGGGTCTTCGTGGTCCCGTTCGTCCAGCAGAAGTTCACCCTGGACCTGTCCAGCCGGCAGATCCCGGTGTCCGTGCGCGGCGCCGTGACCCTGCGCGGCGTGAAGTCCAACCTGGACGGCGTCGCGATCGTCAAGGTGGGCGGCAGCGAGGAGACGATCCGGGCCGCGGCCCAGCGCTTCCTCCAGCAGCAGGACGGCATCGTCCGCTTCACCCAGGAAGTGCTCTCCGGCGCGCTGCGCGCCATCGTCGGCCGGATGTCGGTCGAGGACATCATCCGCGACCGGGCCGCGTTCGCCAGCCAGGTCGCGGAGGAGGCCGAGGCCAGCCTCTCCGGCCAGGGCCTGATCCTGGACGCCTTCCAGATCCAGGACATCACCACCGAGGGCTCGTACCTGGAGGACCTCGGCCGTCCGGAGGCCGCCCGCGCCAAGCAGGAGGCGGACATCGCCGAGGCGGTCGCCCGGCGTGCGGCCGAGCAGGCCCGGCTCAAGGCGGAGGAGGAGATCGCGATCGCGCAGCGGACCCTCTACCTGAAGCAGGCCGAGATCAAGGCGCAGACGGACGAGGCCGCCGCCCAGGCCAACGCGGCGGGTCCGCTCGCCGAGGCCGCCCGTCAGCAGGACATCCTCAGCGAGCAGGAGAAGGTGGCGGCGCGGCAGGCCGCGCTGACCGACCGCGAGTTGGACACCAAGATCCGCAAGCCCGCCGACGCCGCCCGCTACCAGGCCGAGCAGGAGGCGGAGGCCCGCCGGATCGCCCAGGTCAAGGAGGCCGAGGCGGCCGCCGAGCGCGCCCGGCTCACCGGTGAGGGCGAGAAGCTCCAGCGTTCGGCCCTCGCCGAGGCCGTGCGCATCGAGGGCGAGGCGGAGGCCGCGGCCATCGCCGCGCGGGGTACCGCCGAGGCCGAGGCCATGCACAAGAAGGCGGACGCCTTCGACCGGTACGGCGAGGCGGCCGTGATCCAGATGCTGGTCGAGGTGCTGCCGCAGGTCGTCGCCAAGGCGTCCGAGCCGCTGAGCGCCGTGGACAAGATGACCGTGATCTCGACGGACGGCGCGAGCCAGCTGTCGCGCACCGTCACGGACAACGTCGCCCAGGGCATGGAACTCCTCAGCTCCACCACGGGAGTCGACATCGCCGGGCTGCTGAAGAACCTCAAGGCCGGCACCTCCGGGTCCGCCCCGGCGGCTCCGGCCGAGGTGCCCGCGCAGGGCGCGAAGGGCGCCGCGTCCGACGGAAAGATCGAGATCACCGACTGATCCGGCCCCACGCCGCGAAGGTGCCCGGCCGATGTTCCACCGGCCGGGCACCGTCATGTCCGGGCACGGTCATGTCCGGGCGGCACTTTCGAGGGGCGACGGGGGCGACGGGGCGTGGTCCGGGACGGGGCCGGACGGTGTGCCGTGCGGTCCGGGTCCCGCTCCGTGGCGGGGCACGAGGCCCGCAGAAGTCTCCGGATAAGGTAATGCGCCGATAAAGAGTTCACCAAGCATGTCCGAAAACAGCCGTACCTCTCGGGAGGAAGCCATGGGAACCCACCGCATCACGCTGCCCGGAGTCGGTGTGCAGTACGACTACACGACCGAGTCGGGCCAGCACATCTCCGTCGTCGTCCACCACGACGGGCGTCGGTTCATCGGCTTCTACGACCAGGACGACCCCGATTCATGCCTCCTCTCGGTACCCCTGACACCGCAGGAGGCCACCGGGCTGGCCCACCTCATCGACGCCGCACCCATCGACGCCGTGCGGACCGAGGGCATAGATCTGGTCACCGAGCACATCCCGCTCGGGACGCGTTCCCCGTACGGCGGTCGGCTGCTCGCCGACACCAAGGCACGGACCCGGACCGGCGCCTCGATCGTCGCCGTCCTGCGGACGCACAGCGCGCACCCGTCGCCCGGCCCGGAGTTCCGGCTGGCCATCGGGGACACACTCGTCGTCGTCGGTACTCGTGAGGGCGTCGACGCGCTCGCCGACATCATCTCGGAGGGCTGACCGTGCACGACACGACCGCACTGCTGGTGGAGCTCGGCTCCGTCATTCTGGGCCTCGGGCTCATCGGCCGATTCGCCGGACGGATAGGACTCTCGCCGATCCCGCTCTACCTGCTGGCCGGCCTCGCCTTCGGCGACGGCGGTCTCCTCCCGCTGGGGGCCAGCGAGGAGTTCACCGCCGTGGGCGCCGAGATCGGCGTCATCCTGCTGCTGCTCCTGCTCGGCCTGGAGTACAGCGCGTCGGAACTGGTCACCAGTCTCAAGACCCAGTACCCGTCCGGCGCCGTGGACTTCGTGCTCAACGCGACGCCGGGAGCGGTGGCGGCGCTGCTGCTCGGCTGGGGGCCCGTGGGGGCCGTCGCACTGGCCGGGGTCACCTGGATCTCCTCGTCCGGCGTCATCGCGAAGGTCCTCACCGACCTGGGACGGCTCGGCAACCGGGAGACGCCCGTCATCCTCGGGGTCCTCGTCATCGAGGACCTGTCGATGGCCGTCTACCTCCCGCTGCTCACCGCGATGCTCGCGGGGGTGGGCCTCGCCGGGGGCAGCATCGCGCTGCTCATCGCGCTCGGCACCGTCGGCTTCGTGCTCTACCTGGCGCTGCGGCACGGACGGTTGATCAGCCGGGCCGTGTCCTCCGACAACCCGGAGATGCTGCTCCTGGTGGTCCTCGGTCTGACCGTCCTGGTCGCCGGTGTGGCCCAGGAGCTCCAGGTGTCCGCCGCGGTCGGCGCGTTCCTGGTCGGCATCGCGCTCTCCGGTGAGGTCGCCGAGGGCGCGCGCAAGCTGCTGACCCCGCTGCGGGACCTGTTCGCCGCCGTCTTCTTCGTCTTCTTCGGGCTCTCCACCGACCCGGCCGAGATCCCGCCGGTGCTGCTGCCGGCGGCACTGCTGGCCGTCGTGACCGTCTTCACCAAGATCGGCACCGGTTGGTACGCGGCCCGGCGCGCCGGGATCGGCGAGCGCGGACGGTGGCGGGCCGGCGGAACGCTCGTCGCGCGCGGCGAGTTCTCCATCGTCATCGCCGGTCTGGCCGTGGCGACCGAGCCCCGCATCGGCCCCATCGCCACCGCGTACGTCCTCATCCTCGTCATCGTCGGACCGCTCACCGCCCGCTGGACCCAGCCGGTCGCGGCCCGCGTCCAGGCGTGGCGCGGCCGGGGCGAGGAGACCGGCAGGGGCGGCGCCCCCGCGACCCGCCCGGCACCCGCCGCGCAGGGGCCTGCCGCGGAGGAACAGCCGGGGCGGACCGCGCAGACCACGCAGGACCCGCAGGCCGCACAGACCGCTCAGGACGCACAGGACGCGGAAGGGCGGCCCGTGAAGGAGCAGCTCGCCCCGTCCACGGACTGAGGCCGGACACCGTACGGACCACGTAGGGGGCGCGACCGGTCCGGTCGCGCCCCCTACGCGTGTCCGGCCGCCGTGCGGAGTGCCCGCGGCCGGGCCGGCGCGCGCGGGCTTCCCGCCGGGGTCACCCGTTCGTGCGGGTCGTGGCACGGGGCCGGGGGGGCGGGCACTCCGTCGCGGGGTGGTTCGTTGTCCGGGTGGCGCCGGTCGGGCCCGGCCGCGCCGAGGGGGTCGCTGCGCCGCCGCGCCCGCCGCGACGTCGCAGCGACCCGCTCATCACCGGTTCCGGTACGCGGGGGGACGCCCCTGCTGCTAACTTCTACACGTCTGTAGAATTGGAACCCACTCCGGCAACACACGCAACGTATGGAGACGTCATGGCACTGTGGGATCGGATCAAGGAATCCGCTTCGTCGATGCAGTCGCAGCTGGAAGCGAAGAAGAACGACCTCAAGAGCGGGGCGTTCCGCGACGCGAGCATGGCCATGTGCGCCCTGGTCGCCGCCGCCGACGGTTCCATCGACCCGTCCGAGCGTCAGCGCGTCGCCGCCCTGATCACCACCAACGACGTCCTGCGGAACTTCCCGGCGGACGACCTCCAGCGCCGCTTCAACGACTACGTGAACAAGCTCACGGCCGACTTCGCCTTCGGCAAGGTCAGCGTGCTCCAGGAGATCGCCAAGGCGAAGAAGAAGCCGGCCGAGGCGCGCGCCGTCATCCAGATCGGCATCGTCATCGGCGGCGCCGACGGCGACTTCGACAAGTCGGAGCAGGCCGTCGTGCGGGAGGCGTGCTTCGCGCTCGACCTCCCGCCGCACGAGTTCGACCTGTAGGACCCCACCACCGCGACCGGCGGCCCGTACGCCCTCCGGGCCCCGTACGGCGCCCGGCCCCGTGCGGCCTCCGCGCCCGCGCGGCTCCGCCCCGCGGGCCGGGGCCGCCCACGGGCCGGCCGACCGGTCCCCCGAACCGCCGGGACCCCCGCGGACCGACCGACCACCGGTCCGTGCCCGGCCGGCCGGGGGTGCGCAATCCCCCTGCGCGCCCCCGGCCAATCCTTCCCCGGCCCGGCGCCCGTTTCCCGTGCGGGCGCCGGAGCACCGGGCCCCGCCCCCCTGCCCTCCGGCCCGGTCCACGGCCTCCCGCGCACGGCCGGCGGCTCCTCACGCCATCCTCCAAGTTGCCTAAAGGCTTTAGGTAACTCCATAATTGCTTTCGCCGAAGAGGAGAAGGATTATGGTTCGAGTGGGGCTGACCCCGGAGCGCCTGACGCGGGCGGGCGCGGAGCTCGCCGACGAGGTGGGCTTCGACCAGGTGACCGTCTCGGCGCTCGCCCGACGCTTCGACGTCAAGGTCGCGAGCCTGTACTCGCACGTGAAGAGCTCGCACGACCTCAGGACCAGGATCGCCCTGCTCGCGCTGGAGGAGCTGGCCGACCGGGTCTCCGCCGACCTCGCCGGACGGGCGGGCAAGGACGCCCTGGCCGCCTTCGCGAACGCCTTCCGCGACTACGCCCGCGAGCACCCCGGCCGGTACGACGCCGCCCGGTTCAGACTCGACCCCGAAACGGCGGCCGCCAGTGCCGGTGTCCGGCACGCGCAGATGACGCGCGCCGTCCTGCGCGGCTACGACCTGTCGGAGCCCGACCAGACACACGCGGTCCGGATGCTGGGCAGCGTCTTCCACGGCTACATCAGCCTGGAGCTGGCCGGCGGCTTCGACCACACCGCCGTGGACCCGCAGGAGTCCTGGCGCTGGACCCTGGACTCCCTCGACGCCCTGCTGCGCAGCCGGGGCGCGTCCTGACCGACGGGCAACCGCGCCCCGCCGCACCCCGCGTACACCGGTGCCGCCCGGACCGCTCGTACGCCCCCGTACACCCCGCACGTCTCCCTCGTACGCCCCGTACACCTCCCCCGTACGCCCCGTACGTCCTGATCAACAGGCTGGACAGAACCATGAGCACCGAGCACGGCTGGATCACCACGCCCCTCACCGCGGACCTCCTGCGCGGCTTCCTCGACCTGGAGCCGACCGCGCGCGGCCTGCTCCCGCACCGGCTGCCCGCCGCCGCACGCCGTCAGATCCCCGACGAGCAGCTGGCCATGACCGAGGCCCAGCCCTCCGGCGTGCGGCTGGTCCTGCGCACCCGGGCCACCGCCGTCGAGCTGGACACCCTGCCCACCAAGCGCGCCTACCGGGGCTTCCCGGCCCCGGCGGACGGCGTGTACGACCTGCTGGTCGACGGCCGCCTCGCAGCACAGGCCACGGTGACCGGCGGCAACGTCCGCACGATCACCGACATGGTCGCCCAGACCTCCGAACTGACCGAGGGACCGGTCGGCACCGCCCGTTTCACCGGCCTCCCGGCCCGGGACAAGGACGTCGAGATCTGGCTCCCGCACACCGAGATCACCGAACTGGTCGCCCTGCGCACCGACGCCCCCGTCGAACCGGTACCGGACCGCGGGCGCCGGGTGTGGCTGCACCACGGCAGCTCCATCAGTCATGGCTCCAACGCCGCCCGACCGACCGCCGTCTGGCCGGCCCTGGCCGCGGCCCTGGGCGGGGTGGAGCTGATCAACCTGGGGTTCGGCGGCGGCGCCCTGCTCGACCCGTTCACCGCCCGGGCCATGCGGGACACCCCCGCGGACCTGATCAGCCTCAAGATCGGCATCAACGTCGTCAACGCCGACGCGATGCGCCTGCGGGCCTTCGGCCCCGCGGTGCACGGCTTCCTCGACACCATCCGCGAGGGGCACCCGACCACCCCGCTGCTGGTCGTGTCCCCCGTGCTGTGCCCGGTCCAGGAGGACACCCCCGGCCCGCTCGCCCCCGACTTCTCCGAGGGCACCCTGAAGTTCAGGGCGACGGGCGACCCTGCCGAGCGCGCCGCCGGGCGCCTGACGCTCAACGTCGTCCGCGACGAACTCGCCCGGATCGTCGGGCAGCGGGCGGCCGACGACCCGAATCTGCACCACCTCGACGGCCGCGAGCTGTACGGCGAGCGGGACCACGCCGAGTTCCCGCTGCCCGACGGGATCCACCCCGGCCCCGAGGGGCACCGCCGCATCGGCGAGAACTTCGCGCGGCTCGCGTTCGGCCCGGACGGCCCCTTCGCCCCCGAGGCCGGCTGACCGACCAAAGGACCGGGACCGACCGGCCGTCCGTCCGTTCACAGGGCCGGCCGGTCAGCCGTCACAGTTCGTTGGCGGGCCAGTCCAGCAGCCGGGCCCCGATGACCGCCGTCTGCAAGGTGTAGCGGTGCATCGGGTCGGACGGGTCGGACCCGGTCAGCTGGTGTATCCGCTCCAGGCGGTAGGTGAGCGCCCGTACGCTCAGCGACAGCCGGCGGGCCGTCTCGGCCGCCACGCAGCCCGCGTCGAAGTAGACGGCGAGCGTCTTCAGCAGGGGCACGGCGCCGCCGCGGGCCTGCTGGAGCGGACCCAGTTCGTTGCGCACCAGATCCGCCATCGCCTGCCGGTCGCGGGTCAGCACCGGGTAGACCAGCAGGTCCGCCGAGTGCAGCACCGGGTCCTCCAGGCCCATCCGGTCCGCGAGGTCGAGGGCGTCGAGCGCCTCGTCGTACGAGTGGACGACGCCGCCGGGGCCCTTGTGCGGGCGGCCGATCGCGACCCGGCCGCCGTCCGTCGCCGCGTGCGCCTGCTTGGCGAAGTACCGCAGGACGTCGGGCTGGCTGCCCGGCGCGATGCAGACCAGCCGCCCGTCCTTCGTCGTGATCAGGATCTTCCGGCCGCTGAACCGGGCGAGCAGCGCCGTCTCGACCGTGCGCGGCACGGAGTCGGTCTCCGTGTACGCCTCCGGGCCCGTGGCCACCGCGACCGCGTGGGCGCGCGAGAGCCGCAGCCCGAACCGGGTGGCCCGCTCGGCGAGCCGGCCCAGGTCGCTGCGCCCGTACAGCAGGTCGTCGATGAACTCGCGGCGCGCCGCCTCCTCCCGCCGCACCGTCAGCCGCTGGGCCCGCTCGAAGCCCTCGGCGAAGGCGTCGACGGCCTGCTCGACCGCGGCCAGCACCGATTCGGTGGCCGCCGTGTCGGCCGTGGTGCCCAGCGGCCAGGAGGTGCGGGTCGCCGCGAGGTGCATGGCGACCAGGGCCCGCAGCTGGTACCCGGCCTCGGCGGCCTCCCGGCCCAGCCGACGGCGGTCGTCCAGCTCGTCCCGGGTGAGACGGCGGCCGGTGGCGGCGGCATCGGCCAGGATGTGGATGTAGTCCCCCAGACACTCCTCGGGGATCTCCGGCTCCGCCACGCGCTTCTCCTCCGGTCCTGACGCGACTTCGACAATCGCTCAACGCCTATCGGGCGATGCCGGTGCCCGGCATCAAGGACGAGTAAAGATTGCCGGACTCCGGCAGTGCGACACCGGCCCCCCGAATGACACGATTTCATCAGCACCACAACGGGGGAACACGGGGGAAATCGGGGGAAATCCCGGCTGCCGCGGAGTCGCTTCACGCTGCCCGCGACAGCCGGGACCGCCCCGCCCGGACCGGAAAGACAGCAGGGGGAGGACCGATGCGGGAGTTCCTGAACGCGGCAACGTCCTTTCCGGCCGTTCCGTTCGGCGCCGCCCTCGCCGTCGTCGTCTTCTTCTGGCTCCTGGTACTGGCCGGAGCCGCCGATCACCACTCCTTCGACGGGGACCTCGACACCGACGTCGCCGGGATCGGCGGGGTGCCGGTCACCGTCACGGTGTCCGTGCTGGTCGTCGTCGGCTGGTTCACCAGCCTCACCGGCACCGTCCTGATGCACCGCAGCGGCACCACCGGGCTCGTCCGGGCCGGATTCGCCTGCGCCGTGTTCGCCGGGGCGCTGCTGATCGGCTGGATCGCGACGCGGGGCTTCGTACGCTGCTTCCGCCGGCGCTTCCCGGACGAACCCCCGCCCTCGCGGCAGGACTTCCTCGGCCGGGTCTGCACCATCCGCACCGGCTCCGTCAGCTCCGACTTCGGCCAGGCCGAGGTCGTGGCGGCCGACGGGTCCACCGCCATCGTCCAGGTCAGACTGGCCGGACCGGCGGACGGCGCGGCCCTCGGCCCGGGCGGCGCGGACGCCCTCACCTCGGGCAGTGCGGGACTGCTGTACGCGTACGACGAGGCGGGCGAGTTCTTCTGGGTCTCCGCGTACGACAAGGCCCTGGACCCGGGACCGCCGCCACCACCGCGACCACGCACGGCGCAGCGCACGGGCGCGCGCCGCACCCCACGCCGCACCGGCTGACCCGACCGGACCCACGGCACCACCCGCCGAGTCCCGTCGTGCCCGCCGCACGGTGAGCCGCCCGGCGCCCCGTCGCGCCGCCGGCCCCGCCGCTCCACCTTCTTCATCACCAGCCGCCAAGGACTGTCATGGATGCCATCACCTGGGGCTTCGGCGTTCTCGTAGCCGTCGTCCTGCTCATCGCCATCGCCCTGCTCCTCGTCATCACCCGGCTCTTCCGCAAGGTGGAGCAGGGCAAGGCGCTGATCATCTCCAAGACCAAGAAGGTCGACGTCACCTTCACCGGTGCCGTCGTCCTGCCGGTGCTCCACAAGGCCGAGAGCATGGACATCTCGGTGAAGACCATCGAGATCCGCCGCACCGGGCGCGAGGGGCTGATCTGCCAGGACAACATCCGCGCCGACATCCACATCACGTTCTTCGTCCGGGTCAACAAGACCGTCGAGGACGTCATCAAGGTCGCCCAGGCCATCGGCACGGAGCGGGCCAGCGACAAGGTCGCGATCCAGGAATTCTTCGCCGCGAAGTTCTCCGAGGCGCTGAAGACCGTCGGCAAGCAGCTGGACTTCGTCGACCTGTACACCAAGCGTGAAGAGTTCCGGGACCGGATCATCCGGGTCATCGGGACGGACCTGAACGGCTACCACCTCGACGACGCCGCGATCGACTTCCTGGAACAGACGCCGATGACGCAGCTCGACGGCGCGAACATCCTGGACGCGCAGGGCATCCGCAAGATCACGGAGCTGACGGCGATCGAGCACGTGCGCACCAACGAGTACCAGCGCACCGAGCAGAAGGAGATCACCCGGCAGGACGTCGACGCCCGCGAGACCATCCTGGAGCTGGAGCGCCGGCAGGCCGAGGCCGAGATCAAGCAGCGCCGCGAGGTCGAGACGCTGCGGGCCCGAGAGGAGGCCGCCACGGCCAAGGTCCAGGAGGAGGAGCGGCTCGGCGCGCAGGCCGCGTTCATCCGCACCGAGGAGCAGCTCGGCATCCAGCGCGAGAACCAGGCCCGGGAGATCGCCGTCGCGCAGAAGAACCGCGAGCGGGTCATCGCGGTGGAGAACGAGCGGATCGAGAAGGACCGCCTGCTGGAGGTCATCGGGCGCGAGCGGCAGACCGAGCTCGACCGGATCGCCGCGACGAAGGAGGTCGAGGCCGAGCGCCGCGAGGTCGCCGACGTGATCCGCGAGCGGATCGCCGTGGACCGCACGGTCGCCGAGCAGGAGGAGTCCATCAAGACGCTGCGGGCCGTCGAGGAGTCCGAGCGCACCCGCAGGTCGGTCATCATCGCCGCCGAGGCGGAGGCCCAGGAGAAGCTGGTCAAGGACATCAAGGCCGCCGAGGCCGCCGAGGCCGCGGCCTCCCACCTGGCCGCCGAGCAGCTGACGCTCGCCGAGGCCCGGCTGAAGACCGCGGACCTGGACGCGCAGGCCAAGCTGCGGCTGGCCGAGGGCATCCAGGCGGAGTCCGCCGCGCCCGGCCTCGCGGAGGTCCAGGTGCGGGAGGCGGAGGCCGACGTCATCGAGAAGGCCGGTCTCGCCGAGGCCGAGGCCACGTCCGCCCGGCTCAAGGCCGAGGCGGAGGGGGCCCGGCTCAAGGCCCTCGCCGAGGCGGAGGGCACGCAGGCCCAGGCGGTGGCCGACGCCGCGATGATCGGCGAGAAGCTGAAGGCCGAGGCCGCGGGCCTCACCGAGAAGGCCGCCGCGATGGCGGCGCTGGACGACGCCTCGCGCGGCCACGAGGAGTACCGGCTGCGGCTCGCCGCGGAGAAGGAGATCCGGCTGGCCGGGCTCGACGTGCAGCGGCAGGTGGCCGAGGCCCAGGCGACGGTGCTGGCCACCGGCCTGGAGAACGCCGACATCGACATCGTCGGCGGGGAGTCGGTCTTCTTCGACCGGCTGGTCTCGGCCGTCTCGATGGGCAAGGGCCTCGACGGGTTCGTGGAGAACTCGGACACGGCGAAGGCCCTCGCCGGTCCGTGGCTGAACGGCACCTCGTCCTTCACCGAGGACCTGACCCGGATGGTCGGATCGGTCTCGACGGGCGACGTCCGCAACCTGACGGTGTCGGCGCTGCTGACCCGGATGATGCGGGCCCCGGGCACCGGTGTCGCACCGGGACAGGTGCAGCAACTGCTGGCCGCAGCACGCGAGTTGGGACTCGCCGATGTGCCGGTCTCCGCAGTGGGCGGGGCACTGGCGGCGGGTGACGCGTCCGCGGTCGTCGAGGCGCCCGTACCGGCGGGAACCTCGGCACCGGTCGAGGCCGCGGCCCACAACGGGACGCCGGTCGCCGGGTAACGACCGCCCGACCGGCCCGGCCCGGGGTCCACCGCACAGGCCCCGGGCCGGGCCACCCGCCCAGAAGCGCCCATCGGGAAGCGCCCGCCCCGCGCCCCTCTCACACCTCGCAGAAAGAGCCGCACGTATGGACACCGACACCACGACCGCGACGCCCGCCGGCGGCCCCGTGGACGCGGGAACGTACGACGTGCTGCGCCGCCGGCTGGGCGACCGGGCCGCCGAACTCGCCCGCCGCGCCGAGGCGCTCAACACCCGGCGCACCGAGGAGTTCGGCTCGACCGAGCTGCGGCTCACCGGCACCGAGCAGATCCGCACCGAGCAGGCGTCGGTCCCCCGCGACCTGGTGGCCGTCGGCGGCCGGCTGCTGTTCGGCTTCGAGCGGGGCCCGGGCGCGACCGGGACCGCCGAGGTGTCCGACGTGCTCGCCCTGTACGGGCCCGAGCTGGACGCCCCCGTTGCGGGCGGCCCGCCGGCCGACGAGGACTTCGTCCGCGAGTTCACCGCCCTGCACCGCTACTACCGCGACGCCCGGCTGCTGCGGCTGCGCCGGGTGGACGGCAGGCTGCTCGCCGTCTTCCGCACCGGCGAGAGCGCGGACGGCATCCGGGTGCTGCGCTGGGCACTCGCCGCGGACGGTTCGCCGGGGGCCTTCCTCGACGCGCGCGGCGACCGCGACCACGTCTTCCCGCCCTCGCACGACTTCACCTGGACCGTCGCGGGCCGCGAGTCGCACGTGCCGGGCCGGCACCCGCACATCGCGGTGGGCGGCGACGGCGACGGCGCGCGGGCCGTCCTGTTCGTCGACACGCTCGGCGGCACCCTCACCGTCAAGACGGAGAACGACACCGACACCCCGCACGGCATCTACGAGGAACCGGTCACCGAACCCCTCCAGTCCCTCGCCGACGCCGAGGTGGAGCACGCCACGATCGGCCCGCTGGTCCTGCTCCGGGTCCGCCCGTACAACGAGGAGTCCTGGCGGCACCTGGTCTTCAACTCGCTGCTCGGCACCGTGCTGCGACTGGACGGCATCGGCCCGGCCTGCCACCGGCTGCCGGAGGACCAGGGAATCATCTTCCCCGGCGGCTACTACCTCACCACCGGCACCGCCAAGACCTTCGACATCGCCGAGCCGCTCTCCGCCCCGCTCTTCGAGGGCGCGGTCCGCTCCCCGAACGGCGAGGACGTCCTGTACGTCTTCCGCTCCCCCGACGACGGCCGCAGCCTGCTCCTGCCGTACAACCTGATCCGGCAGGAGGTCGCCACCCCGCTCCAGGGCCGCGGCCACGCCCTGCTCGACGACGGCACGCTCGTCCTGCTGCGCACCACCGCCACCGGCGACGAACCGGCCCGGGTCCACCAGGTGCAGCGCTGGCACACCCCGTACGTCTCCGACACCCACGCCGCCTCCCGCCCCGCCGCCGACGGGCCGCTGGCCCGGGTCGGCAACGCCGATCTGGTGCGCGGCATCTCCGACTGCCTGGCCCTCGCCCACGGCGCCACCGAGACCACCCCGACCGCCGCCGTGTACGCCCGGCTGGTCGCGGACTGCGTCCGCGCCACCGACCGCTACCACTGGCTCACCGACCCCGAACTCGGCACCCTCGCCGACCCGTTGGCCGAGCTCAGGGCCACCGCCGAGCAGGTGCTGACCGAGTTCGAGACGGTGCGGGAGCTGACCCGGCAGGCCGCCGACGCGCTGACCGAGGCCACCGAGCGCATCACCGCGCTCGTCCGCCGCAGCCGCGGCGAGGTCCCGCGCACGGCCGCCGAGTGGGTGGACCGGCTCACCGAGCTGCGCCGCGCCCACGGCCATGTGGCCACCCTCGCCGAGATGCGGTACGCGGACACCGAACGCGTCGCGGAGCTCTCCGCCGACACCGCCGCCGACATCGAGGCGGTGGCCCGGCGCGCCGTCTCCTTCCTCTCCCGGGACGACGCCTTCGCCGGCTACCACGAGGACATCGCCCGCCTCACCGCCGAGGCGGGCGCGCTCGCCACCGTCGCGGACGCGGCGGCGCTCGGCGACCGGCTGACCGAGACGACGGAGGGGCTCGGCACCGTCACGGACGTCGTCGCCGGGCTCGACATCGGCGACGCCACGGTCCGGACCTCCATCCTGGAGCGGATCGCGGAGGTGCTCGGCGGGGTCAACCGGGCCCGCGCCACGCTCGACGCGCGCCGCCGCGAACTGCTCGACCACGAGGGCCGGGCCGAGTTCGCCGCCGAGTTCGCGCTGCTCGGGCAGGCCGTCACGGGGGCGATCGCCGCCGCCGACACCCCGGACGCCTGCGACGACCAGCTCGCCCGGCTGCTCGTGCGGCTGGAGGACCTGGAGTCGCGGTTCGCCGAGTTCGACGACTTCCTCACCGAGCTGGCCGAGCGGCGGACCGAGATCCACGAGGCGTTCTCGGCCCGCAAGCAGACCCTTCAGGACGCCCGCGCCCGGCGGGCGGAGCGGCTGGCCGATTCCGCGGCCCGCATCCTGGAGACGGTCTCCCGGCGGGTGTCGGCCCTGGCCGACCCGGACGCCGTGCACACCTACTTCGCCTCCGACCCGATGGTCGCCAAGGTCCGCCGCACCGCGGACGAGCTGCGGGAACTCGGCGACCCGGTGCGCGCGGAGGAACTCGACGGACAGCTGCTGGCCGCCCGCCAGGAGGCCGGCCGGGCGCTGCGCGACCGCAGCGAGCTGTACGCGGACGGCGGCGCCACGATCCGGCTGGGCCGGCACCGGTTCGCGGTGAACACCCAGCCCTTCGACCTCACGCTCGTCCCGCACGGGGACCGGCTCGCGTTCGCGCTCACCGGCACCGACTACCGGGCGCCGGTCACCGACCCGGGGTTCGAGGAGACCCGCCCGTACTGGGAGCAGACCCTCCCCTCCGAGTCCCCGCGGGTCTACCGGGGCGAGCACCTGGCGGCCCGGCTCCTGGCCGAACGGGGCGCGGACGCCCTGGCCGCCCTGTCCCCGGACGAACTCGCCGCGCTGGTAAGGGAGTCGGCCGCCGCCGCGTACGACGAGGGCCATCAGCGCGGGGTCCACGACGAGGACGCCACCGCGATCCTCGCCGCCCTGCTGCGGCTGCACCCGGCGGCCGGTCTGCTGCGCCGGCCGCCCGCCGTACGCGCGGCGGCGCAACTCTTCTGGGCGTACGGCACGGACGAGGCCCGGCGCGGCTCGTGGACCCGGCGGGCGGTCTCGCTCGCCCGCGCCCGCGACACTTTCGGTCTCGCCCCGGCCGTCGCCGCCCTCCAGCGGGAGTGGGCGGCCGCCATCCGGGACGACAACTCCTGGGCCTCTCCCGTCATTCGGGATGAAAGCACCAGGGCCGACGGCGCCACGCAGGACGGCATCGCGTCCGACGGGACCGGGCCCGGGAGCGCCGGGACGGTCGACCCGGCGGCCGTCGCCGAGTACCTCTTCGAAGAATTGACAAGTGGCCCGGCCGGTTTCGTCACCAGCGCCACCGTCCGCACCTTCCTCGACAAGTTCCGCCGTACGACCGGAACTTCGGCCTACGACGAGGACCTGGCCGCACTCGGTGACGACCTCCACGCCCGCCGTCAACTTGTCGAGGGGTGGCTCACCTCGTACGCCGCGTCGAGCGGCACCCCGCTCGACGCGGGGGATTTGGCCGAGTCGGTCGCCGTGGAGCTCTGCCCGGAACCGGTGCTCGAACGGTACGAGTGCGAGGCCCCGCTCACCGAGCGGGTGGACGGCCTCCTCGGCACCCACCCGCGCATCGACCGGGGCACGCTGACCGTCCGCATCGACGAACTCCTCGCCCGCACGGATAAGTTCCGCGCCCGTGTGGTACCCGGCTTCCGCGCCTACCAGCGCCGGCGCACCGCCCTCGTGGACGCCGCGCGCTCCCGGCTGCGGCTGGACGACCTCCGGCCGCGCGTCATGTCGGCGTTCGTCCGCAACCGGCTGCTGGACGAGGTGTACCTGCCGCTGATCGGCGACAGCCTCGCCAAGCAGATCGGCACCGCCGACGCGGACCGGCGCACCGACTCGCAGGGCCTGCTGCTGCTCGTCTCGCCGCCCGGCTACGGCAAGACGACGCTGATGGAGTACGTCGCCGACCGGCTCGGCCTGGTCCTCGTCAAGATCAGCGGACCCAACCTCGGCCACGACGTGACCTCGCTCGACCCGGCCCAGGCCCGCACCGCGACCGCCCGCCAGGAGATCGAGAAGATCAACTTCGCGCTGGAGTCCGGCAACAACACCCTGCTCTACCTCGACGACATCCAGCACACCTCGCCCGAACTGCTCCAGAAGTTCATCCCGCTCTGCGACGCCACCCGCCGCATCGAGGGCGTCAAGGACGGCGAACCGCGCAGCCACGACCTGCGGGGCAAGCGGTTCGCGGTGTGCATGGCGGGCAACCCGTACACGGAGTCGGGGGCCAGGTTCCGCATCCCCGACATGCTCGCCAACCGGGCCGACGTCTGGAACCTCGGCGAGGTGCTGAGCGGGCGCGAGGACGTCTTCGCGCTGAGCTTCGTGGAGAACGCGCTGACCGCCAACCCGGTGCTCGCCCCGCTCGCCGGGCGCTCCCGCGAGGACCTCGCCCTGTTCGTACGGCTGGCCTCCGACGATCCCTCGGCCCGCGCGGACCGGCTCGAACACCCCTACCCGCCCGCCGACGTGGAACGGATCGTCGCCGTCCTGCGCCATCTGCTGACCGCCCGGGAGACGGTGCTGGCCGTGAACGCCGCGTACATCGCGTCGGCGGCGCAGACGGACGCGACGCGCACCGAACCGCCGTTCCGGCTCCAGGGCTCCTACCGCGACATGAACAAGATCGCGGCGCGGATCGTGCCGGTGATGAACGCGGCGGAGATCGACGCCGTCATCGACGACCACTACGCGGGCGAGGCCCAGACGCTGACCTCGGGCGCCGAGTCGAACCTGCTCAAACTGGCCGCGCTGCGCGGCCGGCTCACCGACGGACAGGCCGCGCGCTGGTCGGAGATCACCGCCTCCTACGTGCGCACGCAGGCGCTCGGCGGACCGGACGGCGACCCCATGACCCGGGCCGTCGCCGCGCTGGGCCTGCTCGCGGACCGGATCGCGGCGGTCGAGTCGGCCATCGTCCGGGTCGCCGACCCGCGCCATCTGCTCACCAACCCGCAGGCCCGGCACGCGGCACCGCAGGCCGGCCCGCCGCCGGAGGACCGCTGACGGCCGACCGCCCGACACGCACCGGCCACCCACGGAGGAGAGGAGCAAGGCATGCTGGGACACGTGCCTCAGCTTCCCCAGCAGCCCCAACGTTCCCCGTTCAGCGGACACATGGTCGTCTGCGGAGACGACGCACTGGCCCGGCGGCTCGCCGTCGAGCTGCGCTACGTGTACGGGGAGCGGGTGACCCTCGTCCTGCCGCCCGGCCGCGACGACCGCAGACCCGAACTGCCGCTGGCCGGGCGGGGCCTGGCGGCGGCGCTGTTCGGCCGGATGTCCTCGGCGATGAACCGGTCCGGCGGCACCGGCGGGGCCGACGCCCTCGGCGACGACACCAACGCCGGTGTCGAGGCCGTCCGCGTCACGGAGGCGGCGGAACCGTCCGACGAGGCGCTGGAGGAGGCGGGCGTCGCGTCGGCCGCCGCGCTGGCACTGGTCTACGAGGACGACGAGCGCAACATCCGCGCCGCGCTGACCGCCCGCCGCATCAACCCCCGGCTCCGGCTGGTCATCCGGCTCTACAACCGCAAGCTGGGCCAGCACCTGGAGACCCTGCTCGACCAGGCCGCCGCCCTCGCCGTGCCCGGCCTGGACCCGGCCGCCCTGGACGCCTCCACCACCGTCCTGTCCGACGCCGACACCGCGGCCCCCGCCCTCGCCGCGACCGTCCTCACCGGCTCCAGCAAGGTCATCCAGGCGGAGGGCCTGCTGCTGCGCGCCGCCGAACGCACCCCGCCCGGCGAGGGGCAGATCGCCGACCCCGGCCTGTGCACCCTCGCGCTGCTCTCCTCCACCACCCATGACCCGGCGGGCACCGAGGGCTCCGACAGCAGCGGCGCCGAGGGTCCCCAGCTCCTGCCGGACGAGCGGCAGTTGTCGGCCGCCACGAACCGGGGCACGGTGGTCCTGGAGGCGGTCAGCCAGGCGGGCCCGTCCGGGCCGCCGCCCCCGATGGGCGGCCGGGGAGCACCGCTGAGCCAGGTCTTCTCGCGGCGGCTGCGCTGGTCGGCGCTGGGGGTCGGCCTGGCCGTGGTGGGCCTCGCCGTCGCCTCGACGCTCACCACCGGCGACGACCCGCTGCACGCCACGTACCTCACGCTGCTCGACCTGTTCGCGATGGGCGACCCGGCGGTCGGCGAACCGACGGCCCGCCAGCTCATCCAAATCCTCTCCGGAGTCGCCGGGTTGATGCTGCTGCCGCTGCTCGTGGCGGGCGTGCTGGAGGCGTTCGGCTCGATCCGCACGGCGTCGTCCCTGCGCCGCCCGCCGCGCGGCCTGTCCAACCACGTGGTGCTGCTCGGCCTCGGCAAGATCGGCACGAGGGTCCTCGTCCGGCTGCGCGAGCTCGGCATCCCGGTGGTGTGCGTGGAGGACGACCCGGACGCGCGCGGCATCCCCGTGGCCCGGCGGCTGCACGTACCGGTGGTCCTGGGCGACGTCACCCAGGAGGGCGTCCTGGAGGCGGCGAAGATCCAGCGCGCCCGCGCGCTCCTCGCCCTGACCAGCATCGACACCACCAACCTGGAGGCCGCGCTGTACGCCCGCTCGGTCAAGCACGACCTGCGGGTGGCGCTGCGCCTGTACGACGACGAGTTCGCCACCGCCGTCTACCGCACCCTGCGCACCGCGCATCCGCAGGCCGTGACCCGGTCCCGCTCCGTCTCCCACCTGGCCGCCCCGACCTTCGCGGTCGCCATGATGGGGCGCCAGATCCTGGGCGCGATCCCGGTCGAGCGGAAGGTGATGCTGTTCGCGGCGATCGAGGTGGCGGGCCACTCGCAGCTGGAGGGCCGCACGGTGGAGCAGGCGTTCCGGGCCGGTGCCTGGCGGGTCCTCGCCCTGGACGCCACCCCGCCCGAGGACCGCCTCCCGGACCTGGCCCTCCCCTCCCCGGCCTCCCCCGACCGCCCGTCCGGCCTGGTCTGGGACCTGCACCCCGGGTACGTGCTGCGCCCCCAGGACCGCGTGGTGATCGCCGCCACCCGACGCGGCCTGGCCGAACTGCTCCGCCGACGCCGCCCGGTGGCACCGACGAGGCCCTGACACCGACGGGGCGTGCCGGGAACGCGCCGGACCCTCGGCGAACCGTGACCCGCCAAAGAACCGGAGTCCGGCGAAGAACCGGGACCCGGCGAAAGCCCGGGACCCGGCGGAAAACCGGGTGCCCGGCATCCGCCCGCCCCCCTACCCTCCCCCCATGGACACCGACGCCGCCGGCCTCCTCAACGTGATCGACATCGAGGCGACCTGCTGGGACGGGCAGCCGCCGCCCGGCGCGGTCAGCGAGATCATCGAGATCGGACTGACCGTCGTCGACCTGCGCGCGGCCGGCGCCGCCTCCCCGGCCCGGCCGGGGTCGAGGAAGCCGGTGCTCCCGGGAAGGATCGCCCGCCACCGCATCCTGGTCCGGCCCGCCCGGTCCACGGTCAGCGCCTTCTGCACCGAGCTGACCGGCCTCACCCGGGCGGAGGTGGACACGGGGGTCTCCTTCGCCGAGGCATGCCGGCTGCTGGCGGCCGAACACCGCTCGGGGATGCTGCCCTGGGCGAGCTGGGGCGACTACGACCGCAACCAGTTCGTCCGCCAGTGCCGGGCGACCGGCACCCCGTACCCGTTCGGCCACCGCCACACCAACGCCAAGATCCCCTTCACCGCCGCCCACGGACTGCGCAAGCGCCCCGGCATGGCCCGCGCCCTGGAGATCGCGGGCCTTCCCCTGGAGGGCCGCCACCACAGCGGCGCGGACGACGCCTGGAACATCGCGGCCCTGATCCTGGACCTCGCGGCCCGGAACGCCTGGCCGGGGGAGCCCACCGCCTGACGGACCGGCCGGGCACACCACGGGAGCACCGGCCGGGCCGCCCGCACCGCACGCCTCGGCTCAGAGCACGCCGCCCATGGCCCCGCGCACCTCGTCCAGCGTCGCCCCGGCGATCTCGACGGCGCGCTCGTTCCCGGCCCGGAGCACCGACCGTACGTACCCCATGTCCCGCGCGTACTCGGCCCGCCGGGCCCGGATCGGCGCCATCCGGGTGTTGACGGCCTCGGTCACCGTCCGCTTGAGGACCGCCGCGCCGCCCCCGCCGATCTCCTGTGCCACCGCGTGCGGGTCGCGGTCCAGGCAGAGCGCCGCCAGCAGCACCAGCGACGACACCCCGGGCCGGGTCTCCGGTTCGTACGTGATGTGCCGCTCGGCGTCCGTCCTCGCCCCCTTGATCAGCCGGGCCGTCTCGTCGGCGGTGGCCCCGAGCGCGATGGAGTTGCCCCGGCTCTTGCTCATCTTGGTGCCGTCGGTGCCCAGGAGCAGCGGCGCGGCGGAGAGCAGCGCGTCCGGTTCGGGGAACACCGCCCCGTACCGCTCGTTGAAGCGGCGGGCGACGGTCCGGGTCACTTCGAGGTGCGGCAGCTGGTCCTGCCCGACCGGCACCAGGTTCCCCTTGCAGAACAGGATGTCGGCGGCCTGGTGCACGGGGTACGTGAACATCAGCCCGCTGACGGCGGACTGCCGGGAGTGCGCGATCTCGTCCTTGACGGTGGGGTTGCGGTTCAGCTCGGCGACGGAGACGAGACTGAGAAAGGGCAGCATCAGCTGGTTCAGCGCGGGCACGGCGCTGTGGTTGAAGACGGTCGAGCGTGCCGGGTCGATGCCGACGGCCAGGTAGTCCAGCAGCATCGCCTCCGTGTGCCCGGTGAGCCGGTCGGCGACGTCCCGGTCGGTGAGCACCTGGTAGTCGGCGATGATCACGAAGACGTCCACCCCGAGGTCCTGGAGCCGGACGCGGTTGTGGAGGGTGCCGAAGTAGTGCCCGAGGTGCAGCGGCCCGGTGGGCCGGTCCCCGGTCATCACCCGGAACCGCTCCGGGGCCCGCCGGATCTCCTCCTCCAGCTCGGCGCTGCGCCGCCGGGCGGACACGGCGGCGGCGGACACGGACTCGACGGCGGCGTCGGGGGCGGTGGCGGTGGCGGTGTTCATGGGATCTGTCTCCTCGCGGTGCTGGTTGCGTGGAGGACGGCCCGCCGGGATCGGCATCCGCACCCGTACGAGGGCAGAGAAAAGGGCCGTCCGTTTCGAACGGCCCTGATTCCGTGCAGAGGGAAGGCGGCCGCTCCTAGAAGGAGCGCCACCAGTTCCGGCACGGTGCAGAAGTCATGGGGCAGAGCCTAACGCGCCCCACCGCCCGGGGCACCGGTCTTTCCGGCCTCGCGTTCCTCGTGCGGCAGCACGGGATCACGTGGCGTAAGGGTTGCTGATGGTGTGATGCCGACGTGCTGTGGCCAGCACCCGCTCCGGAAACCGTGGTCCCGCGACGTAGTGACGGCCTTTCGTCCGGCCCACGGCCGTCAGCAACTGCGCCTTGGTGAGTGCCTGCAGATCCCGCGTGGCCTGCTGCGTGTTGAGCGCTTCGGCCTTCTCGTAGCGGCTGCGCCGCACCCGGCCGACCATCGCCACCTCGTGCAGCGCGGTGACCTGCCGCTCCGTGACGCCGTGCGCGCTCGTCTCCTCCATCAGCTGCATCCAGCAGTCGTTGGAACGGTCGACACGGCGCTGCACCCGTTGGGTCTGCTGGTGGTAGGCGAGCAGATTGAACCTGATCCAGGGCAGGGTGTCCCGCTCCGGGGACCAGACCGGCCCTCCGACCTCTCGCAGCACCTTGTAGTACTCCCAGGTGTTGCCCGGCATGCCCAGCCACTCCTCGATCGAGGAGAACTCCGGAGCGAGAACGCCGCCGCGCGCGATGAGGAGGGTCTGCAGCGAGCGGGACATACGGCCGTTGCCATCGGACCAGGGATGGATCTTCACCAGGTTCAGGTGGGCCATGGCGGCACGGAGCAGGACATGACTGTCCAGGTCCCCTTCGTCGAGCCACTCCACGAACTCGCTCATGAGCCCGGGAACCCGCTCCTGATCGGGCCCTTCGTAATCGGTGGCGAGCTCGTCGCCCGGCGCGGTGATCCGGATCGAGGTCCTGCGCCACTGCCCGGCGAGCTTGCGGGGGTGATGATGTCCCTGGAGCATCCAGTGCAGGCTGTTGAGGAGTTCCTTGCTGTAGCGGAAGTCGGCCACGTCGTGCAGTGACTGGATGTACGTCATGGCCTGCTGGTAGGCCAGTGTCTCCGCCTTGTTCTCGTCGCTGGCCTCGACCTCGCGCTCGCCGTCCATCAAGTCGGCGACGTCCACAGCATCGACCCGGTAGCCCTCGATCGTGTTCGACGCCGCGATGGCGCTGGCCGTCAGGGCCTTGCGCAGGTCAAGAGTCCATTTCGTCGGAACCTGCTGCACCGCGTGCCGCAACTGCTCGCGCAGACCGTCGATCTGCTCCAGGACCTGAAGGTCGGCCGAATCCAGGTGTGGCATCCCATACAGCATGACGCAATGATACCCAGCAACTATCATTCCTGCCCGGCGTGCCTTCTGCCGCCGTCAGGCGTTGGACCAGCTGCGGCGGCAGAGGACGAGCCGGTAGCCGTCCGGGTCCTCGACGGTGACGCCCCACTCGTTCCAGTACGGGTTCGGCGAGGGGACGCGGGTGCCGCCGTGGGCCAGCAGGCGCTGCACCGTCTCTTCCGGCACGGGTCCGTCGAAGTACAGGACGAGCAGGTCGTCGTCGGTGGGGCGCGGTTCGACGGGGTGGTCGCCGCCGTGGACGAGTTCGAGGTGCCAGGACGCCTCCGGGTGGCCGACCATCAGGAGGTCGTGCGTGCCGGCGGCCCGGCCCGCGTCGGCGCGGAACAGGACCGTGAGCCCGAGGCCGTCCGCCCAGAAGCGTTCGGCGGCGGCGAGGTCCCGGGACGGCCGGGCGAGGCGGATGTGGGTCTGTCCGGTGAACGGCACGCGGCGGGGGCTCCTCTGCGGTCGGCGGTGCGCCCTTCCGCGTACCGGCGACCGCAGCGTAGGCGGGCGGGGTGCCGGGCCGCATCGGTCCGGGGGCCGGTCGTGGTGCGGCCCGGGTCCTACGACCCCGGAAGGGGCCGCGCTCCCCGCGTTTTCCCGTACGACGAGCCGGGGTGAAACATCCTGCCGCCCCCGGCGCATCTGAAGGGTGTGGATGACGGGGCAAGGGGGAGGGTGGCGGATGAGACGGTCCCAGGAGAACGCCTTCCGGGAGTTCGCGGCGGCCCGCATGGGCCATCTCTTCCGTTCGGCGTGCCTGTTGACCAGCGGCGACACCCATCTCGCCGAGGATCTGGTGCAGGAGACGCTGGGGCGGATGTACGTGGTGTGGGGCAGGTCGTCGAAGCTCGGCAATCCGGCGGCGTACGCCCAGACCGTGCTCGTACGGGTCTTTCTGGCGCACCAGCGGAAGCGTTCGGCGGGAGAGCGGCCGAGCGACGACCTGCCCGAGGGGCCGGGGGCGAGCACGCAGGGTGACTCCCCGCTGCGGCTCACGCTCCTGGACGCGCTGCGGAAGCTGCCGGCGAAGGACCGTGCGGTGGTCGTGCTGCGGTACTGGGAGGACCGGTCCGTCGCGGAGACCGCGGACGTCCTCGACGTCAGCTCCGCCGCGGTGCGCACCCGCAGCACCCGTGCCCTCGCCCGGCTGAGGGCGCTGCTGGGCGACAGCATCGGAGAACTCTCCGCGCACTGATCGGCCCGGCGGTCAGCCCGGCGATCAACTCGACCGACGACGAGAAAAGGGTGGTGATTCGGCATGTCCGGAATGCAGGAGGACCTGGACGCCTTCGAGGGCGGGCTCGGTGACGCGCTGCGGCGCACCGGGGAGGGTTTCGCCATGGAGGGGCGCCCGCTGGTGGACGGCGGCGTCATGCGTGGCCGGCGCAGGCAGCGGCGCAGGCGGATCGCGGCCGTGACCGGCAGCGTCACGGCGCTCGCGGTCGTGGGGTTCGGGGCCTCGTACGCCACGGGGGCGCTCGGTGACGGTTCGGGACGCGGCGGGTCGGGCGTGGCCGCGGGGCCGACGGCGCAGGAGACTCTCCCCGCGGCGAAGACGTCGCCCGGCAGGGGGCCGGAACTCTCGGCGCAACAGGTGATCAGGACGCTGGAGGGGCTGCTGCCGGAGGGGAAGGTCAGCGGGCGGTCGGGGCGCGGCACGGCCGACCGGCTCGGGCCGTGGGCACACCTCGTCCTCGACGACGGCAGGGGCGGGGCCGCGATCGGTGTGAGCGTGGGAACCGTGGACCCGGACGGCACGAAGGCGAAACAGCTGCTCGAATGCCCCGACAAGGTCTTCACGCCCTACGACTCCTGCCGGACGGAGACCCTGGCCGACGGTTCGCGCCTGACGCTGCTGCGCGGGTACGAGTACCCCGACAAGCGCGTGGACACCAAGCGGTGGAACGCCCATCTCGTGACCCCCGACGGATACTCGGTCGACGCCAGCGAGTGGAACGCGCCCGCGGAGAAGGGCGCCGCCGTCACCCGGGACACCCCCCCGCTCACGGAAGGCCGGCTGAAGGCGCTCGTCACCTCCGCCGCGTGGCGGCCCGTGATGAACGCACTGGACAGGGCGGCCCCGGAGCCGGCCCGGCAGCCGTCGGCGCAGGGGCAGGACGGCCGGACGATCCTGCGGAAGTTCAAGTCGCTGCTGCCCCCGTCCGCGAAGGTGACCGCCGAACGCGGTGACGACGGGTACGCGTACGTCGTCGTGGACGACGGCAGGGGCGCGAGCCTGGTGCAGATCAACGTGCAGCCGAACATGTCGGATGTGGAGGAGAGCCTGTTCGGGGCCGGGGCGGAGGTGCTGCCGGACGGGACGAAGGTCGTCACGCACAAGGCGCCGGGCGAGAAGGGCGGCGCGGGCGTGGTGATGTGGACCGCCGACACCATCCGTCCGGACGGCCTCCGGGTCGTGGTGTCCGCGTTCAACTCCGGTTCCCAGCGGACGGAGGCCACCCGGGAGACGCCCGCACTGACCATGCGGCAGCTGAAGTCCGTCGCGACGAGCGGGAAGTGGGCCACGAAGTAGGGAGGCGGGGGCGGGCCCGCGGAGCCGTGGGCCCGCCCTACAGCCGCCCCAGCACCTCGTCGAACGCCGTGCTCCAGCCCCCTTCCGGGCCCCGGTTGTCCTCCGCCCTCGACAGGAGCAGGACCCTGGCGGGCACGCCGGCCGCCGCGTGGGCGGCGAGCCGGTGGTGGCCGTCCAGGACGGCGGCGACCAGGAAGCGCTCGGGGTACTCGGCCTCGACGTAGTTGTCCTCGACCCAGGCCAGGGCCAGGGCGGTGGGGCGGCGGCCCGCCGCGATCGCCGAGGCGTGCCGGGCCACCGTGTCCGCGTCGAGCGCGTCCAGGGGCTGGGACGGGAGCAGCACCCCGTACGTCGGGACCTCGCCGGGGACGCGGTCGCGCAGCTGGAAGTGGCCGGTGCCCGGCCAGTCGTCGCAGGGCTCCCCGCCGTACCGCTCGTCGTCCCCCCGCAGCCCGTGGCGGCGGGCCGTCCAGGACGCGGCCGGGTCGGTCACCCGCTCCAGGCCGAGGTCGAGCAGATGGGCGCGGTAGTGGCCGGACGGGAGCTCCTCGACGACCGGGGCCAACGCGTCGAGGACACCGGCGCCCAGCTCGTCCACGTCGGCCAGCGCGGCGCGCAGGCGGTCCGCGCCCGTCCGGGCCGTCCGGGGCGGCCAGCCGAGCAGGCCCAGGGTCGTCTCGCAGGTGCCGCAGTCCGAACCGACGTGGTAGACCCGCTCCCCGTCGATCCGCAGGGACTTGTCCCAGCGGGGCCAGGAGGAGCCGGGTGCGGGCGGGTCGTAGTCGATCCGGACGCGGCCCCGGCCGTCGTCGAGAGCGAAGTGCGCACGGCGCGGCGAATCGAGGACGAGGGGGCCGATCGACGGGGCGGGGCGGTGCTCCGGCGACCGCCGCGCCCAGGCGCGGCGCAGGGCCTCGTCGTGGTCGCCGTCCGGGGGAGTCAGGGGGAGCAGCGGGTCCTGGCCGGTCAGGGCGACCAGGGCGTGGTGCGCGTCCCAGGCCGGGACCCGCCCCTCCGCCAGTACCCGCAGGAGATGGGGTATCGCCGCGGGGTCGCCCAGCAGCTCCAGGGCCACGACGAAGGTGGCGTGGTCCAGGCCCGTCAGACCGGGCAGGCGCCGGGCGATCGCCGTCGTCCGCTCCCGCGCCCCGAGCCGCCCCAGCGCCAGGGCCGCGCGCCCGCGCAGGCGCTCGTCGTCCAGCAGTCCGTCGAGGAACGGTACGAAGCCCGGGTCCCCGGACAGCCCCATCGCGTCCACCAGGGGTTCCGTCGCGCCGAGCTCCCCGGCGAGCCGGTGCAGCTCGGCCGGCGGAAGTTCCAGCCGCCGCTGCACCGCCGTGCCCAGCAGCTCCCGTGCGTCGTCCCCGTCGATCGCGCCGGGGCCGTCCCCGCCGACCGTGCCCAGCAGGCTCAGGAACACCGGTACGGCCTGTTCGCCGAGGGCCCCGAGCAGCCAGGAGAGGTACCGCCGCCGGTCCTTCGGCGCCCGGCCGTAGCGGGCCCCGATCGCGTCGGGCAGCCCGGCGGGCGCCTCCTCGGCCAGCGCGAACACGGCGCTCCAGATGTCGTCCGCCGCGAACAGCGCGTCCAGCCGCGCCCCCGCGGCGCTGGCCGTACCGGTGCCGCCCACATCCCCGCGCCGTTCCGCCCGTCTCACTTCTTGGCGTGCTCGCCGACGTAGAACAGGATCCAGACGAAGCCCGCGAAGAGGTGCGTGGCGAAGACGTACACGAAGACGCGCAGCGCGACGCCGCGCTCCTTCCAGCGCTCGCTCCCGCCGCCGCTCTCGCCCACAGTGCCGCCTCCGTCCGGGCCCGGGTCCCGTCGTCGGCCCGCGCGTACCGATCCAGGGTACGCGCGGGGGCGCGACCCCTCCGCGAACCGTGGAATAGGTCAGGGGGGCACTCCGTTGTAGGGTGTGACCACATAGTTCAACGTTCAACCAAACTAGGTTTCTGGAGGCGGGCCATGGAGTTCGGCATCTTCACCGTCGGAGACGTCACCACCGACCCGACGACCGGCAGGACCCCGACCGAGAACGAGCGGATCAAGGCCACTCTCGCCATCGCGCAGAAGGCCGAGGAGGTCGGTCTGGACGTCTTCGCGACCGGCGAGCACCACAACCCGCCGTTCGTCCCGTCCTCCCCGACCACCACCCTCGGCTACATCGCCGCCCGCACCGAGAAGCTGATCCTCTCCACGTCCACCACGCTGATCACCACCAACGACCCGGTGAAGATCGCCGAGGACTACGCGACGCTCCAGCACCTCGCGGACGGCCGCGTCGACCTGATGATGGGCCGCGGCAACACCGGACCGGTCTACCCCTGGTTCGGCAAGGACATCCGCCAGGGCATCCCGCTCGCCATCGAGAACTACGCCCTGCTGCACAAGCTGTGGCGCGAGGACGTCGTCGACTGGGAGGGCAAGTTCCGCACGCCGCTGCAGTCCTTCACCGCGACCCCGCGCCCGCTGGACGGCGTCCCGCCGTTCGTCTGGCACGGCTCGATCCGCTCGCCGGAGATCGCCGAGCAGGCCGCGTACTACGGCGACGGCTTCTTCCACAACAACATCTTCTGGCCCATCGAGCACACCAAGAAGATGGTGAACCTGTACCGGCAGCGCTACGCCCACTACGGGCACGGCACCGCCGAGCAGGCCATCGTCGGCCTCGGCGGCCAGGTGTTCATGCGGAAGAACTCGCAGGACGCGGTACGGGAGTTCCGCCCGTACTTCGACAACGCGCCGGTCTACGGCCACGGCCCCTCCCTGGAGGACTTCTCCCGGCAGACGCCGCTGACCGTCGGCTCCCCGCAGGAGGTCATCGAGCGGACCCTGTCCTTCCGGGACGCCGTCGGTGACTACCAGCGCCAGCTGTTCCTGATGGACCACGCGGGACTGCCGCTGAAGACGGTCCTGGAGCAGCTCGACATCCTGGGCGAGGAGGTCGTCCCGGTGCTGCGCAAGGAGTTCGCCAACCTGCGGCCGGCCGGGGTCCCGGACGCCGCCCCCGCGCACCCGGCCGTCGTCGCCGCCCGCACCGCCACGAAGGAGGTCTGACCACCGTGTCCACCGAGCCCACCGCGTTCCTCACCGAGCCGCTGCGGATCGTCGCCGTTTCGGCGGGCCTGAGCAGCCCCTCCTCGACCCGGCTGCTGGCCGAGCGGCTGGCCGGCGCCGCCCGCGAGCGGCTGCTGACCGAGCAGGACCGCGCCGTCGAGGTCCGCGTGATCGAGCTGCGCGACCTGGCCGTCGACATCGCCAACCACCTGGTCACCGGCTTCCCGCCGGCCGCCCTGGACGAGGCGGTCAAGGAGGTGACGCAGGCGGACGGCCTGATCGCCGTCTCGCCCGTCTTCACCGCCTCGTACAGCGGACTGTTCAAGTCGTTCTTCGACCTGATCGACAACACGGCGCTGACCGGCAAGCCCGTCGTCGTCGCGGCGACCGGCGGCACCGCCCGCCACTCGCTGGTCCTGGAACACGCGATGCGCCCGCTCTTCGCCTACCTGCGGGCCACCGTCGCCCCGACGTCCGTGTACGCGGCGTCGGAGGACTGGGGCTCGTCCGGCGACGAGTACACCGACGGCCTGCCGTCCCGCATCCGGCGGGCGGGCAACGAGCTCGCGGCCATGATCACGGGCGGCGGGGCCCGGTCCGGGGCGTCGCGGACGCTCGGGCTCGACGACGAGGTCGTGCCCTTCGAGCAGCAGCTCGCCGACCTCCGTCTGGACTGACCGCACCCCGCGGCCGGTCCGGTGACCCGACCGGACCGGTCGGGGGCCCCGCCCCGGCGCCCCCGACCGGTTTGATTAGAGTTGGGGCGAAAGATGCGTCGTGCGGCTTTCTTTCCGTACGACGCCTCTGCGCACTGAGCCGAACCGAGCTGGAGGCAGAGATGGGCAGGATCGTGGTGGGCGTTGACGGCTCCGAGTCGTCGATCAAGGCACTGCACTGGGCCGTGCGCCAGGCGGAGCTGACCGGTGACACGGTGGAGGCCGTCAACAGCTGGGAGTACCCCGCGACGAGCTGGGCGTCGATGATGCCGGGCATGCCGGAGGACTTCGACCCGCAGGCCGTGGCGACCGTGGCCCTCAACGAGACGCTGGAGGAGGCCCTGGGCGCCGAGGGCGCGGCGGCGGTCGGCAAGGTCATCGTGATCGGCAATCCGGCCCAGGCCCTGCTGGACCGTTCGAAGGGCGCGAACCTGCTGGTCGTCGGCGCGCGCGGCTACAGCGGCTTCAAGGCGACCCTGCTGGGCTCGGTCAGCCTGCACGTCACCCAGCACGCGACCTGCCCGGTGACGGTCGTGCGCGACGCGTGACGCGTCCCGTGTGACACGGGGAGAGGGGGCCGCCCGCCGGGCGGCCCCCTCTCCCGTACCCGCCGGGCGGGCCCGTGCTCACGCGTTCCGGCGGACCGGGGGCGGCGGCGAGGAGGGCTTCGGCAGCAGGGGCCAGGTCCGGGAGAGCTTCATCGCCGCCTCGGTCACCGCGGGATCGCTCGACCGCTCCACCACCCCCTCCAGGAAGGCGTGGGCCGCCGCCTCGTACAGCTCCTCGGTGGCCCGCACCCGGGCGTCCACCGCCTCCCGGCGCCGGTCCGCGCGCTCCTGCGCCGTCTCGGTGAGCGAGCGGGCGCGGTCCACGGCGATCCGGGCCTCCTCCCGCTGCCTGACCCGCTCGGCCCGGCGTTCCAGGGCCGAGCGGTACGCGTCCAGGTAGGGGTGCTCCTTGAGCAGCCCCAGCAGGAAGCCGATGCCGCCGGACAGGAAGAGCAGCGCCACGAACATCCAGGTGATGGTCTGCGGGGCCAGGTGGAGGCTGTCCGCCAGCGTCGACGGCTGGGCGAGGTCCCCCGCGCCGTCGAAGTCCTCGATGTCCGACGACATCTCGACGGAGTCGGGGCGCCTGAGCACCAGCCTGGCCCGCAGATCGCCCAGGGCCCAGCCGGAGAACCCCCAGACCCCCAGCAGGGCCAGGGCCGGAAGGGCGGCGGCCTTGAGGGAACCGGTCGCCGCACGGTTGCGCAGGGTCCGCCCCGCCAGGTGCGGCAGCAGCACCATCAGCACGGCGGTGGAGATCGCCAGGGTGCCGGACAGGAAGTCGCTCTCCATGCTGCCCGTGCCGTGGAAGGGCTGGAAGGCGACCCAGTAGATCGGTATCTCGACCGCCGCGATGACCAGGAGCATCGCCCAGACCAGCCAGGCGGGCAGGCCCGGACGGGTCGGCATGCCCTCCCAGCCCGGTTCCCGGCCGGGCGGCGGGACCATGCCGCCGAGGAGTTCCGGCCCCCGCTCCCCCACCGGGGCGGGGCCCCGGCCGTGGACGGGCCCGCCGGGGCCCGGGTCCCCGGCGGGATCGAGCGACTGCCAGTCGTCGTCGGCCGCACCGTCGTCCGGCACCGGCACCGGCGCGGGCCCGGCCGCGGGATCGCGCCCGTCCCGCCGGGCGGGTTCCTCCCCGGGGCGGGCACCGGCCGGTTCCCCCGCCGGGCGGCCTGCCCCCTCGTCGTCGCCGGGGAACTCCGCGTCGGGGAACCGGGCCCGGATCCAGCGGCGTTCGACCCGCTCCCGGACCCCGTCGCGGAACCGGTCCCACCGCACGGCACGGGCCGCGAGCCGGTTCAACTCGCGCCAGGAGGACCGGACCTGCTCGTCGGCCTCCCGCACCAGCGCGTCCTGCAGGCGGCTCTCCACCTCGGCCGCCTCCACGTCCGACCTGGCGCGCGCGTCCCGCACCAGCTCCCGGTCCTCCCGGTCCGCCGCCTGCGCCCACAGCTGCGCCCGGAGCGTGTCGCGCACGGAGGCGAGTTCGGCGAAGTAGGACGCCCGGCCCGCACCGCCCAGCACCCAGGGGTCGAACGCCCCCGACCGGACGGTCCGGCCGCGCACCAGGAGCCGCTTCCTGCTCGCGGCCTCCTTGGCCCCGCGCTTGCGGGCCTGCTCGATCAGCCGCCGTTGCTCCCGGTCCGTCAGGACCAGCGGACGGCGCTCGGGCCCCTCGTCCGGGGCCGTGACCCTGCGGTCCGCGCCCCGGCGCCCGTCCCTCGCGCGCAGCGGCCCCGGAACCCTGGCCCGCCGACGGCGCGGCTCCCCGGGGTCACTTCCGGTAGTCGTCGTGGACATGTGCCTTCGCCCTCCTGCTCAGGATCTCGGACCAGAACGCGTCGAACGGCCGGTACTCGCTCGGCCTGGCGTCGTGGCGCATGCCGTAGCCGACGGGGTAGACGTCCATCCCGGCGATCCCCGGCACGCCCCGAGCGCCGAGCAGGGTGTCGACGGCCCGTTCGCGGCTCTCGTCCGTCCCGATCTCGCTCACCCGGAGCGTGAACTCCTTGTCGGCCTGCTCGAAGTCGCTGACCACCAGCAGGCTCGGCGTCTCCTTGCCGGACGGCATGGCGTCCCCGATCCGCGCCAGGGCGCCGATCACGTCCGAACCACCCTGGGTGCGGGCGCACTTGAGCATGGTGAGCGCGCCCTGGATCGCCACGACCCGCGCCGACCTGCGCAAGCTGTCGCGGTCGGTGGTCTCCTCGGCCGGCGGGTCGAGGTCCACGTCCCCGACCCGGCAGGAGGAGGTCTGCGAAGAGCGGGTGACCGGGGCGAAGGCGAGGGTGCCGCAGCGCCGGTCGGTCAGGAAGGGGACCAGCGTGGACTTGAGCTTGGCCTCGGCGTCGAAGCCCCGGCTGCCGGCCGCCCCGGAACCCGATCCGTCGATGACCAGCCCGCACGGCGTGCGGGGGGCGTCGGCCTCGGCGGAGGCGGTGCAGCCGGTGACGGCCGCGAGCGACGCCATGAGCGACGCCGCGAGCACCAGGGCGCGGGCGGTGCGCCGGAAGCGGCCGGACCGGGGCGGACGACCGGGCGGGTGGGGCACGTTCATGGCTCTCTCCGTGTTCGTGCGGTGGTTCGCGGTCTCCTGGCAGCGGTGGGGCCCGGCCCCGTGGAAGCGGTGGTTCGCGGTCTTTCCGCGCCGGTGGTTCGCGGCCCCTCGGAAGCGGTGGGTCCCGGTCTCCCGGAAGGCGTCGGCGGTCGTCGGCCGTGCGGCGCGCACCGGGGCGCCGGCCGGGTCCGGGCGGGTCATCCGGGGCCCCGTCCCGCCCCCGCCGGGGTGCCGTTCCCGGCCCCCCGCACGGGCTGTGCGTCGAGGACGGCCAGGGCGCGGGTCACCGGGTGGCCGGCCCGGTCCGGGGCCGGGGAGGGCCACAGCCCGCCGTCCCCCCGCAGCCAGTCGTCGGTGTGCTGCCAGGACTCGTGGAGGACGACGCGACCTGGCAGCCAGTGCGGCCCGCACGACGGGAACGGCCCCTCGTCCGGCAGCGGATGAACCTGCGTCAGGACGGCCGTCCAGTAACGGGCGAGCCGCTGGTTCGCCTCGTGGGTCAGGACCTCGGCCCGGGACCGGCACACCCCCGCCGAGGCCCGCCACACGCCGATGAGTTCGCCGTACCGGGCGAGGGCGGCCGGAGCGGACTCCCCCGGCTCCTCGTAGCGGTCGGCCACCCGCACCGACTCGGAGTGGATCCGCGCGCACAGTTCGCGCTCGTCGTGCAGCAGCCGCGAGCGCAACTGGTCGGCCCCGCGCGCCGCGGCCGCCCGGATGCCCTGCACGTGCGGGGTCAGCAGCTGCGGGAACTGATCGGTGACGTCCCGCGGCAGGTCGTCCGGGTGCGGCAGCGCGGCGATCCGGTCCCGGAGGCCGGGTGCGTCCCTGCGGCCCTGATGTCGGTCGTGAATTGCCGTGACCCGGTTGTGCCAGGCATACCGGGCCGCACTGATGAAACCATTCGTGTCGGCTCTCATGGCGAAATCCCCTTCCCCCGCGCGGCCGCCTTCCGGCAGCCACCCTTTCTCCGTCCGGGCCCGCTGCGGCATCCCGTTCCGAGCGGCGCGACCCGGCCGCCGCTCCCGCCGTTCCGCGCCTTCCGGCGGGTCGCCCGAAGAGCCCCGAAGCCGGCTCGGGGAAGCGGGCCGCAATCGACCGGACAATAGAAATTACCGGCCTTTCACCTGCGCATTCGGCCCTGCGGGCATTTCCCGGAATACATCCGGAACAGGCCCGGAAATCGACCGGACGGCACCCGGAAACGCCCGGAGAACAACCGGAGGAAATGTGCCGTGCCCGGCCCGTCCGCCGGATACTCGTTGGCGGGGGGACGTCGACGGCGCCCGGCGGCATCCGCGGGGCGTCGTCGGCGTCCGACGGCATCCGCCGGCGTTCCCGGGCCCGCTCGGCGGCACCGGGGCGGGCGGTCCGGCGGGAAAGGGGGAGGGCCGGTGCGGATCGAGGTCGACGCGACGCACTTCCCGCTGGAGACGCTGGGGCCGGGGCGCCGGCTGGGCATCTGGTTGCAGGGCTGCCCACTGGCGTGCCCCGGCTGCATGTCGCGGCACACCTGGGACCCGCGGGGCGGTGAACCCATGGACGTGGAACGGCTGTTGGGGCTGTGGCGGGACGCACTGGACCGGGGCGCCGCGGGCCTGACGGTGAGCGGCGGCGAACCGCTCGCCCAGCCCGCGGCCCTGGCCGAGCTGCTCCGGGGCGCCGCCCGGCTGCGGTCCGGACTGACCCGCCCCGGCGCGACCGGTGACGGGCTCCCCGCCGACCTGCTGGTCTACACCGGCTACGAGGAGTCCGAGCTGGACGCCGCCCGGCGCGCCGCCCTGGCGTCCGCGGACGCCGTGGTGACCGGGCGGTTCCGGGTCGCCGAGCCGACCGGGCTGGTGTGGCGCGGCTCCGCGAACCAACGGCTGACGCCCCGTACCGGCCTCGGCCGGATCCGGTACGCGCCGCACCTGGACCGGGAGGCGGACGGACCGGCGGTCCAGGTCGTCGTGGAGTCCGGGCGGACGTCCGGCGAACCGGCCGGGCTTCCCGCGGTACGGCTCTACGGCGTACCGCGAATGGGCGAACTACCGCGTTGGGAAAGGTGGCTGAAGGACCGTGGGCTACGACTCAGGGAGCGGAGCTGGCGACCGTGAGCAGCTTCGCCAGTTCGGGGCGCTGGGCCACCAGGTGCACCGTCCAGGACGGGTCGCGGCTCAGCTCCTCGCGGACGGCCCAGCACAGCCAGCTCGCCGCCTTCTCCGGCGGCAGCCCGTGCCCCGCGCCGAGCAGCGGGAAGCAGAGGGAGGAGAGCGGCGGGTCGTACTTGTCGCGTTCCGCGCGGGCCAGCCGGAAACTGGCCGAGACCGCCTCCGCGAGAACGTGCGGATCGACCCGGTAGCCGTGGCCGTCACTGGTCGGCGCCGCGACGGCCGCGTGGTGGATACGGCGCACACCGCGCTCGGCGAGGGCGCCGGGCGAGGTCGGCACGACGGTGCCGGGACGCACCGGGAGCCCGGCCCGGCCGTGGGCCCGCATCCACTCGACCAGTTCCCGCACGAGGACGTCGTCGACCGTCTCGCCGCTCTCGTCGCGGATCGCGGCGGCCCGGCGCAGCGACCCGGAGACGGTGGAGCGGAAGGTCTTGGACATCTCCAGGTAGATGTTCTCCGAGGACACCAGGATGTCGATGTCCCGCAGCAGTTCGATGGACGCGACGTGCACGGTGATGCGGTGCGCGGCGGCGGCCGGCAGCGGCGGCCCGGTCAGCCGGGTCGGCGGATCGGGCACCGGGTCCGAGGACCGCACGGACAGCGTGCCGGCCTCCGGCACGGCCGGCACCGCGGGGAGTTCCGGGGCCGTCGGGGGCGGCCCGGCGGCGGACGTCCGGGCCACCGCCAGTACCGCCAGCGCCAGTTCCGCGATCACCTCCCGCTCCTGGCTCTTGCGGAAGCGTTCGGGCGTGACGCCGTAGACGGCCGCCGCGGCCCTGCGGCGGTCCTGGCCCGGTACGCCCCGCCGGTCCGGCAGCAGCCCGAAGGTGTGGGCCGCCGCCCTGGCGAGCGGATCGCCGCGGGTGCCGTCGGCGGACAGGGCGTTCCCGCCGAGGTGCCGGACCCCGGCCTTCAGCAGCGTCTCCACGCCGGCGGCCTCGTCGTCGAACCCCCTGCACAGGCCCGCGGCAGCGGCCACCCTGATCAGGGCCTCGGGCCGCAGGGTGCGCAGGCCCGACAGACCGGGCCGGCGCAGCGCCCGCAGCTCCGCGGCCAGCCGTTCGGCGCCGGGCAGCGGCGGGACGGGGGCGGGCGGGGTCTTCGGGGGCGTGGGTTCGTGGGGCTCCGGAGCGGACGAGGAGGGCGGGGTCTCCTGGCTCATGCCCGACACGATATGCCCGCCCGTCCGCCTGCGGGAGCGCCTTTCGGCAACCTTGTCGGGCCGTCCGAAACCGAACGGCGGACGCGCCGCCCCGACGCCCGCGCCGATGCCTGCGCCCATGCCCGTACCGGCTCCTGCCCCGGCAACTCCCGCGCCATGAAACGGAATTCTTCGATCCGGACCGGTGCGGCGGCTGCCGCGCCCGTATCCGCGCCCGCGCCCGTCCTCGTCACCATCACCGGAAGGCATGTCGCATGACTGTTCCGCCGCCGCCCACCGAAATGGATGTCGACGAGACCGGTACCGGCCACCACGATCCGCGGGACGCGGAAACCCGCAGGGGGCTGGACCGGGTGCCGGCCGCGCTGGCCGGGCGCTTCGACCTGACCCAGGTGCTGAGCGACGTCCGCCGCCCGTCCCAGGCCGTGGTGCTGCGGGTCAAGGACCGGGAGGCCCGGCACGCGCCCGCCGACGTGCCCCTCGTGCTGAAGTGGTACCACCACCGGTTCGGCCCCGACCCCGGCGTCCGCCGCATCCTGGCCGAAAGGCCGGACGGACCGCACGGGCCGGGCGGGCCGAGCGGATCGGGCGGGCCGGGCGGGCCGAGCGGATCGGGCGGGCCGGTCGCCCGGCTGCTGGAGAGCGGGACCGCCGACGGCCACCCCTACGACCTGACCCTCTCGTACGGCGAGACCGACCTCGCCCGCTACCTCGCCGACCACCCCGGGCCGCTGCCGCCCGCCCTGGTCCGGGCCGTCGTGGAGCAGCTCCACGCGGCGCTGGTCGCCATGCACGCGCGGGACGTCGTGCACCGCGACGTCACGCCCGACAACATCATGGTGCGCATCCAGAACGAGGACCGCCCCGAACTGGTGCTGATCGACTTCGGCGCGGCGGTGCACGAACCGCAGCGCGACCGGCCGCGGCGGCGCGGCTGGGTGGGCAAACCGCTCTACCTCGCGCCGGAGGCGGCCCCGCACCGGCAGGCCGTGACCCCCGCCGTCGACTGGTGGTCGCTCGGCATGGTCGTCGCCGAACTGGCCGGCGGCAGCCACCCGATCGACTTCCGCGGCGACGAGGAGGTCCTGACCGAGGTCGCCACCCACGACCCCGAACTCCCCCTGGTGACCGACCCCCGGCTGCTGACGCTCTGCCAGGGGCTGCTCACCCGCGCCCCGGAGAACCGCTGGGGCGGCGAGCAGGTGGCGGCCTGGCTGCGCGGGGAGAACCCGCCGGTCGCGCCCCGCACGTCCGGCGCCGCCCCGCACGACCTGCCGCCCCGGCGCACCCTGCGTCCCTTCCCCTTCATGGGCCGGGAGGTCACCGGCGCCGAGGAGCTGGCCCGCCTCCTGGACATCAACCGCGTCGCCACCGGCCGGCTGCTGTCCCGCCGGGCCCGGCGGGCCGAACTGGTCGAGTGGCTGGGGCAGTTCATCGGCTCGCCCGACCGCGACGCCGAGGAGAACGAACGGCTCGTCGCCCTGCGCACGGAGCTCGCCGAACCGCCGGACGCCCGGACCACCACCCGGCTGATCAACTGGCTGGGCCCGCGGCTGGAGGTCTCCCACCACGGGCAGCGCCTGGACACCCTGGGCATCCGGGAACTGACCTCGGCGGTCGTGAACGGCGACGCCGAGGCCCACGCACTGCTGGACGACCTGCTGCGCCACGAGCTGCTGCCCCTGCTCGCCGAACGGCCGGGCGGCGCCGGGCTCGACGAGGTGCACCGGCGGTGGATGCGACACCGGGCCGCCTGGCGGCCGTTGACGGACGAGATCCTGGCGCGCGGCCCCCGGGACCGGGGCGCCGCCCGCGCCCGGCTGCGCCGCGGCCGTACCGTCGACGCGCTGCTGCTGCGGCTGGCCCACGAGCCGGGCCGGGTCACGGTGGAACTGACCCGGGACGCCGACGCGACGCGCGCCGCCATGCCCGTACCCGTCGACTGGTACACCCGGCTCGTCGCCGACCCGGACGACGCCCCGCGCCTGCTCGTCGCACGGCTGCTGGCCGACGTCGCCACCGCCGAGGCCGTGGTGCGCCGGCGGGAGCTGGCCGAGGCGGAGGCCGTCCGGCTGCTGGCCGCCGACCAGGACGCCGCCCTGGCCTGGATGCGGCGGATGGAGCGGCCGCCGACGCTGGGCTGGGCGCTGCTCGGCGCCGTGCTGGCCACCGTTCCGTGGGGGTTCCTGATCGGTCTCGCCGATGTCGTCGGATGGGCCGATCAGGAGGCGGTCGTGCTCGCCTGGGCGCTGGCCCTGCCCGCGGCCGCCGCGGTGTTCGCCCTGGAGCTGTCCGCCGCGGCGTTCATCGGGCCGCCCCAGTACCACCCCCGGCGGTCGCTCGCCGGACGGCTGATCGCCACGTCGGAGCGGCCCGCCCGGTTCGCCCGGTCCCGCGGTCTGCGCACCCTGCTGCCGTCGGCCGCGCTGCTGGCCGCGGTGGTGGCCCTGGGCGTCCACTCCGTCACCACCGCGCCCTGGGCCTGGCCGGTCGGCACCGTCGTGGCCCTCGCCGTCTGGACGGTGTACCGCGCGGTCTCCTGGCGCCTGGAGGTGTCCCGGCTGCGCACCGCACAGGCCCTGAACCGGAGCGGAAACCGGGCCGGACCCCGTGCCGGGAACCTGAACGGAAGCCAGGCCGGAAGCCGGGACGGAAACCCTGGAGGACGCCGATGAGCGCCGGAATCGCCCTGCCGTCGGTCACCGAAGTGATGCCCGGGGTGGGCTACGCACCGGCCGACGGCCTCGCCTCGCACATCCAGACCCTGGCGCACCCCGACGTCGCCCATGTGCCGGGGGTCGCGGACGCCGCCCACCAGGCCGCCGGGCACCTGACCGATGCCGCCGCCCAGGGCCTCCAGGAACTCCTCGCCCCGGCGGCCGCCGCCCTGGGCGCGCTCAGCGGGGCGCTGCTGGCCGGCCGGGCCGCCCTCGTCACCACCCAGGTGCTCGCGGCGGCGGCCGTACGGGCCGCCGAGGAACAGTCCTGCCTCGAACACCGGCAGGAGGTGGCCGCCACCGCCGCCCGGCAGTGGGAGGCCGCCGCCTTCGCCGCCGCACGGGCGAACGCGCGGCGGGCGGCGCTGCTCGCCCGGGTGCGGCGGGCCGCGCGCACGGCCCCGCCCGGCGCGCCCCGGCCGCCGCGCCCCGGCCTTCCCGGCCCCCTCGACCCGGTGGGCACGCCCCTGGCCCGGCTGCGCGAGGAGCTGGCCGTCCTGGAGGACCGGACGCTCCGGGCCGAGGCCGCGCACGCCGACTGGGTACTGCGGACGACCCCGCCTCCCTTCGCCGAACCGGAGCAGGACGACGCCTGGCAGCGCGAACTGCGGGCCCGGCGCGCCGCGGTGCTGGACGGGCACCGGTCGGGGCCGGACGCCGCGCGGGACGCCGACCCCTCGGTGGCCCGCCGGGCGGACGAGGCCCTTCCGCAGCCGCCCGGCGCGGAGGAGCTGCGGCACGAGGACGCCGTACGGATCGGGGCCGAGCTGCTCGCCCGGCTCGACGTGGCCGCCACCGCCGAGGACGCCGCACCGGCCACCGCGGCGGTGCGGCACGCCATCGCCGCCGCCGCGACCCGCCCGCTCAAGGCCCGTACCCATCTGCGCGAGGCACGCCGCTTCGTCGCCGACACCAACCGGGCCGTACGGGCCCGCCGGTACGCCGAGGAACGGGCCGCCGCACAGCTCCACTTCCTGGAGACCACCGCCCCGCGGGACGCCGACCCGCTGCCGCCCGCCCCGGCCGAGACCGCGCTGCTGCGCCGGATGCTCGACGAGGGCCGCCGGCTGGAACCCCACGAGCAGCGGCAGGTGGACGACCGGGTGGCGGAACGGCTGGCGGAGCTGGAACGCCGTTACGTCGAGCGGATGTTCCGGATCGCGGTGTCGGGAACGGACCGCTGCGACGCCCCCGCCGCCGACTCCTCGCACCCGCGCGAACGGCTCGTCCGCCTCGACTGGACCCCGCCCGGCTGGGGCGACGAGCACTGGCTGCGGATCGTCCTGGACGGGGAGCGGGCCAGGGTGGCCACCATGCGCCGCGAGCAGCCGGGGCCCGGGGCCCGCGACGCCGCCGCGCTCGCCCTGGACGGGGAACGGTGCCGCGGGGCCGCCGGTCACCTGGACCGGCTGCGGGAGATCACCCACCGGCTCGGCGTGGCCCTGGACTTCGTACTGGAGGAAAGCGGGACCGTGCCCGGCACCCGGGGCGAGGACGGCGTCCTCGTGCTCGACGAGGACACCGCCCGCACCGAAGAAAGCAGGGGCCGCAGGGACGTCAGGGACGAGGTCCGGCCCCGGCACCGCACGGCACCGGCCGACGAACGCTGACGGCCCACGCGCACACGATCGGGAACAACGGGAACGAGAACGAGGATGCGGAGGCACGGCGTGGACGTCCACGGCACCGAGGACACCCGGCCCCACGGGGACCGCACGCACCGGCCGGGCCACGGCCCACGGCTGGTCAAGGACCGGGACGACAGGGCGGAACACGGCCCGGAGCGCCCCGAACCCCCGGAGCGCACGGTCCCGCTGTTCGTCGAGGAGCTGACGAGCACCCTGGGCGTGCACTCCCAGTACGTCCTGCACGGCAACATCCAGGACCTCCACCTGGTGCGCCGCCGGTCCCGGGACGCCCACCACCCGCTGGCCGAGGTCGTCTGGAACGCCCTGCGCAGACTGGGTTACCAGGCCCTGATCCGCTACGACCAGATCCGGGGCTTCCGCGTCGTGCCGGGCCCCGAACAGCTGATGGTCGAGGAACTGCTGCGCGTCACCCAGCAGTCCGGCGGCCGGGACCGGCACCGCCCGCCGGTCCTCATGGAGATGGAACCGCAGCTCCGCGGCATCGTGACGGGCTGGGCCGAGCACCGGCGCGCCGGTCACGGCAACGGCCGTCCGCTGGAGCCCCTCCGGGTCGTCCTGCTCATCGAGCACGCCGCCCGGCTCACCACCGACGTCACCCGGCTCACCGAGGCCGAACGCGACTTCTTCGTGTCCTGCCTGGAACTCGCCGAGCAGGCCAGGCCCGTCCCGCTGCCGCCGGGCGTGCCGCCGTCGGCCGTGAGCACCGGCGCCGCGCCGCTGTTCAACCCGGTCATCTGGCTCGCCGAGGGCGAACGCGACCTGCCGAACTGGCTGGTCTCCGGCAGCGAACGCATCCGCACCATCGCGGTGCCCGACCCGGACGCCGACGAACGCCGGCGGATGGCCGCGCTCCTGCGCCACGAGCACACCGGGCCGGACGACGACGGGCCGCGCACCGGCGGCGGGACGACGGGAAAGGACCCGGTGGACGCCTTCGCCCGGGCCAGTGTCGGGCTGCCGCTGCGGGCCATGCGGCAGTCCCTCGACCTGGCCCTCGCCCGGGGCATCCCGTTCGACGCCATGCCCGACGCGGTGCGTATGTACCGGCTGGGCGTGGAGAAGAACCCGTGGCGGCGCGACGAGATCCGGCAGCGGATCATCGAGGGCGAACGCACCGTGCCGGAGCGGGTGCTCGGTCAGGAGGCGGCCGTCTCCATGACGTTGGACATCCTCAAGCGGGCCGCGATGGGGCTCTCGGGCGCCCAGGCCACCAGCCCCGGACACCGGCCGCGCGGCGTGCTGTTCTTCGCGGGCCCCACCGGCACGGGCAAGACCGAGCTGGCCAAGGCCGTCGCCTCGGTGCTGTTCGACAGCGACCAGGCGTACCTGCGCTTCGACATGAGCGAGTTCTCCTCCTCGCACTCGGCGGACCGCCTGGTGGGTGCCCCGCCCGGGTACGTGGGGTACGAGGCGGGCGGGGAGCTGACGACGGCGGTGCGCGCCAACCCGTTCCGGGTGATCCTGTTCGACGAGATCGAGAAGGCCGACAAGGGGGTCCTCGACAAGTTCCTCCAGGTGCTGGAGGACGGCAGGCTCACCGACGGGCAGGGCGTCACCACGTACTTCAGCGAGTGCGTGCTGATCTTCACCTCCAACCTGGGGGTGCAGCGCACCGATCCGCAGACCGAGGAGCGGGAGTGGATCGTCCGCCCGGGAACCCCGTACCGGGAACTGGCCCGGACCGTGCGGCTGAACGTGAAGCGCCACTTCGAGCACGTCATCGGCCGGCCCGAGCTGATGAACCGGCTCGGCGGCAACGTGGTGGTCTTCGACTTCATCTCCGGCGAGGTGGCCGAACGGATCATGCGGCTCCAGATCGACAACATCCGGCGCCAGCTGCTGGCCGAGCACGACATCTCGCTCGAACTCTCCCCGCACGCGCGGGCCCAGCTGTCCGAGTACTGCACGCACGACCAGTGGAACGGCGGCCGGGGCATCGGCATGGCGCTGGAGACCCACCTGATCAACCCGCTGGCCCGGGTCCTGTTCGCCGACCCGGCGATCGGCACGGGCTGGACCGTCTCGGTGCGGGAGATCCACGAGCGCGCCGACGGCCTGGTGGAGATCCGTACCGACGCGTCCCCCGCCTTCGTGCCGGAACAGCGATGACCACGGCGCCCCGGTACGACGGGGACGGGGAGGACCCCGGCCGCCGGGACGACCCGGACGACCTGGACGACCTGTACGGCTGGGTGACCGTCTCGGAGGAGGAGGTGCGCGGGCCGGTCCTGGCACCACCGCCCCCGGACGCCGCCGGTGCGCGCTGCCCCGGCTGCGCGGCCCTCGTGCCGTCCGGGACCTCGCGCTGTCCGCGCTGCCTGGCCCCGATCGGGGACGGGAGCGGGGACGGGGGCGAGGGCACGGCGCCGGCCGGGGCCCCGGTGGTGCTGCACTTCGACACCCTGGCCCTGCGCCTGCCCGTGCGCCCCGGGGAACCGCTGCGCCTCGGCCGGGACCCGGACTGGGCCCCCCTCTCGGCCGGTGCGCTCAAGGACCTGTCCACCGTGTCCCGTCGGCACGCCAGTGTGACCGTCGGCCCCGACGGCACGGTCTGGATCGCCGAGGAGGCCGACGGCACCCTGAACGGCACCTGGGTGAACGACGGCCACCTCCTGCCCGGCGAACGGCACCGGCTGCGGCACGGGGACCGTGTCCGGCTGGGCCTCCGGGTCGGCTGCACCGTCCGCATCGCGGGGGACGGGCCCTGCTGACCCCGTCCCGGGCGCGACACCGGGGCGGGGTGCGTCAGGACGTGACGGCGTCGGGCGGCCACGGCGACGAGACGACGGCCCGGAGCGGGTTGAGCAGCCGGTTCGCCTCGGCCACGCCCTCGGGGGAGTCGAGCCGCAGTGCGCGCTCCGGATCGGCGGCCAGCGGCTCCTGCCCGCAGCGGTCGCCGAAGAGCTGCAGCGCGCTCCTGGGCCGGCACCGCTTCGACTCCCAGACCAGGCCGTGCACCCCGGCGGCGTGCTCGCGTATCAGCCGCACCCAGTAACGGGTCTTCGGGTAGTCGGCGGCCTCGGCGTCGACCAGCCAGGAGTCCTGCCAGACGGCGGCCAGCCCCTCGGCCGTGCCCAGTTCGACGAGCGACAGCTCACGGGTCGTGCGCAGCGCCGAGAGCGTGTACCGGGACGCCTGCGCCCACGGGATCAGCCGCACGGCCGTGCGGTCCGCGAAGTCGACCGAGCGCAGCAGGACTTCGCAGAGGGCGGTGACCGGGTCGAGCGCGGCGTAGAGGAAGGGGTAGGGGTCCTGTTCCGTGGCGTCGAAACGGTTGCCGCCGAAGTACGGGTGGGCGGTGTTGGGGTTGAACGACCCGGGGCCGAATTCGTGCTCGTGGCAGCGCCAGAGCTCGGTCCCCTCGGGCAGGACGCGCGGCAGGGGCCGCATGGTGACGCCGGTGGGCGGCATCCGGTCCATCAGCAGCCCCCCACCAGTTCGAGGGCGGCCCGTGCGAGGTCCTCGTCGGGGACGGTGCCGATGAGTTCGGCCGGGACGCCCGCCAGGCGGCCGTTGCCGCCGAGCCACCAGTCCGCGGCACCCCAGGGGTCCTGGTCGGCCATCAGGATGTGATTGACGCGGCGCACCACCGGCCGGGTCTGGGTCGTGCCGGGGACGAACTGGAAGCGGGGGTAACGGTCCCCGGCCCCGGGGTGGCTCAGCCTGATGAGACCGGCGGACGCGGGGTCGTCCGCGGCCTCCGGGCCGAGTTCCGCCCGGTCCAGGGCCGGGGCCCGCCACAGCCGTTCGTGGGCGGTCCGGAGCAGTTCCCCGGGATCGGGCGGGGGATCGGCGAACACGTCGAGGAGTTCGCCGAGCAGGGCCCGGTCGACGGCCGGGGCGGCCGGGGCCGGCGCGTAGCGGACCGTGCCGCTCAGCTCCCGGGAGACCGGGTGGTCGGAGGGCAGGGCCCGCAGTTGCATCCGCAGGGTGCGCAGGGCCCGTTCCACCGACTTGCGGTCACCGGCCCCCGCGAGGTCGCGCAGACCGTCGCGCATCCGTGCGCGCCGGTCGCCGTCGAGGGCGGCGAGGGTCATCGGCCAGTGGGTGTGGATCAGGCCGAGGAACGTATCGGGGGTCATCTCCGGGTTTCTCCTTCCGCGGTGACGGGGGTCTTCCCGCCGTGGGCATCGGCCCGGCGGGACGGCCCGGGATTGCCCTGGTGGATGAAGGCGGCCCAGACGAACGGCACCGAAAGGTCCAACTCCTCCGCCACACGGGACAGTTCGGGCTTCAGGCCGCGCACCGGCGACCGGCTGCCGGGCGGTGCCAGCATCCAGCGCTGGGCGGCCCGCAGCGCGTCCGGCGGGGCCAGTCCGGCGTCGAGCCGGTCGTGGAAGACGGTCATCAGCACCGAGGAGGCCACGTCCGGGACGGTCCAGCGGGAGCCCACCACGTCGGCGGCCAGCCGGTGCGCCAGGGCCGTGGTCAGCGTCAGCGCCTCGTCGTGGTCGCGGGCGCTGAGGTCCGTCTCGCAGGCGCTGAGCACGACCAGCGGGCCGCCCGCCCCCTCCGCGTGGTCGAACGGCGTGTCCAGCAACGCGGTGACCGTGAGGCGGCCCGCCTCCGGTTCGGCGTCCTCCGGCCAGCCGAGCTCCAGCGCGGAGGCCGCGGGGTCGGGCCCCGCCATCCCGTGGCAGGCCAGGTGGACGAGGGCGACGCGCCCGGTGCCGTCCCGGCCGGGGCCCGCCCCCAGCAGCGCCAGCACCTCTTCTGGGGTGCCCTCGGGCGGTTCCGGGACCAGTTCGCGGGTCATCAGGCTTCCGTACAGGGCGGCGTCCGGGTAGTAGGTGTCGGCCAGGGCCAGCACCTCGTCCTCGGCCCCGTCCAGATCCCAGCCCGGTACGCACACCAGCGCCTGCCCCAGGGCCATCGGCAGCCGGTCCCGGCCGGACGACCGGGCGAACTCCCGGCCGGACGCGGCGTACGAGAGGACGGCCACCTCGCACGCCCGGACCGTGGCGGGCCGGCCGGCCGCCCCCGGTTCCGGCCCCGCTCCGGGGGGAACCGTGAGCAGGGCCGCCTGCCAGGGCACCACACCGAGGTTCCCGCAGGCGATCAGGGTCAGCCTGACCGGCTCCGGCACGGGCTCCGCCGGGGCCCCGCCCGTCAGGCCGGACTCCGCGAGCGCCCTTTCCCACAGCCCGAGTTCGTCCAGGACGGGCCCCATCACGGCCTCGCCCGCCCAGGCGCACAGTTCGTCCAGCGCGACCTCCCAGCGCTGCTGCCCCCGCCGTGCGGTGGCGTGCCGGGCGGCGGCGTCCAGATAGCCGTCGAGCGGGAGCCGGCCCCCGGCCGACAGACCGGGCAGCGGCAGCGTCCACGGGTCGCGTCCCGGTGCCAGGAGTACGGCGGAGCCGTCCTCGTCCCCCTGCCCCGGCAGCAGGTACACCAGCGCGTCGATACCCGCCCGCCCGACGGCGGCGGTCAGCTCGGACGCGTCGGGGATCGCTCCATGGGCCCCCGCCCCGTCGGCGGGGCGGAGCAGTTCCAGGGCCCGGCGGCGCAGGGTGCTCGGCAGTTCCGGGGTGCCGAACGACTCGCCGAGCACGACCTCCGCCAGCTCCGACCGGCTGCCTCCCGCACGGGGAACGGTTCCTCCCCGCGCGGTCTCCCGGCGCCACTGGTCGGCCAGTTCGTGCTCGCCGCGCTCCGCCAGCCGGTCGGCGACCGTGGCGGAGGCCGCGGCCGCGCCGAGGACCAGGGCCCGGCCCTCCTCCAGACAGGCCACCGCGTCCGCGGGCCGCCCGGCACGGACCGCCCACCCGGCGGCGGCCAGCGCACGGCGGGCACCGGTCCTGGCGACCTGGAGACCGTGCTGGACGCCCTGCTGGAGCAGTACGTCGTCGGCGATGGTGCGCAGCGACTGCCGGGCCCACTCGACCGCCCTGACCAGGTCGTTCCCCTCGTGCCCGGCCCGCCGCCCGTACGCGTCGGCCAACGCCCAGAGCACCACGGCGACCGATGTCCCGCTCGCCGTCCTCAGCTCCTCCTCGGGGCAGTCCAGCTCGGTGATCATCTCGTCCAGGACGGCCGGGTCGCCGGTCATGCCGTACACCGCGTCCAGCGCCAGCCCGATCGCCTGGCGCGCCCGCACCCGCTGGTCGGCCATGGCGGGCACGCCCCGCAGGGCCGACCGCGCACGCCTGATGGCTTCCTGGAGCCGTTCCACGGAGGGTTCGAGGTAGGAGGCGAGGGTCAGCAGCGGTGCCCAGCTCATGTCGACCATCGGCTGGAGCATCGACTCGATCCCGGGGGTCTCCAGCGCCTGCTCCTGGTAGTGCACCGCGCTGCGCAGCGAGTCGACGCTGCCGGTGAGCCAGGCGAGGGCGAGGTGGACCAGGCCCAGTTCGTACAGCGGGACGAGAGCGGCCACGCCCTCGCCGGTGTCCTCGGCGTCCAGGATGTCGAGGAGGTCTCCCACGAACCCTTCGAGCGCCTCGGCGTCGCGGTCCTCGATCGCCCGGATCGTCTTCGCCTGGATACGCATGCACTGGGTGATCGTCACGATCTCGCTCGCGCCGGGGAGGTCCGGAAGGGCACCGGCGTCCGGACGTTCGCCGGCGGGCAGGAAGTCCTCCATGAGGGACTCCGCCCCCTCCAGGTCCTGGAGGCTGCCGCCGACCAGCATGGCGTTGAGCAGCACGGCGGGCAGCATGCCCCGCACCATCCAGGTCAGCGTCTCGTCCGTGCCCGCCGTCTCCTGGAGCAGCCGCAGCGCCCTCTGCGTCTCCTCCGGCCGGCCGGAGCGCAGGCCGGCCAGCATCGCCCCCATGGCGGCGAAGATCTGCGTACCGGGCTTCGCTCCCGGCGGGGGATTCGACAGCCGGGCCGTCAGCTCGTCGAGTTCCTTCGGCGAGAACAGACCGGGTCGGCTCATCTCGGCGAACAGGGCCACGATCTCGTTCTCGCCCTCGTCCCAGTCGCGCTGCGGCACCACGGCGTCGGCCCCGGTCCTCCCCGACGCCATCTCCTTCTCCGCCCGCTGCATCTGGGGCGCCACCGTTTCGAACACCGACTGGGCGTAGGAGCGCATCGGACCGGCCGGGACCAGGGATTCGAGGCCCTCGGAGTTCATCTTCTGCCACACGCCGGACAGCTTCCGGGGATCGTTGTCGGTGAGCGCCCGGGAGAGCTCGCTCATCAGTGCCATGCGCCGGAGCTGGGCCCGGAGCTCCGGGGTCTCTTCCATGTGTCCGGCGATCTCCTTCATCAGCCGGTAGGTCTCGGGAGCGGCCTCGACGACTCCGGCGCCGCCGTGGCTCTGCGGCCTTCCCATCCGGCTCATGAGCGACAGGCCCTCCAGGCCGATCGCGTTGTCGAACTGCCCGGGAGCGATACGTGCCGCCGGGCCCTGCAGCAGGACGACGAGGTTGCGCGCCGCCGTCAGGTGGTCCTCCGGGGAAAGGAGGCCGGAGGCGCGGACCTCGCGCAGCAGACGTATCGCCTCCTGCCGGTCCGGCTCCTCGTCACCTGCTGCCCAGCGCGAGCCGATCAGTGTCCCGAGCCGGAACCTCGCCTCCTGGAGGAGTTCCCCGTCCGGCTCGCTCTGCGTCAACTCGGATGCCAGTGAAAGGAGTTCGGCTATCAGCCCGTCACGCTCCGCGCCCTGCGGGCCGGTCGGCTCCGCGTGCACGGCGGGCACCGGACGCGCCCCCTCCGACCGCCGGACCGCATCGGCCACCCGTTCCCGCAGATCGGCGTCGCGGCTGTCGCCGGTGTCGTCGATGTCGTTCAACGCCCCTCCCTCCACCGCCCGTTCGGACGGTCATGGTGCCCCCGAGTCGGCGCGAGGCCCTGGTGCGGACATGATGCCCAGGCCCGTCCGCCTTCAGGGCCGTTTCGCGGCAGCCGCCGGAATACGTCCCACAATCGACCGGAAACCGGACAACACTCCTTTGGCCAGCGGCGATTCAGGTGTCGGGCGGCGCCGGGACACCGCCGCGCCACCTGCGGCGCACCGCCCCGCAGCCGCGGGGGCCGGAACACGGCCCGGCCCTCTGGCAGCATCGAAAACCGGACGCGCGTCGCCGACGACCGCCGCCGTCCATCGACATCCGCCGCCGACATCCGCCGCACCCGCCACCCGGGAGACGCCTCGTGCCCGAGCCCGCCCCGCCCCCACGGAACCCCCCGACGAACCCTCCGACGAACCCCGCCCGTGCGGGACGTGGGTCCGCCCTCCCGTACGAGGAGGTCACGGAGCCCGGCTACCCCGCCGCGTACACCGCGGGCCTGCTCATCGAGCCCACCGGGGACGGGGCCGTCCTGACCGGCACCTGCCCGCGCTGCCACTGCGCGACCGTCTACACCTGGACCCGTTCCGTCGTCCGGTCCGCGCCGCGCGTCGTGCGGTCCGGGACCCCCGGCACGGGGCTCGTGCCGGTGCCGGTGCTCTGCGTCTGCCGGACCGAGCACCCGGGCCGGCCCGGCGACGAGGAGGGCTGCGGGGCGTACTGGAACATCCTGCTGGAGAGGGCTCGGCGATGACCTGGCGCGCCGTACCGGGACCGGCCGGGACCCCGGCCGACCGGCTCGCGGCCCGCCACCACCGCACCCTGCTGCGCCGGGAGCTGCCCCGGGTCCGGGAATCGGCGCTGGCCTGGCGCAACGGCCTCGCCGCGCTCCTGGCCGGACTCGTCGGGTTCGGCCTCCTCCGGGGCCGCAGCGACATCGGCTCGCTCGCCGCCCCGTACGCCGTCACCGTCGGCGCCGTGCTGCTCCTCGCGCTGCTGTGCGGCGCCGCGGGGGGCCTGTCCCTGCTGCGCGCCGCCCACGGCAGACCGGCCGCCGCGGGCGACACCGCCGCGCTCCGGCTCGACGGCGTCGCCGCGGACCACGCCGAGGCCCTGCGCGCCGCTCAGGCCCTCGCCCGGGGCGTGCCGCTCACCCTCTGCTGCGCCGCGCTGCTCGTCGCGGCCGTGGGGATCACCTGGTACGGACCGTCGAAGGAGGGGCCGCTCGTCTCGGTCACCACCCCCGACGGCACGGTCTGCGGGAAACCGCTGCGCACCGCCGGGGGCAGGATGACGCTCGGAACCGACGCCGGCCGGGTCACCGCGGACCTCGGCCGGGCCACCGCGGTGCGCGCCGTGACGTCCTGCGCCCCGCTGCCGGCGGGCGGCTGACAGCGGGGCGGAAAAGTACCGGGCAAAGGCACCGGCGGGAGGCGCCGGACGAGGCGCCGGACGGCGCCCGCGCGGCGCCCCCGTTCATCCGACGGGCCTGGTGTCCTCATGGGTGTAGAAGATGTAGAACGCGCTGACGAACATCCCCAGCCCCACCGCGAGCCCGAGCGCCGTGGAACGCAGCACGCTCGAATCGGTCAGGCCGACCAGCAGGCCGATCGCCGCCGCCATCAGCGCGCCGTACGCCACCGCCCGCACCAGGGGCAGCAGCCTGCGCTGGATCCGGCCCAGCCCGTAGCAGAGGACCGTGAGGACCACCGCGGTGATCAGGCCGTACCAGAACTGCCGGGTGCCGCTCGCGCCGTTGTTGCGGAGGATGAAGGACGCGTAGAGGCCGTACGCCGCGCCCAGCGTGACGGGAATGGCCCAGGAGAGCACGCTGCGCCCGCGCGCGTGCGCCCTCCGTCCGCGGGCCGGCATCGCTGCATGTGTGGCCATGGCGGAGATCTCCTTCCGTCGCCCCTTGTTCCCTCCAGGGCACACCCGGCCGGGCCGACCGGCAACTCGGATGGCGTACGGGCCGGGGCGCGGCGCCCGCGCACGCGATTCCCTGGAGGGATGCGGACGCACCTGTCGACGGCCCTCTCGGTGGTACTGGTGGTGGTCCTGGCCGTCCTCGTACCGGTCGGGGCCCTGTCCGCCTGGGTCGATCTGGAGATCGACGACACCGACCGCTACGTCGAGGCGGTCGCGCCGCTCGCCTCCGACCCCGTGGTGCGCGAGACCGTCAGCGATCTCATCACCGACGGGGCGATGAAGCAGATCGACGCCGGACCGCTCCAGAGCACCGTGCGCGACTTCCTGCGCCGGGCGGTGCTGTCGTTCACCACCACCGACGCCTTCCGCACCGCGTGGAACACCGCCAACCGCACCGCCCACGAGGCCGTCACCGCCGCCCTGGACGGCGGCACCGGGGAGGCCGTGACCATCGATCTGGCGCCCGTGACCGCGCAGATCCGGCAGAACCTGGTGGACAACGGGGTGCCGTTCGCCGACCGCATCCCCGTCCAGCACACCGACATCACGCTCGTCTCCGCCGACCGCGCCGACCAGTTGCGCCAGTCCTTCCGGCTGCTGCGGGCCGGCGGTGTCCGGCCCGCCGTGGGCACGCTGGTGCTCGCCGCCCTGGCCGTGGCCGCGGCCAGGGCGCGCGGCGGCGGTCCGGGGCACCGGCGTTCCGGGGCCGCCGCGCTCTCGGCCGCGGCGGTGGCCGGGCTGGGCTTCGCGCTCGGGGCGCTCGTGCTGCGCGCGGTGCTCGCGGTCGCCCGCGGCCGGGTGCTGTCCGAGGTGCCGGACGGCGAGGCGGACGGGGCGGCGGCGGTGTACGACGCGTTGACCGCCTCGCTGCGCACGACGGTGTGGGTCGTGTTCGCCGCCGGGCTCGCGGTGGCGGTGTGCGCGGTGCTCGCCCGGCTCCTGGCCGCCCGGCACCGCACCGCCCCGCGACCGGAACGACCGGGACCGCCGGAGGAGAAGGGCTGAGCCCGGACGGCCGGGCGGGCCCGGAACACGAGGCCCGCCCGGGGCCGGGCGGGTTCGAAGTGCGGGGCCGGGCGGGCCGAAAAACAATGGTTCCCATGACTGCCGGATCGGGGGCGACTGAGAGGTCTTCCGCATGCGAGCCATAGCCGTCGGCGCGTTCCGGGCCGACCCCGCGCTGGTGGAGATGCCCAAGCCCGAGCCGGGCACCGGTGAGGTACGGGTCAGGGTCGAGTACGCCGCGCTCAATCCCCGCGACTGGCAGATCGTGCGGGGCGCCCCCGGGGCCCCGGCCACCGCCCGCGTCTTCCCCCTGGTCGTCGGCGTGGACTTCGCCGGCCGGGTGGACATGATCGGCCCCGGCGACAACCGCTTCCGGGTCGGCGACCAGGTCTTCGGCCGGGTCGCCGGGGACGCGTCCGGCAGCGGCACGTACTGCGACTACGTGGCCGTGCCGCAGGACTCCGCGATCACCCTCGTCCCGCCCGGCCTCCCCCTCCGGACCGCGGCCGCCCTGCCGACCGCCGGGATGGCCGCCGCCCAGATCCTGGAGGGCGCGGCGCTCCGCGGCCACGAGAGCCTGCTGGTCATCGGGGCCGCGGGCGGCGTCGGCAGCTGTCTGACCCAGCTCGCGTCGGCCCGCGACATCCGGGTGATCGCCGCCGTGCGCGGTGCCGAGCACGAGCGGATGGCGGCCCTGGGCGCCGCCGCCACCATCGACGTCACCGACCGCCCCCTCGACGAGGCCGTGCGCGAGACCTGCCCGGACGGCGTCGACGCACTCGTCGACCTGGTCTCCACCACGCCGGACGCCTTCGCCGCCCATGCCGCGCGGGTGCGCCCCGGCGGCATCGCCCTCACCACGCACGGCGTCGCCACCGGAGCCGCCCTGCCCCCGGGCGTGACCGGCGTCGACTTCCGGCTCGAACCCACCCCGGTCCTGCTCGACGTCCTGGCGGCGGGCGCCGCCGAGGGCATCCTGCGCGTGCCCATCGACATCGAACTCCCGCTGGAGAAGGCCCCGCAGGCCCTCGACCGGAACCGGACGGGCGGCGCCCGCGGCAAGACCCTCATCGTGATCTGAATTCCCCGCCCCGGACCGACCCGAAGGGCTCTCCCGCCCCCGGCCGGACGAAAAAGCCTGGCTGCGCGCTGTTGAGGTCCGGCCCGATCAGTGCTGGGATCTGCTGCAACAGCACCGCGCACCGAACGCGTCCGACGAGGCCGAGGGCCTCCGGTGCCGGAAGCGGAACCCAGGGGGACGCATTGACCGAGGCGGAGACCGGGAACGGGCGCAGGCGCACGGCCCCGCCCCCCTGGCTGCTGAGCGGACTGCGCCCCCAGCAGTCCACCCCCGTTCCCTGGGCCGCGGTCCTCCGCGCCTCCCTCGCGCTGGCGACGCCGCTCGCCGTCGGCTTCGCGCTCGACCGCCCGGCGTACGGGGCGCTCGCCTCCATGGGCGCGCTCTCCGGCGTCATCGGCGACACCGCCGACGCGTACCGCATGCGCATCCTCAACATCGCGGTGCCGCAGCTGTTCGGCGCGCTCGGCGTGATGCTCGGCACCCTGGTGTACGGGACCGGCTGGGCGGCCGTCGTCGCGCTGACACTGGTCGGCCTGGTCTCCGGGATGATGTCGACGATCGGCGCCGTCGCCTCCGTGTCCGGGCTGCTGCTCCTGCTCAACGCGATCGTCGGGGCCGGGCTCCCGCTGCCGGACCCCTGGTGGGTGGCGCCGCTGCTGCTCACGGTCGGCGGCCTGTTCGTCCTCGCCCTGACCCTGCTGGCCTGGCCGCTGCGGCGGGCGCTGCCGGAACGGGTCGCGGTCGCGAACACCTATCTCGCCGTCGCCGACCTGCTCGCCGCCGCGGGCGGCCCCGACTACGAGGAACGGCGCCAGGCCGTCACCCAGTCCCTCAACACCTCGTACGACCTGATCCTGGCCCGCCGGGCCCGCTACCACGGCCGCAACAACGCCATGGTGCGGCTGCTCGCCCAGCTCAACGTCGTGATCCCGCTCGTGGAGGCGGCCCCGGCGGTCCATGTGCGCCGGCTCACGCTCCCGGACGAGATCCCGGCGGCGGTGCGCGACCTGGCCGTCGCCGTCGAGGAGAGCCGCACCGGCCGCCCCGGACTCGCCCTGCCCGCCCCCGACTCGCCCGCGACCCGGGCCGTGGACAGCGCGCTGCGGCACGCCGCGGTCGTCGTGCACAAGGCCGACCCCGACCCGTACAACGTCGACGACCGGCTCGGCCGGCCCGCCGCGCTCGGGGTGCGGGTCCGGCGGACCGCCCGCGACGTGCTGTTCTCCGGGGCGTCCTGGCGGTACGGGCTGCGGCTCGCCCTGTGCGTCGGCCTGGCCCAGGCGCTGACCTCGCTGGTCCCGGTGCCCCGCTCCTACTGGGTGGCGCTGACCGTCACGTTCGTCCTCAAACCGGACTTCGGTTCGGTGTTCTCCCGGGCCGTGCTGCGCTCGGTGGGCACGGCGGCCGGTCTCGTGATCGCCGCACCGGTGCTGGCCGCGGTGCCGATCGGCTGGTGGGACGTGCCGGTGATGGTGGTGCTCGCGGCGCTGATCCCGGCGCTCACGGCGAAGGGGTACGCGTTCCAGACGGCGGCCATCACCCCGGTCATCCTGCTCCTGTCCGACCTGCTGAACCACCAGGGCTTCCACCTGGTCTGGCCGCGTTTCCTGGACAGCCTGATCGGCTGCGCCATCGTGCTGGTGGCGGGCTACCTGCTGTGGCCGGAGAGCTGGCACGTCCGGGTCGGCCACCGGCTCGCGGACGCGGTGACGGACATCGCCGACTACGTGGCGTGCGCGTTCGAACCGGGCAGCTCCGGCGACCGGGCGGAACGGCTGCGGGCCCGTCGCCGCATCTACCGCGACCTGTCGGTCGTACGGTCCGAGTTCCAGCGCGCGCTGACCGAACCGCCCCCGGTCGGCGCCCGGGCCGCCGCCTGGTGGCCGCTGGTCGTCGCGGTCGAACGCATCGTGGACGCGGCGACGGCGGCCCGGGTCCGGGTCAACCACGGGGCGCCTGCGCCGCCGCGGGAAGAAGTGGCCGAGATCCGTCGGCAGCTGCTGGAACTGGCCGACGGAATCCGGTCGAGCGAGGTCCTGGTGGAGGTGCGCACCGAGCTGCCGGGCGACGAGGAAGGCGTACTCGCCCCGCTGCGCCAGGAGGTGGCGGCGGCCCGGGCGATCGCCTCGCCCCAGCCGTAGCGACCGCCGGAGCGACCGCCCCGGCGGCAGGGCGGTCAGCCGCCGGTGGGGCCGCTGCCCCGCAGCCGTTCCATCTCGCGCCGGTCCCGCTTCGTCGGCCGCCCCGCGCCCCGGTCCCGTACCGGAACCTGGATCGCCACCTCGCGCGGCGGCAGGGGCGGGCTGTTGTCGACGAAGCACTCCACCGCCACCGGTGGGCCGACCCGCTTCTTCACGATCTTCGACACGACCACGATCCGGTCCCGGCCCGCGTGCCGGAGCCGCACCTCGTCGCCGACGCGCACCGTCTGAGCGGGCTTGGCGCGCTCACCGGCGACCTTCACATGACCCGCGCGGCAGGCGGCAGCGGCCTGCGACCGGGTCTTCGTCAGCCGGACCGACCAGATCCAGACATCGACCCGAACGCTGCCCTCCGCCTGCGGCGCCTCACCGGAAACCATGGGTCCGACTGTAGTGCGGCGACACGGGGGCGGGGCGGGCCGGATCGTTCACCGGCCCGCCCCGCCCCGTCCCCTGCCCGCTTCGGGCCCGTGCCTCAGCCGAAGCCGTTGATGACGTCGGACATGCTGTAGCCGTACAGCTCGCGCTCGCACGCCCCGCACTTGCTCGGCGCGTGCTCGCTCAGCGACCACAGCTTCGGCGCGAAGCCGTCACCGCGCCCGTGCGCGAGGTAGAGGTCCTCGGGCCCGAACGACGACTCCAGGACCTTCGTGTTGCCGACGAGCTGGTCGACCCCGTCGACCGTGCCCGGCGTGGCCTGGAGCAGCCGCCCGTTGTCGTAGCCGTTGCTGCGGTGGAAGTACCACTTGCCCTCGTACCGCATGACGCCCTGGATCTTGTGCCACAGCGCCTCGTCGCCGAACTTGGCACCGGTCGGCAGACCGTAGGCCAGGTCGGCGGAGGCGGTCTTGCCGGTGTCGCCCTCGACCGCGGCCACCAGATCGGCCATCGGGTACGTGCCGACCCGGCCGGGGCTCGTCCCGCCGTTGTTGGTGTTGCAGTACTCGCCGAGGACCATGTGGTCGGTGCCGGTGCGGTCCAGCGAGATGTACGAGGCCTTCGGGCGCCCGGTGGCGTAGCACTGGTTCTTGCTGGTGCTGCCGCCGTTCTTCGCCGTGGTGAACTTCAGCGTGGCGACCTGCGGCATGACGTAGCGGTAGCCGTAGCCGTACCAGACGTTGTTCTGCCGGCCGACCCGCCGCTTGTCCGTGACGTTGCTGGTCAGGCCGTCCGGCGTCGGGTCGTCGACGTCGGTCTTGTTGTCCGGGTTGAGGTCCATGATCTTGCGCAGGTCGAAGACCCGCATGCCGTTGGCGGTGTCGGCGACGTACAGGTAGTTGCCGTACCAGACCATGCCACCGGCGTGGATGCCGTTCTGCGCGGCGCAGGAGGACGTCACCTCGCCGATGCACTTGCCCTCGCGCGCGTGCAGCGCGTCGAAGGAGATGTGGTCCTTGGAGTTCATGTACGGCCAGACCAGCAGCACGTGACGGTACATCTTGGTCGCCTGGTTGAAGAAGCTGACCCGGATGCCCTTCTCGTTGCAGGCGTCACTGGTCGGGCTCAGCAGACAGTTGTCCTTGCCCGACAGGTAGTCGCTGCGGCCCGGGTTCTCCGCGTCGTAGCCGGCCACGGCGATCGGCTCGGCGTTGGACGTGCCCCAGTCCTCGTCCTCCTGCGCGTCCGAGACACCGGTGATGGCCTGCGGGACCCACTCCGAGGAGATGGCGTCGTCGCTCTTCCAGCAGACCCGGGGGGCGGCGGTCAGATCGGGGCCGTAGATGCCGGTGTCCCCGCAGTCGCTCCCCCAGCCGGCGGGCCGGTTGGCCTGTTCCATCAGCTCGGTGAGGCCCTGCGTGGGCAGCCCGGCGTACAGCTTTCCGACAAGGGCGGAGATGTCGGTGCCCTTGGCCAGCTTGAAGTCGGCGGCCCGGCCGGGAACGGGGGCCGCGGCGAGCGACGCCCGCGGGGCGGCCGAGGCCGTTCCGGCCTCCGTCCCCGCGAAGTCGTCCTGCTCGCCCTCGTCCTCGTTGTCGAAGCCGTCGTCCGGCATGCCCTCGTTGCCCGGTACGGGCTCGTCCGCCGCCGGTGCGACGGACGGCCGGGAGGCCGTCGGGACGGCGGTGGCGCCGGCCGCCGGAACGAGTACGGAAATCAGCGCACCGGTCGCGACGGCACAGGCCGCAAGACGTGTTCGACGAGAGGGTTTCCCCATGTGAAGGCCCTTCCTGGCAATGCTGGTGAATAACGGACAACGGTGCGCCTGACTTCACGTCAAGCGCACCGGCCGATCACGTTAACAAGGCAATGAGACGCTTTGTCAGTACGTTTGGACGAAGCACATCAGGCCCGCACGACATGCGCACAGGACCCGGCGGAGACTCCCCCAGGACTCGGCGGGGAATCGTTCGCCGCTCGTTCGCGCATCGGTTTTCCCCAGGGCGGGCCGTGCCGACGAGGGGCCGGATCCGGCCGCTAACCTTACGTATCCGCCCTGGCCAGGGATCAATTCCCACAGGTCGGACATTTATCGCACCCAACTCACGCGAAAGGCCTCGCCCATGGGCATTCGGAGCTTGCTGCGCAAGGTGTTCGGCCGTGACCGCGCGGAGCAGGACGCGCCGACGGCCACGGTCCCGCCCCAGACCGAACGCACCGCGCCCGCGGAGTCGGAGCCGGCCGCGGAGTCGAAGCCGGTCGCGGAACCGGCGGCCGAACCGGAAGCGGCGGCGGCCCCGGTGAGCGACCCCGCCCCGGCCACCGGGGTCACGATCCCGGCCCCCGCCTCGCCCCGGTCCACCGAGAACGACGGCAGCACCGGTCTGGCCTCGGACCTGGTGGCGGCCGCCTTCGACAAGCCTTCCGTCCCCACGGTGCCGGCACAGGGTTCGGCCCCGGACGAGAAGACGGACGAGCCGAAGCCCGAAGCCGAACCGGAACCGGTCGCGGCGACGGAGCCCGAACCGGAACCGGAACCGGCCCCCGAGCCGAAGCCCGCAGAGGCAGAGGCTCCTGAGGTCGCCGAGGCCACTGAGGTCACCGAGGTCACCGAGGTCACCGAGCCGAAGGCCGCCGAGACCGAAACTCCCGTCAAGACCGAGGTCGAGCCCGAGATCGAGGTCAAGGCCGAGACCGAGACGCAGGCCGAGCCCGAGACCGCTCCTGAGCCCGAGGCGACGTCCGTACAGCCGGAGCCGGAGGCGGAGTCGGCACCGGAGCCCGAGCCGGCACCGGTGGCCGAAACCGCAACCGAACCCGCCGCGACCGAGCCTGCCGCCGCGCCCGCCGAGCTCACCGAGCCCGAGGCCACCGAGACCCCCGAGCCCGAACCGGCCGCCGAAACCCCGGCCCCCGAAGCCGCCTCCCCGGCCCCGGCGATCGAAACCCCGGCCGCCGAAGCCCCGGCCCCCAAGCCCGCCCTCTCCCTCGCCCGGGTCAAGTCACGCGCTCCCGGCCTCGTCGCCCCGTACAAGGCCGCCCAGGCCGGGCTGAAGGCGCACGGCCTGACCGGGCTGCGCGCCACCGTCTACCTGGTCCTCGACCGCTCCGGCTCCATGCGGCCGTTCTACAAGGACGGCAGCGCCCAGCACCTGGGCGACCGCGCCGTGGCGCTCGCCGCACACCTCGACGAGGAGGCGACCGTTCCCGTCGTCTTCTTCTCGACGGAGATCGACGGCACCGGCACGGTCGGCCTCGCCGACCACGAGGGCCGGATCGACGAACTGAACGCGGGCCTCGGCCGCCTCGGCCGGACGAACTACCAGGCCGCCGTCGAAGCGGTCGTCGCGCACCACGAGGGCTCCGGGGCCACCGGTCCCGCCCTGGTGATCTTCCAGACGGACGGCCCGCCGGACGCCAAGCAGCCCGCCAGGCAGGCACTGGCCGACGCGGCCCGGCTGCCGCTGTTCTTCCAGTTCGTCGCGTTCGGCGAGCAGGACGCCAAGGGCTTCGACTTCCTGCGGAAGCTGGACGCCCCGAACGCCGGGTTCTTCCACGCCGGCCCCGCTCCCCGCGAGGTCCCGGACAGCACGTTCTACCGCGAGGTGCTCGCCGCGCTCCCCGCCTGGCTCGCCGCCCGCGAGACGGCGCCCGACGCCTGATCCACCGGCAGCCGTACGGTCACGGCGAGCCCGCCCCCGGGGCCCGGCACCGCCGTGACCGTACCGCCGTGCGCCAGCGCGATGGACCGCACGATCGACAGGCCGAGGCCGGAACCGCGCCCCATCCGGTCCCGGCCCTCGCCCCGCCGGAACGGTTCGAACAGCCCCGGGATGTCCGCCGCTTCCACCACCGGCCCGGTGTTGCGCACCTCCAGCAGCGCCCCGCCGCCGTCCGCCGTCAACGACACGTCCACCGACCCGTCGGGCACGTTGTAGGTGACCGCGTTGGCCAGCAGGTTCGCCACCAGCTGTGCGAGCAGCAGCCGGTTGCCCCGGACCACCGCGCGGGACCCGGCCCCGACCCGCACCCCCGGATGCCGGGCGGTCTCCTCCGCCACCACCTGGGCCAGGTCCACCGCCTCCCGCTCGCCCTCCGCGAGCCCGCGCTCGCTGCGCGCCAGCACCAGCAGCCCCTCGATGAGCCGCTCGCTGCGCCGGTTGTTGTCCAGGAGCGTCTGCCGGGTCCGTACGAGGTCCTCCGGGGACGGGTCGTCCAGCCCGATCTGGATCGCGGCCCGCTGGGTGGCGAGCGGCGTCCGCAGCTCGTGGGAGGCGTTGGCGATGAACCTCCGCTGGCTGTCGAACGCCTTCTCCAGCCGGGCCAGCAGCGCGTCGAGCGTGTCGCCCAGCTCCTTCAGTTCGTCGTCCGGGCCGCTGGACGCGATCCGCTCGTGCAGATTGTGCTCGGAGAGCCGCCGCGCCTTCGCGGTCATGGCGTGCACCGGGCGCAGCACCCGCCCCGCCGTCCACCAGCCCACGCCGACCGCGCACGCCGTCATGACGAGCAGCGCGGCCACGGACCACATGAGCAGCTGGTGCCCGGCCGCGTCGCTGACGTTGTCGGTGAGGTCGTAGACGGTGGGCGGCCCGAGGCTGCGCCGGGTGACCAGCGGACCGTTCACCGCGTAACCGGGCTGGACCACGGCCGCGGTGCGGGCGATGTCGCGCGCCTGGGAGTCCGTGCCGGCGCGGGAGGCCAGGTTGACGGTGGTGAGCAGCGCCGTGCCGAGGATCAGGAACACCCCGCCGTACACCAGCGCGATACGGGCCCGGATCCTGGAGTGCGGCACCCCCGACAGCCACTTCACAGCGCGTACCCCACGCCCTGCACCGTGCGTATCACGGCCGGTTCCCCGAGCTTCCCGCGCAGCTTGCTCATGCAGACGCGGACCGCGCCGGTGAACGGGTCGGCGTTGGCGTCCCAGGCCCGTTCCAGCAGTTCCTCCGCGCTGACGGCCCCGCCGTCGGCCTCCAGCAGCAGCTGGAGCACCGAGAACTCCTTCGGCGAGAGGTCCAGCTCCCGCCCCTCCCGGGAGGCGGTGCGCCGCACGGTGTCGAGCCGGATGCCGTGCCGTTCCAGCTGCGGCGGCACGGGGCGGGCGCTGCGGCGGCGCAGCGCCCGTACCCGCGACACCAGCTCGGGGAACTCGAACGGCTTGCCCAGGTAGTCGTCGGCACCCAGGTCGAGCCCGGCGACCCGGTCCTCCATGGAACCGGCGGCGGTGAGCATCAGGATCCTGGTCCGGGAGCCGGCGGCGACCAGCCGCCGCGCCACGTCGTCGCCGTGCACCCGCGGCAGGTCGCGGTCCAGGACGACGACGTCGTAGTCGTGCAGCCCCAGGTAGGCGAGGGCGGCGTCGCCGCTGTACACCGTGTCGACGGCGAAACCCGCGCGCCGCAACCCGGTGGCGACCAGCTCCGCCAGGATCTCCTCGTCCTCGGCGACCAGTACCCGCATCGTGATGTCCCCTGCCTCGTGCATGCGCGTCCACTCCCTCCCAGGATGCGTCTTTGCTACGGGAAGGCATGTTTCGCAAAGGTCTCCGCACCCGTGACCGGGTTTATCGGTGTGAATCGATCTCCCGCAGGCCGTTAGGATTTCGACCATGGCGGCCACTGGATCCGAGAAGCAGGGGGCGACGGCGTACTACGTCTCGACCCCCATCTACTACGTCAACGACGCTCCTCACCTGGGCCACGCCTACACGACCGTCGCAGGCGACGTGCTCACGCGCTGGCACCGCCAGCGCGGCGAGAAGGTGTGGTACCTCACCGGCACGGACGAGCACGGTCAGAAGATCATGCGCACTGCCGAGGCGAACGGCGTCACCCCGCAGGAGTGGTGCGACAAGCTCGTGGAGGAGGCGTGGAAGCCCCTCTGGGAGCACCTGAACATCGCGAACGACGACTTCATCCGTACGACGGAGAAGCGCCACACCGACCGGGTGCAGGAGTTCGTGCAGGACCTGTACGACAAGGGTGAGATCTACAAGGGCGGCTACGAGGGCCCGTACTGCGTGGGCTGCGAGGAGTACAAGCTCCCCGGCGACCTGATCGAGGACGAGGCCGGCGTCAAGCTGTGCCCGATCCACAAGAAGCCGGTGGAGATCCTCAAGGAGGAGAACTACTTCTTCAAGCTGAGCTCCTACGGCCCGAAGCTGATGGAGTTCTACGCGGACAACCCGGACTTCATCCAGCCCGAGTCCGCCCGCAACGAGGTCGTGAACTTCGTCAAGCAGGGCCTCCAGGACCTCTCCATCTCCCGCTCGACCTTCGACTGGGGCGTCCCCGTGCCGTGGGACGAGAAGCACGTCATCTACGTGTGGGTCGACGCCCTGCTGAACTACGCCACGGCGGTCGGCTACGGCGCCAACCAGGACAAGTTCGACGGGACCTTCCCCGCGAACGTGCACCTGGTCGGCAAGGACATCCTCCGCTTCCACGCGGTGATCTGGCCCGCGATGCTGATGGCGCAGGGTCTGCCGCTGCCCGGCCGGGTCGCGGCCAACGGCTGGCTGATGGTCGGCGGCGAGAAGATGTCGAAGTCGAACCTGACGGGCATCAAGCCGCAGGACCTGACCACGCACTTCGGCGTGGACGCCTACCGCTGGTACTTCCTGCGCGCCATCGCGTTCGGCAGCGACGGCTCGTTCTCCTGGGAGGACTTCTCCGCCCGCTACACCTCCGAGCTGGCCAACGACTACGGCAACCTCGCCTCGCGCGTCGCCGCCATGGTCGGCAAGTACTTCGACGGGGCGCTCCCGGAGGCCACCGCCGCGGGCGAGGCCGAGAAGGCGGTCCAGGACGGGCTGGCGAAGGCCGTCGCCACGGCCGACCGGAAGATCGGCGAGGAGCTGGACTTCCAGGGCGGCATCCTGGCGATCTTCGACTTCGTGAAGCAGGTCAACGGCTACATCACGGAGCAGGAGCCCTGGAAGGTCGCCAAGGACGACTCCCCCGAGGGCCGGGCCCGCCTCGCGACGATCCTCTACACGGCCGCCGAGTCGCTGCGCGGTGTCGCGGTCCTGCTGAACGCCGTGATGCCGGAGACCTCGCAGAAGCTGTGGGACTCCCTCGGCGCCGAGTCGTCCCTGGGCGCGCTGGCCGACCAGCGCGTGCAGGACGCCGGCACCTGGGGCCGTCTCCCGGCGGGCACGACGGTGACGAAGGGCGCGGTGCTCTTCCCCCGCCTGGAGGAGAAGCCCGCGTAGGCGACCCCCGCACGCACGGAAAGGGCCGGCCCCCGCACCCGCGGGGACCGGCCCTTTCCGGTGTCCGGGTGTCCGGGTCAGCGGACCCAGCTCTTCAAGGGTTCGGTGTCCAGCTCGATGCCCACCGGGTCGGGCAGCTCGACGGTCTTCCCGTAGGGCACGGTCACCACCTGCTCGTACCGCACCCCGTCGGGCTGCGAGTGCACCTTGACCTCACAGGTGTCGCGGTCGATGAGCAGGTGGACGGGAATGCCGGTCTCGGCGTACGCACGCGGCTTCTCGACCCGGACCCGGCGGTCGGTGTCCTCGTCGTACGAGGTGACCTCGACGACCATCAGGACACCGGCGGGGTCGGCCCATTCGCCCTGGCCGACGAAGGTGTCGAGCGGGGCGAGCGCTCCGTCCGGACGAGCGTTTCCCCTGCGGTACGAACCGACGTACAAACCTTGTGCCGCGAACAGCCAATTGCCCGGGTCGGCCTGCGAGCACAGGCGCGTCAGCCACTCGACGATCCGCCCACGGGCTCCGTCCCACCGGGCTTTGGGCACCGGCTTCCCGTTCACGAATTCCAGCCAAGGCTCTTCCTCGACCCGCAGGGCCTGCCGGGCGAGCGCCTCGAAGGGCTCACGGGGAGGCGCGCTCTCCTCGACCACGGTCATCACTGCCTCCCGGAAGGGAACCGGCCGTCCTCAGCGTACGGGCCCGTCCCCCGGCCCGTTTCCGGTTCATCGTTCCAGGGCCTCCACGTCGCCCATCACGACGACGGGCTTCTTCGCCGGGTCGAGGACGCTCAGGAGTTCCCGCATCCGGTCCTCGGGGAGCGAGATGCAGCCCTGGGTGGGGCCGCCGTGGTCGACGTGGATCCAGATGCCGCCGCCGCGCTCCTGGCCGAGCGGGCGTTCCCGGTCCAGGGGGGTGACGCCGGGGACGCGGTTGTAGTCGATGGCGACGACGTAGTCGAAGGACCCTTCGAGCGACTCGCCCTCGAACCCCTCGCCGCTCACCGCGAACAGCGGGTCCTGGTCGTAGGGGAACGCCGTCCGGGGCGGGTCGAGGAGGCCGCCCGCGTGTGTCAGCCCGTAGACGCCGACCGGGGAGCGGAGGTCGCCCTCCCAGTGCTCGTCGGTCCAGCCGTTCAGGGCGTTGTGGGCGGGCCAGCGGGACGTGACGGGCTGCCAGCCGAGGGCCGGGTTGTCGCGGGTGTAGAGGACCGCGCTGGACCGGCTGGAGTCGTAGTCCTCACCGGTGACGACGAACACCTGCCCGGCATCCGCCGGGATCGAGGCCCGGGTCCTCGGCCCCAGGGCGGGGATCTCGCGCGGCCGGACGATCGGCGCGCGCGGCCCGGGGGCCGCCCGTTTCCGTACTCCGTCGCCCTGCGGGCCCGCGACACCGGCGGACGCCTCGGCACTCGCCCCGGCGGCCGTGTCGGGAGCGGCGGTGGTGCCGGAGGTGTGGCCGCAGGCCGTGAGCAGCAACAGCGCGGCGGCACAGGCGCCGAGGTGGACGGCGTACGGGGCACGCCGGACAGCCGACGGACGGGTCACGGACACGGGAACTCCTCAGCGGTCGGTCATGGGTGGGGACAGCACCGGCGACCTCCCCGTCACGCCTCGTGCTGCCGACCCCAGTTAACGCCGCGTCGCACGAGCGCGAACCCGCACGAGGGCCATACGGCTGTACCGCCCGCCGTTTCCGCGCGCCGGAAAGTCCCCGGCCGGTCGCTTGCGTGTAGGTTCCGGGCCTTTCCCGTTCCGCGAGGAACCGGAGGGCGGCTGAGGCCGGGTCAGGGACCGGTGCCACCACGGCAGACGTCCTCCGCGCGGGTGGCGGCACAGGACACGGGTACGGCACGGCGTCGGAGCACGGCGGGTCCGGGTCCGGGACCGGCTTTCCCGCATGCCGCGTCTCGTGTTCGATGGCGGTCATGAGGACCGAGGACGAGGCCCCGAGGACCGAGCGCGTCCTGCTCGTGGAGAGCCGTGCCGATCCGGGCGCGCTCACGGGCATGGGCCGGGGGCTGCCCCGGCCCGCCGGGAACGAGGTCACCCTCTTCCTCTCGTACAACTACGCGGAGGTGCCGGTCGGTCGGCGCTTCGGCTGCTGCTTCCGGCGCGCGGACGAGAGCGACGTCGTCCGGGTCGCGGTCACCGTCGTCGCCGTGACCCAGCAGTTCGGGGTCGTGTGGGACGAGATCCCGCACGGCTGGAAGACCCTGACCGTGCTGAGGTTCGAGCCGGAGGTCCCGGCCATGGTCCGCGACCTGCCGGAGGCCGGTGTGTGGTTCGATCGGCCCGTCTCCGTGTACATCTCCGACACGGCCACCTGGGAGGCCCGGACGGTGTCCGGGCCGGAACGCTGAAACAGCCCCCGGCCGAAGCGGCCGGGGGCTGTTTCACGTGGAACCGAAGCGGAACGGGTGCCGCTTACTTCGCGCCGGTGTCCCGTGCCACGGAGTCCTTGGGGTCGGCCTTGTCCTTCGCCGTCGCGGCGACCGGCTTGCGGAGCTGGATGTTCAGCTCGCGCAGGCGGGACTCGTCCAGCTCCGTCGGGGCACCCATCATCAGGTCCTGGGCGTTGCCGTTGAGCGGGAAGGCGATCGTCTCGCGGATGTTGGGCTCGTCGGCCAGCAGCATCACGATGCGGTCGACGCCCGGGGCGATGCCGCCGTGCGGCGGGGCACCGAGGCGGAAGGCGCGGAGCATGCCCGCGAACTCCTGCTCGACGGTCTCGCGGTCGTAACCGGCGATCTCGAACGCCTTGAGCATGACCTCGGGCTCGTGGTTCCGGATGGCGCCGGAGGACAGCTCGATGCCGTTGCAGACGATGTCGTACTGCCAGGCGAGGATGTCCAGCGGGTCCTTCTCCTCCAGGTCCTTCATGCCGCCCTGCGGCATCGAGAAGGGGTTGTGGGAGAAGTCGATCTTGCCGGTGTCCTCGTCCTTCTCGTACATCGGGAAGTCGACGATCCAGCAGAACCGGAAGACGTCCTCCTCGAAGTGGCCGGCGCGCTTGGCGGCCTCGACCCGGACGACGGACATGATCTTGGAGACCTCGTCGAACTCGCCCGCGCCGAAGAACACGGCGTGACCGGGGACGAGGGAGAGCCGCTCGGTGAGGGTCTTGACGTCGGTCTCGGTGAGGAACTTGGCGATCGGACCGGCCAGCGTGCCGTCCTCACCGACGCGGACCCAGGCCAGCCCCTTGGCGCCGTGCTGAACGGCGTAGTCGCCGAGGCCGTCGAAGAACTTGCGGGACTGCCCGGCGGTGTCCGGGACCGGCAGGGCGCGGACGTGCTTGCCGGCGAACGCCTTGAACTCCGAGTCGGCGAAGACGTCGGAGATGTCGACCAGCTCCAGCTTGGCGCGCAGGTCGGGCTTGTCGTTGCCGTACTTCAGCATCGACTCGCGGAACGGGATGCGCGGGAACGGCGAGGTGACGTGACGGCCGTTGCCGAACTCCTCGAAGAGCTCGGTCATCAGCTTCTCGATCGGCTGGAAGACGTCCTCCTGCTCCACGAACGACATCTCGACGTCGAGCTGGTAGAACTCGCCGGGCGAACGGTCCGCGCGGGCGTCCTCGTCGCGGAAGCACGGCGCGATCTGGAAGTAGCGGTCGAAGCCGGAGATCATCAGCAGCTGCTTGAACTGCTGCGGGGCCTGCGGCAGGGCGTAGAACTTGCCCGGGTTCAGCCGGGACGGGACGACGAAGTCACGGGCGCCCTCGGGAGAGGTCGCGGTGAGGATCGGGGTCGCCATCTCGTTGAAGCCGAGGGCCACCATCTTGGAGCGGATGGCGGCGATGACGGCCGAGCGCAGCATGATGTTGCGGTGCATGCGCTCGCGGCGCAGGTCGAGGAAGCGGTACTCCAGGCGCCGCTCCTCGTTGACCCCGTCCTCGGTGTTGATCGTGAAGGGCAGCGGGGCGGCCTCGCCCAGCACCTCGACCTCGGTGACCTCGATCTCGATCTCACCGGTCGGGAGCTCGGGGTTGACGTTGTCGGCGCCGCGCGCGGAGACCTTGCCGTCGATCCGTACGACGGTCTCCTTGGTGAGCTTCGCCAGCGCCTCGTTGCCGGGGGTGCCGGGGCGGGCCACGAGCTGCACCAGACCGTAGTGGTCGCGCAGATCGATGAAGAGGATGCCGCCCAGGTCTCGGCGATTGTGCAGCCAGCCGCTCAGCCGGACGTCGGTGCCGACGTCAGAGGCGCGGAGCTCGCCGCAGGTGTGGGACCTGTACCGATGCATCGTCGTTCATCCAGTCTTCGCGATTCGGGGTGGATTCAGCCTCCCCAGGCTACCGCCCGCACCCGCACCGATTCATTGACATTGACATGGCCAAGATCATCCGGCGCGGCACGGGCCGCCCCGGAGGCGGTGCGGACCGGCCCCGGACGGCCCCCGCGACCGTCCCCCGCGCTCCTCCGCGACCGCCCCCGGGCGGCCGCCCTCGGTGGCGTCCGCGGAGCAGACCTTCTTAAAGTGGGGCAATGCGCACCGAGGACGTCCTGGCCGCGACGGGGACCGGCCTGTGGCGCTGGGACAGCGGAGCCGGGACCGTCACGCTCGACGCGGAGGCCGCCCGGCTGCTCGACATGCCCTCGGCCGCCGGTGTCTTCCGCGAGTCCGCGGTGCGTTCCCGCTTCCATCCCGTGGACTGGAACGAGATCCACGGCCTGGTGGGCCTCGCGTTCGCGGAGGGCACCCTCGCCGAGGCCCGGCTGCGGATCGTGGACGACCGGGGCAGGGTGCTGCGCACCGTGCGCAGCCGTTCCCGGCCCCTTCTGCCCGAGGAGGTGGACGGCACGCACTACGTGCTGGTCGGCACCCTCCAGGAGGTCACCGAACCGCAGCCCGGCGTCACCGGGGTGCCCACACCCGTCACCGGCGACTGGCGCCGCTCCCGCGAGGCGTTCCTGCTGGACGCGGGCCGGGCGCTGGCCGAGGCCCGGTCCACCGCGGAGGTGCTGCGGGTGGCCTCCTCGCTCTCCATGCCCGGGTTCTCGCCGGACGGCCTGGCGGTCTTCGGCGTCGCGGGCGACCGGCTGACGATCATCGGGCACCACGGACACAGCTCGGGCGACGAGGCCCCGTTCAACGACATGCCGCTGGAGACGGACTACCCGGCCGCCGAGGTCGTACGGACGGGGCGGGCGATCTATCTGCCCTCGCCGGAGAAGTACCGCCACCGCTACCCGGCCACCTGGCCGCTCGCCGACCGGTTCGGACGCCGGTCCTGGGCCTTCCTGCCGCTGATCGTGGCGGGTCGCACCATGGGCGCCTGGATGGCGGGGTTCCGGCACCCGGTGTCGTTCTCGCCGGACGAGCGGTCCGTGCTGACGACCGTGGCCCGGATGCTCGCGCAGGCGCTGGCCCGCGCCGGGGTCGCCGAGACCGAGCGGGAGCTGTCGCTGGGGCTCCAGCGCTCGATGATGCCCTCCCTCGGTCCGGAGATCCCGGGCATGACGGTCGCCGCCCGCTACATCCCGACCGGCGGCGGGCTCCGGGTCGGCGGCGACTGGTACGACATGATCCCGCTGCCGAACGGCCGTATCGCCCTGGTCATCGGTGACGTCCAGGGCCACGACGTGCGGGCCGCCGGGCTGATGGGGCAGCTGCGGATCGCCCTGCGCGCGTACGCCGCCGAGGGGCACCGGCCGGACGCGGTGCTCTCCCGGGCCTCGCGCTTCCTCTCCGGGCTCACCGACGCGTACGAGGACGGGGAGTCGATCGGGCCGCGCTTCGCGACCTGCCTGTACGCGGAGGTCGACCCGGAGACCGGCACGCTGGACATCGCCCGGGCGGGCCACCCCGATCCCGTGGTGACGACCGCCGACGGAACCGCGCTGATCCGCCAGACCGAGGGCGGGCTGCCGCTCGGCGTCGAGGCGGACGCCGACTACCCGACGAGCCGGCTCACCCTGGAACCCGGGGAGACGATCATGCTCTGCACGGACGGGCTGATCGAGACCGGCGGCCACGACATGTTCTCCGGCTGGCTGCGGCTGCGGCCGATCATGGAGCGGAACACGGCCGACCTGGAGAAGCTCGCCGACGCCCTCCTCCAGGTGGTGCACGGACCGGCGGCGCGCTACCTGACGGGCCCGCTGGCGGACCGCCGGGAGGACGACATCGCGTTGCTGCTGCTGCGGCGCGACGAGGGGGCGGCCCGGCAGACGGCGCCCCGGCGCACCGCGCTGACCATCGCGCAGGCCGAGCCGGAGCAGGTCGCGGCGGCCCGCCGGCAGCTGCGGGAGCTGCTGCACGACTGGGCGGACCCGGAGCAGGTCGACGCCGCGGTGCTGATGATCTCCGAGATGGCCACCAACGTCCTCGTCCACACGGACGGGGACGCGCGGATGGTCGCGCAGGCCACCGGGGAGCACGGCGAGCGGCGGCTGCGGGTGGAGGTGGCCGACGGCAGCGACGAACTGCCGCACAAACGGCGGCCCGGAGAGATGGCCTCCAGCGGCCGGGGACTGGTCCTGATGGAGATGCTCGCCGACGCCTGGGGGGTCGATCCCCGGGGCGCGGGGAAGTCGATCTGGTTCGAGCTGTACGAGTCGGAGCCGAAGGGGGAAGCGGACTCCGTACCCTCCGCGCCCGAGGACTGAGCCGGTCCCGGGGCCCCGAAAGGCCCCGCCTCAGCCGGCGGACGGACCGGGGGCCCCGCCCCCGGAGGTCCCGTCCCCCGCAGGCCCGTCCTCGCCCGGAGCGCCCGATGGCGGCCCCGGACGGCCACCGCGCAGTTCGCCGATGACGCCGAAGACCGCCGCGCAGAGCGGGACCGCGAGCAGCATGCCCAGCAGCCCGGCCACACTGGCCCCCGCGGTGATCGCGATCATGACCATGGCGGGGTGCATCTGGACCGTACGGCTCTGGATCACCGGCTGCAGGACGTGCCCCTCCAGCACCTGCACGGCGAGCACCACCCCCAGCGCCCAGAGCGCGATCACCAGCCCCCGGTCGGCGAGCGCGACCAGGACCGCGACGGCGCCGGAGATGAAGGCCCCCAGGTAGGGGATGTAGGCGCCGACGAAGACCAGTGCCCCCAGTCCCACCGCGCCGGGCACCCGCAGGATCAGCAGGCCGACGGTGATGCACACGGCGTCGATCAGCGCGATGAACGTGGTGCCGCGCATGAAGCCCTCGACGGCCTCGAAGGCCCGCCGCCCCATGGCCTCGATCAGGTCCCCGGTGCCGCGCGGCGCGATCGCGTGGGCGAGGCTCGCGGCCCGGTCGGAGTCGCGCAGGAAGAAGAAGGTCAGCAGGAGGGCGAGGACACCGGTGGCGACGAGCGAGCCGACCAGGCTGAGCCCGGAGAGGATTCCGCCGGCCGCGCTCGCGCCGAACTTCTCGATGATCTTCCGGGCGTTGGCCACGAGGCCGTTCGCGTCGGTGGCCCCGCCGATGCCGAAGTGGTCGATGATCCACTGACCGGCGTCCTTCAGCGACCGGACGATCTGGTCGCCGGTGTCCACGAGCGCGGTGACGACGATGTACCCGGCGCCGCCGACCACCGCGACGAGCAGGACGCAGGTGAGGCCCGCCGACAGCGAGCGCTTCAGACCGGCGGCGGTCAGCCGGCGGTCGACCGGGCCGAGCAGCGCCGTGCCGAGCAGCGCGAGCAGCACCGGGGTGACCGCCGTCTTGAGGACGATGCACAGCCAGATGACGACTGCGGCGACCCCGGTGACGAGCAGCGCGACGACGCACCAGGCGGCCGTGCGCCGCGCCGCGTCGGGCAGCAGGGGTTTGTCGGTCTGCACCCTCCCACCCGACCACGGCGCGGGGGGCGTGTCCCGCCTGCGGAGCCGTACGGGTGACGGGTCGTCACACGCCGGTGCCGGGCGCCCCCGTCGAGGGCGCCCGGCACCGCGGGCCGCGGGCCGGACCCGTCACCCGGGCCCGTGACCCGTCACGGACCGTGGACGTCACATGCCGTGGACGGCGGGCACCGTGCCGAGGCGGCCGGCCTGGAAGTCCTCGAACGCCTGCTTGAGCTCGGCCTGGCTGTTCATCACGAACGGCCCGTAGTGCGCCATCGGCTCGCGGATCGGGCGGCCGCCGAGCAGCACGACCTCCAGGTCCGGGGTGTTGCCGTCCTGCTTCTCGTCCGCGCGGACGGTCAGCGAGGAACCGGCACCGAAGACCGCCGTCTGCCCCATGTGCACGGGGCGGCGCTCCGCACCGACGCTGCCGCGGCCCGCCATCACGTACGCGAGGCCGTTGAAGTCCTCGCGCCACGGCAGGGTCACCTCGGCGCCGGGGCGCACGGTGGCGTGGATCATCGTGATCGGGGTGTGCGTGATGCCGGGGCCCTCGTGCCCGTCGAGCTCACCGGCGATGACGCGGAGCAGCGCGCCGCCGTCCGGGGAGGCGAGGAGCTGGACCTGGCCGCCGCGGATGTCCTGGTAGCGGGGGGCCATCATCTTGTCGGCCCGGGGCAGGTTCACCCAGAGCTGGAGGCCGTGGAAGAGGCCGCCCGACATCACGAGGGACTCCGGCGGAGCCTCGATGTGCAGGAGGCCGGAGCCGGCGGTCATCCACTGGGTGTCGCCGTTGCGGATGGTGCCGCCGCCGCCGTTGGAGTCCTGGTGGACGAAGGTCCCGTCGATCAGGTACGTGACGGTCTCGAAGCCGCGGTGCGGGTGCCAGGGCGTTCCCTTCGGCTCGCCCGCCGCGTACTCCACCTCGCCCATCTGGTCCATCATGATGAACGGGTCGAGGTGCTTGTAGTTGATCCCGGCGAACGCACGGCGAACCGGGAAGCCCTCGCCCTCGAACCCGCTCGGCGCCGTGGTGACGGCGAGCACGGGACGGGCCGTGGCGTCGCCCGGGGCGGCGACCTTGGGCAGGGTCAACGGGTTTTCGACAGTCACTGCGGGCATGGGAGCCACCTCCGGCTTGGTCTTCCCCCAATTTAGTTGAATGGTGAACATCCTGCAAGGCCCCCGTCATTCCCGCCCACGACGAGAGGGGCCCGCACCGATCGGTGCGGGCCCCTCTTCCAACGATTCCGGCCGCGCGCACGGCCGCGGACGCGCGACGCGTCAGCCGTACATGCGGCGCATCGCGAAGTCCACCATCTGCTCCACGGCCTTCGCGTCGAAGACCATGCGGTGCTCGCCCTCCATGTCGAGGACGAAGCCGTAGCCGGTCGGCAGCAGGTCGATCACCTCGGCGCCGGTGATCACGAAGTACTTGGACTCCTTGCCCGCGTACCGCCGCAGTTCCTTGAGCGTGGTGAACATCGGGATCACCGGCTGCTGGGTGTTGTGCAGCGCCAGGAACCCGGGATTGTCACCGCGCGGGCAGTAGACCTTCGACGTCGCGAAGATCTGCTGGAAGTCCTCGGCGGACAGCGAGCCGGTCGTGAAGGCACGCACCGCGTCCCCCAGGGACGGCGGCGAGGGCTCCGGATACAGCGGCTGCTCGCCGTAGCCGCCACCCATCTGCTGCTGTGCGCCCGGGTTCTGGTCGTAGCCGTACATGCCGCAAAGAGTAATCGGACACATCGGGGCCTTGAGGGGTTGCGTCTTATTACTGACGGGTAGCATCATCGGAGAGGTCAGCTGATATACGCACGCCGGCTCGTCGCCCGTCCGGCCCGCACCCCGAACCCCGGGGCGCCGCGCGCCACCGCTATTGATTACGGAGCCTTCCATGGGGCACTACAAGTCGAATCTCCGCGACATCGAGTTCAACCTCTTCGAGGTCCTCGGTCGCGACAAGACGTACGGCACCGGTCCGTTCGCCGAGATGGACGTCGAGACGGCGAAGAGCATCCTCGACGAGGTCACCCGCCTCGCGGAGAACGAGCTGGCCGATTCCTTCGCCGATGCCGACCGCAACCCGCCGGTCTTCGACCCGGAGACCAACACCGCGCCGGTCCCGGCGGCCTTCAAGAAGTCGTACAAGGCGTTCATGGACTCCGAGTACTGGCGTCTGGGCCTGCCCGAGGAGATCGGCGGCACCACCTCGCCGCGCTCCCTGATCTGGGGCTACGCGGAGCTGCTGCTCGGCGCCAACCCGGCCATCTGGATGTACTGCTCCGGCCCGGCGTTCGCCGGCATCCTCTTCGAGGAGGGCAACGAGGCGCAGAAGAAGATCGCCGAGATCGCCGTCGAGAAGCAGTGGGGCTCGACGATGGTGCTGACCGAGCCGGACGCCGGTTCCGACGTCGGCGCGGGCCGCACGAAGGCCGTCGAGCAGGCGGACGGCTCCTGGCACATCGAGGGCGTGAAGCGCTTCATCACCTCGGGCGAGCACGACATGTCCGAGAACATCCTCCACTACGTGCTGGCCCGCCCCGAGGGCGCCGGCCCCGGCACGAAGGGCCTCTCGCTCTTCCTGGTCCCGAAGTTCGAGTTCGACTGGACCACCGGCGAACTGGGCGAGCGCAACGGCGTGTACGCGACCAACGTCGAGCACAAGATGGGCCTCAAGGCGTCCAACACGTGCGAGATGACCTTCGGCGACAAGCACCCCGCCAAGGGCTGGCTGATCGGCGACAAGCACGACGGCATCCGCCAGATGTTCCGCATCATCGAGTTCGCCCGCATGATGGTCGGCACGAAGGCGATCGCGACCCTGTCGACCGGCTACCTGAACGCGCTGGAGTACGCCAAGGAGCGCGTCCAGGGCACGGACCTGTCGCAGTTCATGGACAAGACCGCCCCCAAGGTCACCATCACGCACCACCCCGACGTGCGCCGCTCCCTCATGACGCAGAAGGCGTACGCGGAGGGCATGCGCTCCCTCGTGCTGTACACCGCCACCGTCCAGGACGCGATCCAGGAGAAGGAGGCCGCGGGCGAGGACGCGAAGGCCCTGCACGGCCTCAACGACCTGCTGCTCCCGATCGTGAAGGGCTACGGCTCCGAGAAGTCGTACGAGCAGCTGGCGCAGTCGCTCCAGACCTTCGGCGGCTCCGGGTACCTCCAGGAGTACCCGATCGAGCAGTACATCCGTGACGCCAAGATCGACACGCTGTACGAGGGCACGACCGCGATCCAGGGCCAGGACTTCTTCTTCCGGAAGATCGTCCGCGACCAGGGCGCCTCGCTGAACGCCCTCGCCGAGGAGATCAAGAAGTTCCTCGCCGGCGCCCAGGGCAACGAGGAGCTGGCCGGTGCGCTGGACTCGCTCGCCAAGGCGGCCGTCGACCTGGAGGCGATCGTCGGCACGATGATCACCGACCTCACCGCGACCGGCGAGGACGTCAAGAACATCTACAAGGTGGGCCTCAACACCACCCGCCTGCTGATGGCCTCCGGCGATGTCGTCGTCGGTTACCTGCTGCTCAAGGGTGCCGCCGTCGCGGCCGAGAAGCTGCCGACCGCGACCGGCAAGGACGTCGCGTTCTACCAGGGCAAGATCGCCGCCGCGAAGTTCTTCGCCGCGAACGTCCTGCCGGGCGTCTCGGCCGAGCGCGCGCTCGCCGAGGCCGTCGACAACTCGCTGATGGAGCTGGACGAGGCCGCCTTCTAGTCCCCGTTCAAGATCGTCAACACGCACCGCCACCCGAACACGCTTTCGGGTGGCGGTGCTGTCGTATCAGCTGGGTACGCTGACGGCAGGGCTCAGAATCCCGTCCATGGGAGGAACCATGACCGCCGAGGCACTGCCCGAAGCGTCGCAGTCGCGGCGCGACGATTCCAAGTGGCCGGTCCCACCGCCGGACGGCTACACCGTGGACGAATTCTTCACGCTCGACCTCCCGCCGCACGCAGAGCTGATCGACGGGAGTCTGGTTTTCGTGAGTCCGCAGCGAGAATTCCACACGCTGGTGATGGACCTGCTGGTCAACGGTCTTCGTGTGCACGTCCCGGAGCATCTGCGCGTCCGCCGGGAGATGGCGGTTGTTCTCGGCAAGAGGAACGCGCCTGAACCGGACATCGTCGTGGTCAGGGCCGAAGGCGTCACGGACCGCCGCCAGACCCGCTACGAGGCCGCCGACGTCCTGCTCGCCGTCGAGGTGGTCTCCCCCGACTCCGAGGACCGCGACCGCGACACCAAGCCCCACAAGTACGCGGCGGCGGGCATCCCGCACTTCTGGCGGGTCGAGATGGACGGCGAGCACGACCGGCCCGTGGTGTGGACGTACGAGTGCGACGCGGTGAGCGGGACGTACGCCCCGACCGGGGTCCACCGCGACCGGCTGAAGCTCTCCGTCCCGTACGACATCGACATCGACCTGACCGCCATCGACCGGCTGTAGCCCTGGTGCGGCCCCGCCGCACCGGCCCTCTCTAGTATCGGACGTCCAGCAGCCGGAGGGGGCGGGTTCACTCGTGGGTGGCAAGGGTTTCGCGAACATACGGGGTGCACGGGGGAGCCGGGGGCTCCTGGTGGCCGGGGCGGCGCTGCTGCTGCTCGCGGGCTGCGGAGGCGGCGACGGCGGGGCGGCGGCGCTCGACCGGAAGCAGGTCGCCTCCGTGCTGCCGGACGCGAAGGCCGTACCGGGCTGGCGGATGTACGTGAAGCCCGACGCCCAGAAGCCGGTGGCCGGGTTCCCTCCCTCGGTGTGCATGGCCGCCACGAAGAAGAAGCGGAAGACGGCCTGCGACACCGTCACGTCCTGGGGCGCCTCGGCCTTCGTGCGGCAGCCGGACGTGACCACGCTGAACTTCTGGGTCCTCGCCTACAAGGACGAGGAGACCGCGGACGCCGCCTACGACGTCCTGATCGAGTGGTACGGCGGGGACCGGGTCGGCCGGGGCGCCCGGAAGGTGGACCTGGGCGACATCGGCGACGACCGGGAGGCCAACCGCGCCGCCGTCGGCACCATGGGCGGACCGGCCACGATCGCGCAGGTCCGGGTCGGGACGACCGTCCTGGGCATCAGCACCGGCACCCAGGGGAGGACGGCCGTCCCCGACGAGCAGGTCGAGGCGTTCGCCGCCGTGATCGCCGAGCGGGCGAAGCAGGCACAGAGCGGCGAGAAGCCCTCCGCGAAGGTCTCCGGGAACTGACCGGGCGTCGGCCGGACACAGGGCGGGTACGGGCCGGGCACGGGCCGGACACCCTGCCGGGACGACGGTGAGGCGCGCCGGTCCGGCCTCGTTACAGTGAGGAACATGAGTTCCTCCCTCCGCTTCGACCGCGGCCACACCGACGATCTGCAGGCCTTCCTGATGGCCTCCCCCTCCCCGTACCACGCCGTGGCCACCGCGGCCGAGCGTCTGGAGAAGGCCGGATTCCGGCAGGTGGAGGAGACCGCCGCCTGGGACGGCAGCACCGGGGGGAAGTACGTCCTGCGCGGCGGCGCGATCGTGGCCTGGTACGTACCGGAGGGCGCGGGGGCGCACACCCCGTTCCGGATCATCGGGGCGCACACCGACTCGCCGAACCTGCGGGTCAAGCCGCTGCCCGACACCGGGGCGCACGGCTGGCGGCAGGTCGCCGTGGAGATCTACGGCGGAACGCTGCTCAACACCTGGCTCGACCGGGACCTCGGCCTCGCCGGCCGGATCTCGCTGCGGGACGGCACCCACCGGCTGGTGAACATCGACCGGCCGCTGCTGCGCGTGCCGCAGCTGGCCGTGCACCTGGACCGGTCGGCCAACTCCGAAGGGCTGAAGCTGGACCGGCAGAAGCACATGCAGCCGATCTGGGGGCTGGGCGAGGTCTCGGAGGGCGACCTGATCCGGTTCGTCGCCGAGGAGGCGGGCGTCGACGCCGAGGACGTGACCGGCTGGGACCTGATGCCGCACGCCGTCGAGCCCCCCGCCTACCTGGGCCGGGACCGTGAGCTGCTGGCCGGGCCCAGGATGGACAACCTGCTCTCGGTGCACGCGGCGACCGCCGCGCTCGCCGCCGTCGCCGGGCAGCCGGACGACGAGCTCCCGTACATCCCGGTCATGGCCGCCTTCGACCACGAGGAGAACGGCTCGCAGTCCGACACCGGCGCCGACGGCCCGCTGCTCGGCACGGTCCTGGAGCGCTCCGTCTTCGCGCGCGGCGGCGGTTACGAGGACCGGGCGCGGGCCTTCGCCGGGACCGTCTGCCTCTCCTCCGACACCGGTCACGCGGTCCACCCCAACTACGCCGAGCGCCACGACCCGACCCACCACCCGGTGGTCAACGGCGGACCGATCCTCAAGGTCAACGTCAACATGCGGTACGCGACCGACGGCAGCGGCCGGGCCGTGTTCGCGGAGGCGTGCCGCAAGGCGGACGTGCCGTGGCAGACGTTCGTCTCCAACAACTCGATGCCGTGCGGCACCACGATCGGCCCGATCACCGCCGCCCGGCACGGCATCCAGACGGTGGACATCGGTGTCGCGATCCTCTCCATGCACAGCGCCCGTGAGCTGTGCGGCTCGGACGACCCGTACCTGCTGGCCAACGCGATGACGGCGTTCCTGCGGGGCTGACCCCCGCCCGCCGGTGCCCCCCGGCCCCGCCGCCCGGCCCGTCGGCGCCGGGCGGCGGGCGGGGTCCGTCGGCGCCGGGCGTCCGGCCCGCGCACGAGGGTTACCGAACCTGCCGGAATGTGACATTCCGCTTTCGTGGCGGTAACCGGCGCCACCCGTCGTCGATGCCTCGGGAGCCTCGATATCCTGGGACTTTCCCGCTGCCCGGCCATGGGCGCGTCCGGCCCGGAAGGAAAGCCGCTCGTGGAGTTCCGGCTGCTCGGCACCGTCTCCGTCGACACGTACACCGGGCCCCTGCCGCTCGGCCCCGCCAAGCGCCGCAGCCTGCTCGCCGCGCTGCTGCTGTCCGCGAACACCCCCGTCTCCATAGCGAGACTGACGGACTCCCTGTGGGACGACGAGCCTCCGCTGCACGCCCGCAGCGTCATCCAGGGGCACGTCTCCCGGCTGCGCGCCCTCCTGGTCGGCGCGGACGCGGAGGCGTACGGGGTGGAGCTGGTCACCCTCGGCGACGCGTACGTGCTGCGGCTGCCGGAGACCCTGCTGGACTCGCAGCGGTTCGAGGAGTTGCTGACGCTGGCGCGGGGACAGCGCAACCCCGCCGACGCCGTGCTGATGTTCAAGGAGGCGCTGTCCCTGTGGCAGGGCCCCGCGCTCAGCGGCGCGTTCGCCGGGCCGCCGCTCCAGGCCGCCGCGCACTCCCTGGAGGAGTCGCGGCTGGCCACGGTCGAACAGCTGGCGCGCGCCTACTCGGAGCTGGGGGAGCACAACCGGGCCGCGGCGGTGCTGCGGGCGGAAGCGGTCACGCACCCGATGCGGGAGTCGCTGGCGGCGGGGCTGATGACGGCGCTGTACCGGGCGGGGCGCCAGTCCGAGGCGCTGGACTGGTTCCACCGCACCCGGCGGCTGCTCGCCGACGAGCTGGGCATCGACCCGGGACACGAGCTGGCCGACGCGTACGCGCTGATCCTGCGCGGCGACCCGGGACCGGACGCCGCGCGCAACACCTCCGAGGGCCGGGGCGCGGCGGCGCCCGGACCGGCCCGGACGGACGGCGGCCCCGGCCGGTCCGGCGCCCGTGCCGAGGACGCTGCCGCGACCGGGACCACGAGCGGCCCGGCGGCCACCGCGCAGGCCGCTCCGGACTCCGGGGCCCCAGCGACGGGGACCGATGCCGGTCCGACGGCCCGGCCCCCCGGTCCCGCGAGCGCCGGTACGGGCGGCGACACGGCCGTCGCCCTCGCGCCCGCGGCGGCCCGGCCCCTCCAGCTGCCGCCCCTCGGCGCCACCCCGCACCCCGCCGACCTGCTGCCCCGCGCACCCCGCGGCTTCCAGGGCCGGACCGCCGAGCTGGCCGCGCTGACCCGGGCCGCGGCGGGCGAGGCACCCGTCTGCCTGGTCACCGGACCGGCCGGGGTGGGGAAGACCGCGATGGCCGTGCAGTGGGCGCACCGCAACTCCGCCACCTTCCCGGACGGACGGCTCTTCGCCGATCTGCGCGGGTTCAGCGACACCGGCGAACCCGCGGCCATCGAGGTGCTGCGCGAGTTCCTGCTGGCGCTCGGGGTCGCACCGCGCCGCGTCCCGGAGTCCGTCGCCGCCGCGGCGGCGCTCTTCCGCTCGCTGACCGACGGGCGCCGGCTGCTCGTCGTCCTCGACAACGCCCGCGACTCCGCCGCCGTCCGGCCGCTGCTGCCGGGCGGCAGCGACTGCGTCACCCTGGTCACCAGCCGGAACCGGCTGGAGGGCCTCATCGCCTCGGACGCCGCCCGCCCCGTACCGCTCGACGTCCTCGAACCGCCGGACGGCACCGCCCTGCTGGCCGGGGTGCTCGGCGAGGACCGGGTCCTGGCCGAACCGGTCGCGGCCCGCCGGCTCGCCGAACTCTGCGGGGGACTGCCGCTCGCGCTGCGGGTCACGGCGGCCCGGCTGGCGGGGCGCCCGACCCGGACCCTGGCCGGTCTCGCCGACGAACTGGCCGACGAGCGCAGCCGGCTGACGTACCTCGACGTGGACGACACCGGCGTCTCGGCCGCGCTGCGGCTGACCGTGCAGCAGCTGCCGCAGGACGCCGTGCACCAGCTCGCCCGGCTCGGCCACCACCCGGGCAGCCACTTCGACCCGTACACGGCCGCCGCGCTCGCCGGAACCGACCCGGTCACCGCCGCCGCGGCGCTGGAGCGGCTCGCCACCGCCCACCTCGTCGCCGAGACCGCGCCCGGCCGCTGGGGGCTGCACGACCTGGTGCGCCTCTACGCCCGCGGCATGGACCCCACGAGCGGGCCCGAGGCCCTCATCGGCGTCCTCGACCACTACATCGCCACCGCGCTGGCCGCCGCCGACACGGCCGAACCCGGCGGCGAGCCCTGCTTCGTCCTGCCGGACGACTACCACCGCCCCGCCGCCGTGCGGGACTTCGCCGACCGGGCGACGGCCATGCGCTGGCTGGTCGCCGAGCGCGACGACCTGGCGCTGGCCGCCGTCGCCGCCCGGACCGCCGGATTCCACGACCGGGCGTGGCGGATCATCCTGCTCCAGTGGCCGCAGGTGGTCTGGCGGGTGCGGGACAACTGGTCCCCGCTGCTGGAACTGGCGCTGGACTCCGCCCGCGCCCACGCCGACACGTACGCCGAGTCGCGGGTGCTCAACCTGCTGGGCTGGGTACTGACCGAGGAGGGCCGGACCGCCGAGGCGATGGCCCTGCTGGAGCGCTCGCCCGGCCTCGCCCGGCAGTCCGGCGACCGGCTCGGCGAGGCGACCGCGCTGATCAACCTGGCCGTCGTCCAGGCCGAGCAGGGGGAGCTGGACACCGCGCTGGAGAACTGCGAGCAGGCCGTCGCGCTGGCCCGTGCGGAGAAGGACCCGCACACCGAGATGCTCGCCCTCCAGCACCTGGCCCGGATGCAGCTCACGGCGAACCTGCCGCTGGAAGCCCTGGAGTCCGCCCGGACCGCGCTCGACCTCGGCCCCGAGCACGAGGAGGTCGCCCGCAGGGTGCTGCTGCTGACCACCAGCGGCGAGGCCCACCTGGCGCTCGGCGCGGAGGAGGAGGGCATCCGGCTGCTGGACCGGGCGGCCGGGGAGGCGGAGCGCACCGGTTACGACGGGGGCGCGGTCCGGGCCCTCGAAGCACTGCTGCGGGTGACGGCCCGGCCGGAGTACCGCAAGCGGTACGAGGAGGCCACCCACCGGCTCACCGCCGACGGGTGACACCGTGCGTGCGCGGGGGCCCGCTCCCTCGCGCACGGGCGGGTCCTGCGGCCCCGCGCCCCGCACGCCCGGCCGCGGCCCGTGCGTCGGATGCCGTGCGCCGGGTGCCGTGCGTCGGACCGGGTGCGCCCGGCCCCCGTACATCAGCGGAACGTCAGGATCACGACAGCGGAACGTGAGCGGCGGCGCCCAGAATCGTCGATGCCGACGAGGCGGGGGACGGGTCCGCCGATGCCCGCTCTCCGCCGTCCGTGCCGTACGCGCGGCCGCACGACGGCACGGACGGCCTCGGAACTGTCGGGCCCCGACCCAGCGGGTCCCGACGGAACAGGTCCCGACCGGCAGACCCCGAACTGCCGGTCGGGACCACCGGAGCCGGATCGCACCGGGGGGTGGGATCCGGACGCCCGGGGGGGGGCGGGGTCCGGACCGGCAGGGCCCGAACCCGCCGGTCCGGAGGCCCGGCCCGGTGCCTCAGACCTGTTCCTGTTCGTCCATTCCCGCCAGCACCAGCGGCAGCCGGGGCGCTCCCCCGGCACTCACCCGGACCGGGACGCCCCAGTCCTGCTGGTGGACGTGACAGGCCGGGTACTCGTTGGCCGGGTCGTCGTCGCAGGAGGCCGCCATCGCCGACACGTGCAGCACGCCCTCGGTGGCGCCGTCGGCGAGTACCAGGTCGCGGAACAGGTCGGTGCCGGCCCCCGCGCCCCCGGCCAGCAGCCCGGGCGGGGTCGCCGAGACCAGCAGCCGGGTCGAGGGACCGTACCGGGTGTCCAGCTTCTGTCCGGCGGGGGCCTGGAAGACCACGTCGAGCCGGAGCGTGCCCGGGGCGATCTCGGTGGCCGCGCGCTGGGTGCGGTGCGCCTGTTCGGCGACGCGCACGGCCTCCTCGGGCAGGCGCAGCCGGGTCAGCCGGTGCCGGGCGGACTCGACGACGACGAGGTCGCCGTCGACCAGCACGGCGTCACTGGGCTCGCGCAGGTCCGTGGCCAGGGTGGTGACCTCGTCGCCCGCGGGGTCGTAGCGCCGCAGCGCGTGGTTGTACGTGTCGCAGACCGCCACGGACCCGTCGGGCAGCGCGGTCACCCCCAGCGGGTGCTGGAGCAGGGCCTGTCCGGCGGCGCCGTCGCGGTGCCCGAAGTCGAAGAGCCCGGTGCCGACCGCCGTACGGACGGCGAAGCCGGTGCCGTCGCGCTCGACGTACCGGAGGGCGGACGTCTCCGAGTCGGCGACCCAGAGCCGGGTCCCGTCGGCGGACACGGCGAGCCCGGACGGCTGGGCGAACCACGCCTCGGCGGCCGGTCCGTCGACCAGCCCCTCGTTGGTCGTCCCCGCCTCGACGCGCACCGTCTCCGTCCCGGGGTCGTACGTCCACAGCTGGTGCACGCCCGCCATGGCGATCCACAGCCGGTCCGCGAACCAGGCGACGTCCCAGGGGGAGGAGAGGCCGACCTCACGGGCCGGGCCGGAGACCGGCGAGCCCTGCCACCACTGGCGGCCGGTACCGGCGAGCGTCGTGGTCGTACCGGTGGCGGGATCGAAGGCGCGCAGGGCGTGGTTGACCGTGTCGGCGACCACGATCCGCCCGTCGGGCAGCGCGGCGAGCCCCTGCGGCTCGGAGAACCGGGCCTCCTCGGGCCCGCCGTCGGCGAACCCCCGGTCCCCCGACCCGATGTGCCGGCGCACCGCCTCGCCGTCCGGTTCGAGCTCGACCAGGCGGTGGCGGGTGGTGTCGGAGACGAGGAAACCGCCGTCGGGCAGGAGCAGCGCCTTGCCGGGGAAGCGCAGGTGCGTGGCGACCGGCTCGGGCGCGACGTACGGGCCGTCGCCGCGGCGCAGCGTGCCCTTCGCGCCGTGCTCGGCCTCCAGCTCCTCGACCAGCTTCTCGATGGCGTGCGCATGGCCCTCGCCCGCGTGCTGGGCGACGACGTAGCCCTCGGGGTCGATGACGACGAGCGTCGGCCAGGCCCGTACGGCGTACTGCTTCCAGGTGGTCAGCTCCGGGTCGTCGAGGACCGGGTGGTGCACCCCGTACCGCTCGACGGCGTCCACGACGGCTCGGTGCTCGGCCTCATGGACGAACTTCGGCGAGTGCACACCGATGATCACGACGGTGTCGCGGTGCTTCTCCTCCAGCTCGCGCAGCTCGTCGAGCACATGCAGGCAGTTCACACAGCAGAAGGTCCAGAAGTCCAGGATCACAATGCGTCCTCGCAGGTCGGCGAGGGTGTACTGCTGGTCGCCTGTATTGAGCCAGCCGCCCTTGCCGATCAGCTCGGGGGCCCTGACGCGCGCACGTGTTGCCATGTGGACAGTCAACATCACCGCGGCCCGCGCGCATTCCGGAGGGTCCGGGCCTTCCGGGGGTTCCTGGGGGAACCTGTGGCCCATGAGATTCCTGGTGCGCGAACGGCTCTTCGCCGTCGGTGACGACTACTGGATCGAGGACACGGACGGTCGCAAGGTCTTCCTCGTCGACGGCAAGGCCATGCGGGTGCGGGACACCTTCGAGCTGAAGGACGCCTCGGGCCGGGTCCTGGTCCGGAGCCGGCAGAAGCTGCTCAGCCTGCGCGACACGATGGTCGTCGAGCGCGACGGCGAACAGCTCGCCGAGATCAGGCGCAAGCGGCTGTCGCTGCTGCGCAACCACTACCGGGTCACGCTGGTGGACGGCACCGTGCTCGACGTCAGCGGCAGGATCCTGGACCGCGAGTTCGCCATCGAGTACGACGGGGAGCTGCTGGCCCAGATCTCCCGGCGGTGGCTGACCGTCCGGGACACCTACGGCATCGACATCGTGCGCGAGGACGCGGACGCGGCGCTCCTGCTCACCGTGGCGATCTGCGTCATCGTCCTCGCGGACAAGGAACGCGACGGCTGAATCCGGCCGATCCTGCGCCGCCCGACCGATCTCGCAGTGACCGCTTCGCGGTGACCGGCCGGTTCGCGGTGACCGGGCCCGGCCGTTTCACGTGAAACGGCCGGGAGGCCGGGTCAGCGGCCCAGGCGGCGGTCCTTGAGGGCCGGGAACTGTTCACGGGTCTCCGCCACCATTCCCGGGTCGAACTCCACGTCGAGCACTTCCTCGTCCGCGCCCGCCTCCGCGAGCACCTCGCCCCAGGGGTCGACGACGAGGCTGTGCCCGGCCTGCTCGACACCGGCATGGGTGCCCGCGCAGCCGACGGCCAGGACGTACGACTGGTTCTCCACCGCGCGGGCGCGGGCCAGCAGCGTCCAGTGGGCGCGACGGCGCTCGGGCCAGCCCGCCGCGACCACCAGCGTCTGGGCGCCCGCGTCCACCAGCCCCCGGAACAGCTCGGGAAAGCGCAGGTCGTAGCAGGTGGCGAGGCCGAGCGTGGTCTGCGGCAGGGCGACCGTGACCAGCTCGTCCCCGGCGCCCATCATGACCGCCTCGCCCTTGTCGAAGCCGAAGCGGTGCACCTTGCGGTACGCGGCGGCCAGCTCGCCCTCGGGGGTGAGGACGAGCGAGGTGTTGTAGAGGGTGCCGTCGGCGGCCCGCTCGACGACGGAGCCCGCGTGCAGCCAGACCCCGGCGTCGGCCGCGGCCTTCGCCATGATGTCGTGGGTGGGGCCCCGGAGCGGTTCGGCCTCCTTCTCGAACTCGGCGTACGAGAAGGCACCGACCGGCCAGAGCTCGGGAAGGACCACCAGGTCCGCGCCGCGGCGGGAGGCGACCAGCGAAGCCGCGCGCCGCCTGCGGGAGTCGACGGATTCGTCCGGGTCTACTGCGATCTGGATGAGGGAGGCGCGCACACTACCACCGTCCTGGCGTTCAAGCCGTCAACACGGCCTACGATCGTCACACGAAAGCACTGCCGGGGTGCCTGCTCGCAGCGTAACTTAGCGATCGAACCTCCCACGCAGTCCGCCGCCGCCCGCGCCCAGCACTCCAGCCCATGCACCGCAGAACCGCACGAGGGGTCCCGTGACCGTCCATCCCAGCCTCCAGACCTACGCCGATGCCTGGACCCACTCCATCGAGTCGATAGCCGAGCTGGTGAAGTCGCTCCCCGAGGGGGAGTGGAATCGCAGGACACCGTGCCCCGCCTGGTCGGTGCGCGATGTCGTCTCGCACATCATCGGCATGGAGTGCGAGCAGCTCGGCGACCCCCGCCCGATCCACTCCCTGCCCCGCGACCTCTACCACGTGCAGAGCGACTTCGCCCGCTACATGGAGATGCAGGTCGACGTGCGGCGCCACCACACCGCGCCGGAGATGACCTCCGAGCTGGAGTACACGATCATTCGCCGCGCACGTCAGCTGCGCAACGAGACGCGCGCCCCCGAGACCATGGTCCGGGCCCCGCTGGGCGCCGAGCAGAGTCTCGAACTGGCACTGCGGATGCGGGCCTTCGACGTCTGGGTGCACGAGCAGGACCTGCGGACGACGCTGGGCCGGCCCGGCAACCTGGACTCCCCCGGCGCCACCGTCGTCCGGGACACCCTGCTCGACGCGCTGCCGAAGGTGGTCGCCAAGGACGCGGGGGCGCCGCCCAGTTCGGCGATCGTGCTCGATGTGAACGGACCGCTGGAGTTCCTGCGCACCGTCAGGGTCGACGCGGAGGGCCGCGGTTCGGTGGACGGTTCGCCCTCGCTCGGCCCCGCGGTGACGCTGGCGATGGACTGGGAGACGTACTTCCGTCTCGCCTGCGGGCGGGTGCGGCCGGGCGCGGTCGCCGACCGGATCAAGATCGAGGGCGACCAGGACCTGGCGGACGCGATCCTGCGGAACTTCGCCGTCACCCCGTGAGTCGCTCCCCGGTGCGGCGGGCGCGGCGCGGGACACGGCACCGCGCCGCACCGCACCTCGTCGCACCGGGCGGCGGACGTCACACCGGTACGTGCACGGCCTCCACACGGCTGACGACGTGGTGCTCCCGCTCCCGGTGCGCGGCCCTGGAGCGCAGTCGCAGGATCTGCACGACGCCGAGCGCCTCCAGCACGAAGACCGAGGAGAACGCGATCCGGTAGTTGTCGCCGGTCGCGTCGAGCAGGACGCCGACGGCGAAGAGCGTGGTCATCGAGGCGATGAAGCCGCCCATGTTGACGATGCCCGAGGCGGTGCCCTGCCGCTCCGGGGGGTTGGCGGGCCGGGCGAAGTCGAAGCCGATCATCGAGGCAGGGCCGCACGCGCCGAGCACCGCGCACAGCACGATCAGCAGCCACATCGGCGCGTGGTCGGCCGGGAAGAAGACGGCCGAGGCCCAGAGCAGCGCCGTGGCCGCGACCGTGCCCAGGGCCAGCGGGGCGCGGGCGGCGTGGTGCCGGGCCACGATCTGCCCGTAGACCAGCCCGAACGCCATGTTGGAGAGCACCACCAGGGTGAGCAGCTCACCGGCGACGGACCGGCTCAGCCCCTGTGCCTCGACCAGGAACGGCAGCCCCCACAGCAGCAGGAACACCATGGCCGGGAACTGCGTGGTGAAGTGCACCCACATGCCGAGCCGGGTACCGGGCTCCCGCCAGGCGTCCGCGATCTGCCCGCGCACATAGGCGGCGCCCGCCCGCTCCACGGGCGGCGGCTCGTGGCCCTCGGGGTGGTCCTTCAGGAACAGCAGCAGGAGTACGAGGACGACGACGCCGGCCATCGAGCTGCCGACGAAGGTGGTGGTCCAGCCGAGCCCGTGCAGGGAGCGCGCGATCAGGAGCGTCGAGACGAGGTTGCCCGCCATCCCGAAGAGCGCCGCGACCTGCCCGATCAGCGGACCGCGCCGGGCCGGGAACCAGCGCGCCCCGAGCCGCAGCACGCTGATGAACGTCATCGCGTCGCCGCAGCCCAGCAGCGCCCTGGACGCCAGCGCCATGCCGTACGAGGGGGACAGCGCGAAGCCGAGCTGCCCGAGGGTGAACAGGACGGCCCCCAGGGCGAGGACCTTCTTGGTGCCGAGGCGGTCGACCATCAGGCCGACGGGTATCTGCATGCCCGCGTAGACGAGCAGTTGGAGGATGGAGAAGGTGGCGAGCGCGGAGGCGTTGACGTGGAACCGGTCGGCGGCGTCGAGCCCGGCGACGCCCAGGCTGGTGCGGAAGATGATGGCGACGAAGTAGACCGCGACGCCGATGCCCCAGACCCGCACGGCACGTCGGCCGCCGGGGGGATCGCCGGGCAGGGGCAGGGTGGGAGCGGCGGAACTCACCGGTCCTCACCCCTGACCAGCACCTTGACCCGGCCGACATGGCGGCGCACGACCTGTGCGGCGCCCTCCGCGTCACCGGCCCTGATCGCCTCCAGCAGCTCCCCGTGCTCGGTGATGTTGGCGGCGATCCGGCCCGGGTGCGCCTCCATCACGGCGACGCCCATCCGCAACTGCCGGTCGCGCAGCTGGTCGTAGAGGCGCGAGAGGATCTCGTTGCCTGCGTTGCGCACGATCTCGGCGTGGAAGCAGCGGTCCTTCACCGACACCGCGGCCAGGTCCCCGGCCTCGGCCAGCACACGCTGCTCCGCCAGGAGTTCCTCCAGCCGGGCGATCAGCCGGGGGGAGGCGGGCACGGCCTTGCGGGCCGCGAACTCCTCGACGAGCAGCCGGGTCTCCACCACGTCCGCGATCTCCTGTGCGGACACGGCGAGCACCAGGGCGCCCTTCTTCGGGTACAGCTTGATCAGCCCCTCGACCTCCAGCCGCAGCAGCGCCTCGCGCACCGGGGTGCGGGAGACGCCGACGGCCTCGGCGAGGTCGCCCTCGGTGAGGAGCGTGCCGCCCTCGTAACGGCGGTCCAGGACCGCCTCCTTGATGTGGGTGTAGACGCGCTCGGCGGCGGGCGGCCGCTTCACGGCCGTTCTCGCGACGGTCTTCTCGGAGGGCTTCACGGTCGAGGGCGCGGCAGGCATGCACACAGCATAGATACAACATGCGTGCATGCCGCAACCCGTCCAGGATGCGGACCGGCCACCACCCGGCCGGCACCTTGCCCCGCCTCCACCCGACCCGGCCGGAAATCGCCCGCAGCCCGAAATTGCCCCAGGAATCGGCACATCCATCCCCCCGTCTCATGAGTCTCATCACCGAGCGGCACCTTCATGTGGCCGCATTCAAGGGGCATTTGGAGTTTTCAGTTGAAAATCGGCATCAAGGGCATAAACCGCATCAGCGCCTCCGCCACCGTGGCCCTGACAGCGGGTGCCGTCATCGCGAGCGGCTTGTTCGCCTCCACGGCTCAGGCCGCCACGCCGCCCACCCCGAAGATCACCGCCCCCGGCGGTTACACGATGAACAACGGCACCGCGAAGTCCCTGTTCTCCAAGGCCGCGGACACCCGTCGTTCCACCGGCTCCACCACCAAGATCATGACGGCCAAGGTGGTGCTGTCGCAGAAGAACCTGAACCTGGATTCCAAGGTCACGATCCAGAAGGCGTACAGCGACTACATCGTCTCCAAGGGCGCCTCGTCGGCCCGCCTCATCGTGGGTGACAAGGTCACCGTCCGCCAGCTCCTGTACGGCCTGATGCTGCCGTCCGGCTGCGACGCCGCCTACGCGCTGGCCGACAAGTTCGGCTCCGGCACCACCCGCGCGGCCCGCGTGAAGTCGTTCATCGGCAAGATGAACGCCCAGGCCAAGTCCCTCGGGCTGAAGAACACCCACTTCGACTCGTTCGACGGCATAGGGAACGGCTCGAACTACTCGACGCCGCGCGACCTGACGAAGATCGCCAGCAGCGCGATGAAGAGCTCCACCTTCCGCTCGATCGTCAAGACCAAGTCGACCAAGCAGAAGGTCACCACGAAGTCCGGCGGCTACCGCTACATGTCGTGGACCAACACCAACACCATGCTCAGCAGCTACAGCGGTGCGATCGGCATCAAGACCGGCTCCGGTCCGACGGCCAAGTACTGCCTGGTCTTCGCCGCCACCCGCGGCAGCAAGACGATCGTCGGCACGGTGCTCGCCTCCACGAGCGCGACCAACCGTTCCGCGGACATGAAGAAGATCATGGACTACTCCTTCAAGAAGTAGCCCGGTCGATCACCGCACCACGCAGAGGGGCCCCGCACCGCGCGGGGCCCCTCTTCCGTGCCCGGCCGTCCCCGTCCGCGCGGCGTTCGCCCTCGGCCGATCCGGTCGCGACCGGCGGCGGACCGGCGACACGATGTCCGTATGCGACCGGTCTTCGTCCTCGTCCACAGTCCGTCGGTGGGTCCCTCCACCTGGGCCCCGGTGGCCGCACGGCTGACCGCCGCGGGGCACCGGGTGCGGGTGCCGTCCCTGCTGCACGTGGGAGCCGGCGGACCGCCGTACTGGCCCCGGGTCGTCGACGCCGTCCGGGACGGCCTCGACGGAATCCCGGCGGAGCACCCCCTCGTACTGGTCGCGCACAGCAACGCGGGGCTGTTCCTCCCGGTCGTCCGCGCCGGGCTCGACCACCCGGTGACCGCCTCGGTCCTCGTCGACGCGGCGCTGCCGGCCCGTACCGGGCCCACCCCTGTCGCCCCGCCCGGCCTGCTGGAGTTCCTCCGCCCCCTGGCGGTCGACGGCGTGCTGCCGCGCTGGACCGACTGGTGGGACGAGGCCGACATCGCGCCGATGTTCTCCGACCCCGAGGTGCGGCAGCGGGTCGTCGCCGAGCAGCCGAGGCTGCCGCTCGCCTACTACGAGCAGCACGTCCCCGTCCCGGCGGGCTGGGACGACCACCCCTGCTCCTACCTGCTCTTCGGGCCGCCGTACGAGGAGACGGCCGCCGAGGCACGCGACCGCGGCTGGCGCGTCGCACACCTGCCCGGCGAGCACCTGCACCAGCTCGTCGACCCCGCCGGCACGGCCCGGCACATCCTCGAACTCTCCGGGGGCGGCGCCTGAACGACCCCGAGAACGCTCAGTCGAGACAGAACTCGTTGCCCTCGACGTCCTGCATGTTGATGCACGACTCGTTCTCCTCGTCGGCATACAGCACCTTCGTGCACACCGCGCCGAGCGCCACCAGCCGATCGCGTTCGGCCTCCAGCACGGCCAGCCGCTCCGCCCCCACGAGCCCGGTGCCGGCCCGCACGTCGAGGTGCACCCGGTTCTTGGCGACCTTGCCCTCGGGCACCTGCTGGAAGTACATCCGCGGGCCTTCCCCCGCGGGGTCGGAGCACACGGCCCACGTGCCCTCCCCCTCGGAGGGCAGCGTCAGGGAGTACCCCAGCACCTCGCACCAGAAGCGGGCGACACGTTCGGTATTCGCGCAGTCGAAGGTGACCTGGAACTTCTTGACCGATGACATCCGGCCACCCTAACAGCGCACCTCAGCGCCCCGATTTCCGGCAGGAACCGACGAATTGCCCGATGCGCGCCCCCTCCCGGAGCGCCCGAGGAATCACCGGCCCTCGTGCCGCCACCAGCTCGGGGCCGGCGGGCCATGGCGCCTCCCACCAGGAGGAACGAGACCGGCGGGGCCAGGACTCGGCCCCGGAACCCCACCGGCCGTGCGGTGGTCGCGTCGGCAGCGGGACGGATGCGGGAGCGTCCTTCGTACGGCAAGGAAGTACGCGGCGCCGCCGGTCAGCTCGCCCGCCCCGGATCGACCGGGCGCAGGTACCACGTCCAGGGCGGCATCCAGCCACCCGTCTCCGCCAGTACCTCCAGGCGGGTGCGGTACGCGCCGACGTCCGGGCTGGTGCTGTCGAACCAGTGGGTCACCGAGCGCCAGGCCGGGCGGGCCGGTTCGCCCTCCGTGACCAGCCACACGGGCGGGTCCGGCATGCCGAGATCGGCCCCGTCGACGACGTGGAACGCGTACGCCTGGTGCGCGACCAGCACCAGCAGCCCGGCCGGGTCCCGGAGAACCGCACCGTCTCCGGGCACCAGGGCGGCCTGTGCGTACCGCTTCGCGTCCCCGCCGACCGCGTCCACCCCGAGCGCGCTGCCGACCTGCCACAGCCCGTGGCGCACACCGATCAGCCGCAGCACCTCACGGACAGCGACGGGCACCGTCGTGACGCCCTGCGCGACGGCGTACGCCTCCACCTGCTCGTCCGTGGCGCCCTCCACCGAATCCGGCGCCAACCCCTCGGCCATGCACCGGTCGAGGACCGCCCGGATCGCCGCTCCGGCCTCCTGGCCCCGGCTGTCCACTCAGACCGACGATCGCCCCGGCCCGGCCCGGAAGGCGTCCCAGGCGGCGGGGCCCAGGACGACGACGGGGCCGACGGGGTTCTTGGAGTCGCGGACGGCGGCGGCACGGGGGACGTTGCGGGCCACCTCGACGCACTCGCCGTTGCCGCTGCTGTAGCTGGACTTGACGAACTCGAAGTGCGGCACGACTACAACTCCTTGCGAATACGCCCCATCAGAGCGATGGAATCGCGGGGAGCGAGCCCGCTTCTGGCGATTCGACCGAACGTGACGTTGTGGCGCGCGGCATCCGACTCGCTCTCGAACCACAGCGTAGACGACGTGGTGTCCATGTAAACCATGTCCATCGCACCGGGCTCGGCGAACGACACGATGCACCGCGCGGCTGGTGCGGGAGTGGGGGTGCCCGGGGCCGGCTCCTGCGGGTGCGGCTCGCGCTCACCGCGGCCACGCTCCGGGTCGCGGTCAGCGATCCATGGGGCGAACGGCTGCCGGTTCCGCGCGAGGAGTGCTACGGCCGGGGGCTCCTGATCGTGGCGTCGATCGCCGATCGGTGGGGCGTCGAGTCGCGCACCGTCGGCAAGACCGTGTTCGCCGAACTCGCCCTGCGGAGGGGGCCGGACGCGCCGATGGGCCCGCGCGAACTTCGCGCGGGCCCATCTCATGCACGTACTGCCGGAACGGTCACGCCCAGGTGATCAGGCGCTTCGGCTGTTCCAGGATCGCGGCGACGTCGGCCAGGACCTTGGAGCCGAGTTCGCCGTCGACCAGGCGGTGGTCGAACGACAGGGCCAGTGTGGTGACCTGACGCGGCTTCACCTTGCCCTTGTGGACCCACGGCTGGAGCTTGATCGCGCCGACCGCGAGGATCGCGGACTCACCCGGGTTCAGGATCGGGGTGCCCGTGTCGACGCCGAAGACGCCGACGTTGGTGATCGTCACCGTGCCGCCCGCCATCGCGGCCGGGGACGTCTTGCCGTCCCGGGCCGTGGAGACCAGCTCGCCCAGGGCCGCCGCGAGCTGCGGCAGGGTCATGTCGTGCGCGTCCTTGATGTTCGGCACGATCAGACCGCGCGGGGTGGCCGCGGCGATGCCCAGGTTCACGTAGTGCTTCTGGACGATCTCCTGGTTGGGCTCGTCCCAGGCGGCGTTGATCTCCGGGTTCCGCCTGATCGCGACCAGGAGGGCCTTGGCGATGATCAGGAGCGGGTTGACCCGCACCCCCGCCATGTCCTTGTCCTCCTTGAGCTCCGCGACCAGCTTCATCGTGCGCGTCACGTCGACGGTGACGAACTCGGTGACGTGCGGGGCCGTGAAGGCGCTGCCCACCATCGCCTGCGCGATGGCCTTGCGCACGCCCTTGACCGGGATGCGGGTCTCGCGGGCGTCCGCCACCGTCGTACCGGACACCGCCGGGGCCTCGGCGGCGGCCGCGGGTGCGGGCGCCTGGACCGGAACGGACACGGGAGCCTGCGCCGGTACGGGCGTGGCCGCGGCGTGCACGTCCTCGCGGGTGATGATCCCGTCCTTGCCGGTCGGGACGACGGTCGCCAGGTCGATGCCCAGGTCCTTGGCCAGCTTGCGCACCGGCGGCTTGGCCAGCGGACGGTCCTTCGGGGCCGCGAGCGCGGCGCCGTGGCCGTTCATCTCGCCCTGGATCGCCGCGGCGGCGGCCGGCACGGGGGCCGCCGTGCCCTTGCGGGCGCGCCGCTTCGTGGAGGTCTCGGCCACGCCGTAACCCACCAGGACGGGCTGGCGGCCCTTGGGCGCCTCGGGCTCCGGTTCGGCCGGGGCAGGAGTCCCGGCGGCCGGCGCGGTGACCTCGGCGGCCGGCGCGGGAGCAGCGGCCGCCGCCCCGGCCGGGGCCGCGTCACCGCTGCCCGGGGCCACGTCCACCGCGATGATCACCTGGCCGACGTCGACGGTCGTGCCCTCGGGGAAGCGCAGCTCGTGCACCACCCCGTCGAACGGGATCGGCAGCTCCACGGCCGCCTTCGCGGTCTCGACCTCGCACACGACCTGACCGTCGGTGACGGTGTCGCCGGGCTGGACGTACCACTTGAGGATCTCCGCCTCGGTGAGTCCCTCGCCCACGTCGGGCATCTTGAACTCACGGAAGCGGGCAGCGTTGGAAGTGTCGGTCATCGTTGTCACGTCCCAGTCCTCAGTACGCCAGCGAGCGGTCGACGGCGTCGAGCACACGGTCGAGACCCGGCAGGTACTCGTCCTCCAGCCGCGCCGGCGGGTACGGGGCGTGGTAGCCGCCCACCCTCAGCACCGGCGCCTCCAGGTGGTAGAAGCACCGCTCGGTGATCCGGGCGGCGATCTCCGCGCCGGAGCCGTAGAACACCGGGGCCTCGTGGACCACCACGAGCCGGCCGGTCCGCTCCACCGAGGACTGGATGGTGTCGAAGTCGATCGGGGACATCGAGCGCAGGTCCAGGACCTCGATCGACTTGCCCTCCTCCTGGGCGGCCTCGGCCGCCGCCAGGCAGACCTTCACCATCGGCCCGTAGGCGGCGAGCGTCAGGTCGGAACCGGTGCGCACCACCGACGCCCTGTGCAGCGGGCCGGGGATGGCGTCGGTCTGGACCTCGCCCTTGTCCCAGTAGCGCCGCTTCGGCTCGAAGAAGATCACCGGGTCGTCGCTCTGGACGGCCTGCTGCATCATCCAGTAGGCGTCGCTCGCGTTCGACGGCGAGACCACCTTCAGGCCCGCGACGTGCGCGAACAGGGCCTCGGGCGACTCGCTGTGGTGCTCGACCGCGCCGATGCCGCCGCCGTAGGGGATGCGGACGACGACGGGCAGCTTGATCTTGCCGAGCGCGCGGGCGTGCATCTTCGCGAGCTGGGTGACGATCTGGTCGTACGCGGGGAAGACGAAGCCGTCGAACTGGATCTCCACGACCGGCCGGTAGCCGCGCAGGGCCAGGCCGATCGCCGTGCCGACGATGCCGGACTCGGCGAGCGGGGTGTCGATCACCCGGTCCTCGCCGAAGTCCTTCTGGAGCCCGTCGGTGATCCGGAAGACACCGCCCAGCTTGCCGACGTCCTCACCCATGATGAGGACCTTGGGGTCGGTGTCGAGGGCCTTGCGCAGCGACTCGTTGAGCGCCTTCGCGATGGACATCTTTTCCATGGCCATGGCTGCTTACTTGCCCTTCTCGGCTGAGTCGGCGAACGATGCCTGGTACGCGGCGAACTGGGCGCGTTCCTCGTCGACGAGCGGGTTGCCGTCGGCGTAGACGTTGTCGAAGATCGCGATCGGGTCCGGGTCGGGCATCGCCCGCACCACTTCGCGCACCCGCTTGCCGAGCGCCTCGCTCTCCTCGTCCAGCGCGGTGAAGAACGCCTCGTCGGCGACGCCCTGCTTCTCCAGGTACGTGCGCAGCCGCAGGATCGGGTCCTTCGCCTCCCAGGCGGCCCGCTCCTCGTCCCGCCGGTACTTCGTCGGGTCGTCGGAGGTGGTGTGCGCGCCCATCCGGTAGGTGAACGCCTCGACGAGAGTCGGGCCCTCGCCCCTGCGGGCCCGCTCCAGCGCCGACCTGGTGACCGCCAGGCAGGCGAGCACGTCGTTGCCGTCCACCCGGATGCCGGGGAAGCCGAAGCCCTGCGCGCGCTGGTAGAGCGGGACGCGGGTCTGCCGCTCGGTCGGCTCGGAGATCGCCCACTGGTTGTTCTGGCAGAAGAAGACGACCGGGGCGTTGTAGACCGCGGAGAAGGTGAACGACTCGGCCACGTCGCCCTGGCTGGAGGCGCCGTCGCCGAAGTACGCGATCACGGCCGAGTCCGCGCCGTCCTTGGCGACGCCCATGGCGTAGCCGGTGGCGTGCAGGGTCTGCGAGCCGATGACGATCGTGTACAGGTGGAAGTTGTTGCTGTTCGGGTCCCATCCGCCGTGGTTCACCCCGCGGAACATCCCGAGCAGGTTGGTCGGGTCGACCCCCCGGCACCAGGCGACGCCGTGCTCCCGGTACGTCGGGAAGACGTAGTCGTCGTCGCGCAGGGCCCGGCCGGAGCCGATCTGGGCGGCCTCCTGGCCGAGCAGCGAGGCCCACAGCCCCAGCTCGCCCTGGCGCTGCAGCGCGGTGGCCTCGGCGTCGAAGCGGCGGGTCAGGACCATGTCCCGGTACAGACCGCGCAGCTCGTCGTCGGTCAGGTCGATCGAGTAGTCCGGGTGCTCGACGCGCTCGCCCTCGGGCGTCAGCAGCTGGACGAGCTCGGGCTCGGAACGCTGCGGTGCCCCCGCGGCCGTCTTCGTGGCGGCCGTCCTCGCAGCGGTCTTCTTCGCGGCGGTCTTCTTCGCGGGCGCCTTCGCGGTCGTCCCGGCGGACTTCTTCGCGGGCGTCCTCGCCGGCTTCTTCGCGGGCGCCTCAGCGGGTGCCTTCGCGGTCGTCTCCGCTGCGCTGCTCCGCTTGCTGCTGCGTCGCGGTGTGCGCGCGGCAGTGCTCTCCACGGTCACGTGCGTGCTCCTCCGTCGGTCCGGCCCCCGGGGTCTGCCGGGAAGCCAGTGCGGCTCGCCTGGGTCCGTACCCGTGCACGGGGTGGGTGCCGCTCGGTTCGGGAACAGGCGTGACAGGTGCCCCGGCGAGCGCCCTGCCAAAAGCACGTTACCCAGTGCGACGCATAACTGCGAAACCCCATCTGACCTGCGATTTTGCTTGGATTTCCAAGTAAATCGAAAAAGTCGGGAACTCTCGCTGGTCACAGCCTTGGTAACGGCCCCGCAGGTCACCGGAACAACCGCACGTTATCCCGCCGTTCGGCGGCAGGGAAGAGGTGAGTGTGTGAGACTGCATTTTGTGCGCGAACAAGGAAAAATCACCGTTTTCCTGCTGGACGACCACGAAGTCGTCCGGCGTGGAGTCCATGAATTGCTCTCGGTCGAGGACGACATCGAGGTCGTCGGCGAGGCCGGCACGGCGGCGGACGCCCTGGTGCGCATCCCGGCGACCCGGCCGGACGTGGCGGTGCTCGACGTACGGCTTCCGGACGGGAGCGGCGTGGAGGTGTGCCGGGAGATCCGCTCCCAGGACGAGAACATCAAGTGCCTGATGCTCACCTCGTACGCGGACGACGAGGCCCTGTTCGACGCGATCATGGCGGGGGCCTCGGGGTACGTGCTGAAGGCGATCCGGGGCAACGAACTGCTGAACGCGGTACGGGACGTGGCGGCCGGCAAGTCGCTGCTGGACCCGGTGGCGACCGCCCGGGTCCTGGAGCGGCTGCGCGACGGGAAGAAGGACCGGGACGACGACAGGCTCGCCGCCCTCACCGACCAGGAGCGCAAGATCCTCGACCTGATCGGCGAGGGGCTGACGAACCGGGTGATCGGCGAGCGGCTGCACCTCGCCGAGAAGACCATCAAGAACTACGTCTCCAGCCTGCTCTCCAAGCTCGGCATGGAGCGGCGCTCGCAGGCCGCCGCGTACGTGGCCAGGCTGCAGGCACAGAAGCGCTGAGCGGGGACCGCTGAGCGACCACCGCCGAGCGGGAGTACCGGGCAGGGCTGCCGAGCGGGACTTTGGTCCCGGCGCAACCGGGGCCGCAGCCTCTGTCGGCGGTCTCGCCCGGTGACGGAGAGTGGAGGCCATGTCCTCCGAGGAACTCCAGGCGATCGAACTGCTCGGCCGCGTCCCGTACGGTCGGCTGGCCACGAGCATGCGGGCCCTTCCGTTTCTGATGGTGGCGCGCCACGTCGTGATCGACGGCCGGGTGCTCCTGCGGCTGCACGGCGGCTTCCGCTACCACGACTCCTGCGACGGGGCGGTCGTGGCGTACGGCGCCGACAATTTCAACGCGGTGGCCCCGGGGACGGGGAGCATGCTCCCGGGGATGGACGACGGCGCGGCGAGGACGGTGGTCCCGGGGATGGAGACCGTGGTCCCGGGGGCGGGGGGCGGCGAGGTCGTGGGCGGCGGCGATCTGTGGGCCGTGCAGTTCACCGGGCCCGCCCAGGTCGTGCACCCGACGGCCGATCAGCGGGAACTCTTCGGCACGGCTCCGGCCCGGGTGAACGGCGAGCCCTTCGCCCCGGCGTACCTCCGGATCGACCCGCACTTCGCCTCTGTGCACACTCTGGGCTTTCACGCAAGTGGACCAAAGCAACACGTAGCGTGATCTAACATTTGGTGAGTGCCGCGCTCATCTGTCACCCTTTCTTCCGCTTTGCCGGTAACCCTCTCCTCCGCCCCACCGGTCGGCGAACCGCCGCGCTCGTCCACGCCCCACCGTCCGGGGCGCCCGGTCCCCCCGGTGGACGAGGTACTGCGCCGCTACCCGGACGCGGGCGAGCCCCTGACCTGCAAACCCGTCACCCAGGGGCTGCTCAACCACGGCTACCGCGTCTCCACCACCCGCGGCTCCTTCTTCCTCAAGCACCACCTCGACGACACCACCGGCGACCGCGCCACGATCGTCCGCCAGCACCGCGCCACCCAGCGCCTGCAGTCGCTCGGCGTGCCCGTGGCCCCGCCCGTGGCGGACACCGAGGGCGGGACGGTCACGGAGATCGGCGGCCGGTGCTATGCCCTGCACCCCTGGGTGGACGGGCTGCACCGGGCGGGCGACCAGCTCACCACCGCCCAGTCGGAGCGTCTCGGGTCCCTGCTCGGGGCCGTGCACACCGGGCTCGAACAGGTCATGGAGGAGGGCACCGGCCCCGCGCAGCGGACCGGCGGCCATCACAGCCCCGACCCCGTGGAAACGTTCACCCTGATCGACGAACTGCTCGCCGCCGCGCGTCGGCGCCGGCCCCGGGACGCCTTCGACGAGCTGGCCGAGCACCGCCTCCTGGAGCGGCGCGTCCTGCTGGAACAGCACGCCGACCGCAGACCGCCCACGCCCGGCCTCCCGGCGACGGGCTGGGTGCACGGCGACTTCCACCCGCTGAACGTCCTGTACCGGGGCGCGGACCCGGTCGCGATCCTCGACTGGGACCGGCTGGGCATCCAGCCGCGCGCCGAGGAGGCGGTGCGGGCGGCGGCGATCTTCTTCGTGCTCCCGGCCGGGAGGCTGGAGCTGGAGAAGGTGCGGGCGTACGCGCGGGCCTACCGGCGGGCGGCCGGCGCCGGGGCGGCGGAACTGGCCGCCGCGGTGCACCGGGTGTGGTGGGAGCGGCTCAACGACTTCTGGATACTGCGCTGGCGGTACTGCCTGCACGACCGGAGGGCCGACCCGCAGTTCCCCGCGGTGTCGGCCCTGGCGGTCTGGTGGACGCGCGAGTACGAGGCGGTGCGCGAGGCGTTCACGGGGTGAGCCCGGCGGGGCCGGGGCCGGGGGCTGAGTGCGAGCGACGGTTCCGATTCCGGTTCCGGTTCCGAGAACGGCCACGGGCCCGGGGCGTGGACCGGAGAGTGTCCGGCCCGGGCCCCGGGCCCGTCGGGTCGTTCAGGTCACTGGCCGGCGCCCGACGCGGCGCCGGCCGCGGCCGATGCGCCGACCGAAGTGCCCGCGGTCGCCCCGGTCGACTCGCCGGTGCCGCCGTTGTCCGTGCCCGTACCGCCGTTGTCCGTACCGGTGCCGCCGTCGTCGGTGCCCGTGCCCCCGTCGTCCGTACCGGTGCCGCCGTTGTCGGTGCCCGTACCGCCGTTGTCCGTGCCCGTACCGCCGTTGTCCGTGCCCGGCGTGGACGGTCCCGTGGGCGGCGGCTCGTACGGCTGGCTCGGGGTGGTGGACGGGGAGTAGGTCCGCGAGGGGGGCGTGTCCTCCTGGTTGCCGGTGGAGTTCTCCGGCGGCTGGTTCTGCTCGGTCTCCTCGTCGCTCGGCTCGGAGGAGTCCTTGGTCGGGGACGGCGAATCGGAGTTCGTCACCGGGGGCTTCTTCTGCTTCGTGCCGCCGTCGTCCGCCGCGTTGACCGCGATGGCGACGCCGGCGCCGATCGCGATCAGCGCGAGCACCACGAACAGCCACAACTTGCCCCGGCCGCCGCCGGAACCGCCCTGGCCGCCCTCGTAACCGCCGTCGTCGGGGTTCATCGGCGGCAGGATCGGGCCCTGCGAGGTGTCCCCGTAGTGCGGCGGGTGGCCCATCGCCATCGTGCCGCCGGTGACGCCCGCGGGCGGGGTGTGGCCGCCCTCGTGCACCGCCACCGGGCCGGTGTTCCACGTGTGCGTGTGGCCGCCCTGCACCTGGAGCATCTGCAGGCCGTACTGGACGAGGCCGCGCATCTCCTCGGCGCTCTGGAACCGGTCGTCCGGGTCCTTCGCGAGCGAGCGCATGACCAGCCCGTCCAGCTCCGGCGGCACCGAGTTCAGCACCTCGGACGGCGGGACCGGGATGTCCTGGACGTGCTGGTACACGACGGAGAGCGGCGTCTCGCCCGTGAAGGGGGGCCGCAGCGCCAGGAGTTCGTACAGCAGACAGCCGGTGGCGTAGAGGTCGGAGCGGTGGTCGACGGCCTTGCCCAGCGCCTGCTCGGGGGAGAGGTACTGCGGCGTGCCCATGACCATGCCGGTCTGGGTCATCGTCGACTGCGCGCCGTGCAGGGCCCGCGCGATGCCGAAGTCCATCACCTTGACCGCGCCCGAGTTGGTGATGATCACGTTGGCGGGCTTGATGTCACGGTGGACGATGCCGTGCTGGTGCGAGTACGCGAGGGCCTCCAGCACCCCCGAGACGATGATCAGCGCCTGCTCGGGCGGCGGGGCCTCGGCGCTGATCAGCAGATCGCGGATGGTGCGGCCCTCGACGAGCTCCATCACGATGTAGGGGACGGTCTGCCCGCCCACCACGTCCTCGCCGGAGTCGTACACGGCGACGATCGCATGGTGGTTCAGGCCCGCCACGGACTGTGCCTCGCGCGTGAACCGGGCCTTGGAGACCGGGTCCTCCGCCAGGTCGGAGCGCAGCAGCTTGACCGCGACCGTGCGGCCGAGCCTGACGTCCTCGGCCGCGAAGACCTCCGCCATTCCGCCCCGCCCGAGGCGGTGGGTCATCCGGTAGCGTCCGTCGCCGACGACGCCGTCGATGCCCCAGGAGTCGGTGCCATCCGAGACTCCGCCGCCGTTTGCTTCGGAATCGGGTGCCATCAGTCCTCGCCGTCGTATCTGTCCGCGCGTCCGCGGTGCTCACGGTGTCTGGGGCCTTTGGGGGGGGGGGGGGGGGGGGGGGGGGGGGGGGGGGGGGGGCGCGCCCCCCCCCCCCCCCCCCCCCCCCCCCCCCCCCCCCCCCCCCCCCCCCCCCCCCCAGCTGCATTGCCACGCCACGCTACAGCCTCCGCCGGACACCCCGTGGCCGACAGGGGCAGGTCATCCGGCCGCCCGGCGCGCCCTCCACAAAAAATCCATGGTGTTCCTGTAACGCTTCCGAGACGCTTCTTGTGCGTAGGGTCACGGAACGGGCACCTGGCTTGACGTGTCGTACCCCTGGGGCAGACTTGGCGCGTAAATAGGGATGATCGCGTCAGTCGCGCCGAGGGGGAAGCAAGTCATGAGCCAGGACGGCGCACACGGCGCTCAGGGTCGCTATGCGGGCGGTTCGGTCGCCGGTGGGCGCTACCAGCTGCGCGATCTGCTCGGTGAGGGCGGGATGGCGTCCGTGTACCTGGCGTACGACACCGCGCTGGACCGCCAGGTCGCGATCAAGACCCTGCACACGGAACTGGGCCGCGAGCAGTCCTTCCGCGAACGCTTCCGCCGCGAGGCCCAGGCTGTCGCAAAACTGCAGCACACCAACATCGTCTCGGTCTTCGACACCGGCGAGGACGAGCTCGGCGGCGCGCTGATGCCGTACATCGTCATGGAGTACGTCGAGGGCCAGCCGCTCGGCTCCGTGCTCCAGGCGGACGTCCGGAACCACGGCGCGATGCCGGCCGACCGGGCGCTGAAGGTGACGGCCGACGTCCTGGCCGCGCTGGACACCAGCCACGAGATGGGCCTGGTCCACCGCGACATCAAGCCCGGCAACGTGATGGTGACCAAGCGCGGCGTCGTGAAGGTCATGGACTTCGGCATCGCCCGCGCCATGCAGTCGGGCGTCACGTCGATGACGCAGACCGGCATGGTCGTCGGCACCCCGCAGTACCTCTCCCCCGAGCAGGCCCTGGGCCGCGGGGTGGACGCCCGCTCCGACCTGTACTCGGTCGGCATCATGCTGTTCCAGCTGCTGACCGGGCGGCTCCCCTTCGACGCGGACTCGCCGCTCGCGATCGCGTACGCACACGTCCAGGAGGAGCCGGTCGCGCCCTCCACGATCAACCGGTCGATCACACCGGCGATGGACGCCCTCGTCGCCCGTGCGCTGAAGAAGAACCCGAACGAGCGCTTCCCGAGCGCGGCGGCGATGCAGGACGAGATCGCCCGCGTGCTGAACGCGGGCGGCGCCGCGGGCGCACCGATGATCGTCGCGGGCGGCGGCGCCCCGGCGAACAGCGGTTCGGGCGTCGGTTCGGCGGTCTTCCCGCCGGTCGACCAGTCCGGCGGCATGCCCCAGAGCGTCCAGACGCCGTACCAGCCGGGCCCGTACCAGTCGGGCGCCCAGCCGGGCCCGTACGGCCCGACGACCCCGGCCCCGGCCCCCGCCCCGTCCTACGGCTACCCGCAGTCGCCCCAGCCGTACCAGAGCCAGGCCCCGGCCCACCAGACCCCGCCGCCCTACACGGTCTCCCCGCAGACCCGGACCCAGCCGCAGTCCGGCTCGGGCGGCAGCGGCTCGAAGCGGAACATGCCGGTGATCGTGGGCGCGATAGTGGTCTCCCTGGTCGCGATCGGCGGGCTGGTCACGGCGCTCTCGCTGAACGGCAAGGAGAACGACGACCCGAATCCGACCGAGTCGACGGCCGCCGGCGAGCACAAGCCGCCGGAGCGGAACCGGACGATGGACACCGAGAAGTGCACGGACGCCCTGGAGAACAGCGACGATCCGGAAAAGGTGGACGCACCGAAGTTCCTGTACAAGGACTTCCTCTCCGCGAAGGCGTGCGCGGACGCGGCCGGCTGGACCATCAAGAAGATCAAGGTTCCGGGGAACACCTACGCGGAGGACCAGGTCATCGACCAGTTCCCGTCGTCCGGCACCGCCGTGGACAAGGTCGGCGCCCACTTCGAACTGCGCGTCGCGACGGGCGACCCGGCCTGAGCGACGTGGGTGACGGAACGTTGCACTCCGTCACCCACAGCGATTAGGATCATCGTTCGACACTGATCGAATGGGGGGATCCATGAAGCTTCGCAGCAAGTCCATGCTGTTCGTGGCGGCATCCGTAGCGTTTCTCAGCGCCACGACCACCACCTCGGCTTCGGCAGCGGTCGGGGTGGTACTGGCGGCAGAGACCACTGGCGCCTTCGGTGACGCTTACGTCACGTTCGCAAGCAGGACGTACGCGAGCAAGATCGAGTTCCGGTCCGTGGACACTCTGGCCGACGGCCACCATGCCCGGCTGCGCCTGATCACCAAGCGGAGCAACGGAGACGTGGCCAACTGGCCGTGGCGAATCAACTACGGCGGCAAGGGCGCCCAGCCGGAGTGGACGACGAGCCTCACCGACAACCAGGGAATCGCCCAGGTGCGGCTCCAGGTCTGCCGGGGTGAGGGAGACACTCTGCTCAACTGCGCGTACAGCCCCTGGAGGTCCAACAGCCTCGCTTAGGGAATCCACGGAAAGGACCCGGCATACACCCATATGCCGGGTCTTTTCTTTGTCAAAATGCCCGTCATGTTCATGCATGCAACGCTGTGTTCATGTTTGCCGAGCTCATCCGTGCATACCCTGCAAGGCGAGCCGCCTTCATAGCTGCGGCAGGGATGGCTCTGGCCCTGGCACAGCCCGTAGCCCACGCCGGCCAGCGAGCACCCGGCGAGACCCTCGGCCCAGTGCACGAGCCGCTCAACACCTCGGCGGGCGACCCGGCGCACACACACCTCGGCCCTGGTCAGGCAAGCCCCGCGCCGCCTCCTCGTCAGCACCCACCATCGATCACGGCCCCACCGAACGGCCCATCGGCCGTTCCTTCATCGATCTCCCCTCCAGTCGGCCACTCAGCCACGCCGGCGACCACTCCCCCCGCGGGCAGTTCAGCCACTGAGGCGCCGCCGCCCTCCGGCTCCCCCTCCGGTTCCGCTTCCTCCCCCCGGCCGCCTGCGCCCTCTCCTTCCTCGTCCGTCTCCGGCAAGGGGTCCCCGCCTCCCGACGCGCAGCCCCCGTTGGCCGGGCGCGAGGCCGGGGAGGGGCGGTTGCGGCCCGGACGGCAGTTCTCGCCGTGGGAGCTCGCACACGCGGACGGCCTGCTCGATCCGCCCGAGGAGCGGCCCCCGGCGATCGATCCGGAACCGGTCCCCGTGGTCACCCCCGGGGAGATCGCGCCCACCGGGACGACGCCGGCCCCGCGGCAGGCCCTGGACGCGCCGACCGTGAGCCAGGTGAAACAGGTGTCGCTCGGCGCGGGGATCGCCCTGATCGGGCTGGGGCTGGCCTTCCTGGCGTTCCGCATGCGTCGCTCGACCTGACCCTCCGCCCGGTCCCCCGGGAGGCCCCGGGCCTCCCGGGGGAGGCTTGCATCGAACAACATACTCGGTATACATACTGAGTATGTCGATCCGCCACGGGCTGCTGGCCCTCCTGGAGCGGGGCCCCCGATACGGCTCCCAGCTCCGCACCGAATTCGAATCGCGCACCGGCTCCACCTGGCCGCTCAACGTCGGGCAGGTGTACACGACGCTGGGCCGGCTGGAGCGTGACGGCCTGGTCGCCCAGGACGACGAGGACGACCAGGGGCACGCCCTCTACTCGATCACCGACGACGGACGCACCGAACTGCGGAACTGGTTCGAGACGCCCGTCGACCGCAGCAACCCGCCCCGGGACGAGCTGGCCATCAAGCTCGCGATGGCGGTCGGCGCGCCCGGCGTGGACATCCGCGCCGTCATCCAGTCCCAGCGCCGCCACACCCTGAAGGCGATGCAGGACTACACCCGGCTCAAGGCCCAGTCGCTCAGCGCCGCCCCGTCCAACCGCGACGAGGTGGCCTGGCTGCTCGTACTGGAGCAGATGATCTTCCAGGCCGAGGCCGAGGCCCGCTGGCTGGACCACTGCGAGACCCGGCTGGTCCGTCTCGCCGAGGCCGTCGCCACGGAGCCGGAGCCCGAGGTCCGTACGCCCGGCCGCGCCGCGCCCCGTACCGCCCGCGCCCGCAGCCGACGCTGACGCGCACACCACACAAACCGCGCACCACGCACCACGCGAGCCACGCACCGCAGACCGCGCGCCGCGCAAGCTGCGCACCGCGCGCCGGGACCGCAGCCGACGGGCCGCCACCGGTCGCGGTCCCGGCGCCCCACCCGCCCCATCATCGCGCCCCACACCCGTTCCTAGGGGGGAACCACCCGTCATGTCCTCGCACGCCCCGTCCCGATCCGCAGCACCCGCCGGTTCGCCGCCGTCGGCCGGCACACCGGTGCTCGAACTCCGGGCGCTCACCCGCACCCACGGCTCCGGCATCGCCGAGGTGCACGCCCTGCGCGGCATCGATCTCCGCGTGCACGCCGGTGAATTCGTCGCCGTGATGGGCCCCTCGGGCTCCGGCAAGTCGACCCTGCTGACCATCGCGGGCGGCCTCGACACCGTGACCGGCGGCCAGGTGATCATCGAGGGCCAGGACATCGCCGCCCTCGGCCGCAAGGGCGTGGCCGCCCTGCGCCGCCGCAGCGTCGGCTACGTCTTCCAGGACTACAACCTCATCCCCGCCCTCACCGCCGCCGAGAACATCGCCCTGCCGCGCGAACTCGACGGCGTCTCCGTCCGCAAGGCCCGCAAGGAGGCGCGGGCGGCGCTGGAGGAGATGGGGCTCCTGGAGATCGCCGACCGGTTCCCGGACGAGATGTCCGGAGGCCAGCAGCAGCGGGTCGCGATCGCCCGCGCGCTGGTGGGGGACCGGCGTCTGGTGCTCGCCGACGAACCGACCGGGGCCCTCGACTCCGAGACCGGCGAAGCGGTGCTCGCCCTGCTGCGCAACCGCTGCGACCAGGGTGCGGCCGGGGTGATGGTGACCCATGAACCGCGGTACGCGGCCTGGGCCGACCGGGTCGTGTTCCTCCGGGACGGCTCGATCGTCGACCAGTCGCTCACCGCCGGCGCCGACTCACTGCTCGCCGTCGGAGCCACCGGAGCCGCAGGAGGCACAGGAGGCATCGGAGCCGCAGGCACCGACGGCCCCACCGGTACCACCGGAATCACCGGGACCGCCGAGTGAGCGTCTTCACGGGCTGGCGCGCGGCCCTCCGAATAGCCCGGCGCGACGCGCTGCGGGCCAAGGGCCGCAGCGCGCTGGTGGTCGCGATGATCGCCGTACCGGTGCTCGGCGTCACCGCGCTCGACGTGACGTTCCGCAGCTCGAATCCGACCACGGCCGAACAGCTGACGGCCGACCTGGGCTCCGCCGACGCCCTCTTCTGGGACCAGCGGAGCGGCCCCATCGAGCAGCTGCCCGACGGCGACATGTATATGCCGGTCGACGAGGAGGCGGTCCCGGACGAGAGCGGCCCGGCGATCGACATCAGCACCACGTTCCCCGAGGGATCGCGGGCGATCGACATCCGGTCCGCCCCGGCCGACGTCACCACCGCGTACGGCATCACCAACACCGACGTCTTCGAGGTCCGGACCTCGGACAAGATGGTCCGCGGCATGATCGACCTCGTACGCGGCTCCTACCCGCGCGGCGCGGGCGAGGTCGCCGCCACCGAGCCGTTCCTGAAGTCGACCGGGCTGGACGTCGGCTCGACCACCACGGTGCGCAACTCCGGCAGGACGTACCGGATCACCGGCGTCGTCGAGAAGCCGGACGCGCTGAAGACCGAGGCGCTGTACGCCGACCCCGGAGCGGTCCTCGCTCCGTGGAAGGCCGGTGCCGAGCACGACAAGAAGGTGCTTCCGCCCAACGAACGCCCCGTGCAGTGGCTGGTCGAGGCCCCCGAAGGGGCGGGAGTGACCTGGCCGGACGTCCTCCGGGCCAACAAGTCGGGTGTCCTCGTCAAGTCCCGTCAGGTCGTGCTCGACCCGCCGCCGGACTCCGAGGTCCCGCTGGCCGGGAAGGGCTACCAGTCGTACGCGGGCAGCTCCGAGGAACTGAGCGTCGCGCTCGTCACCGTGGTGGCCCTGGCGATCCTGGAGATCGTGCTGCTCGCCGGGCCCGCCTTCGCGGTCGGTGCGCGCCGCTCCCGCCGTCAGCTCGGTCTTCTCGGCACCTGCGGCGGGGACCGGCGCCATGTCCGGGCCGTGGTGCTCGGCGGGGGTCTCGTGCTCGGCGGGGTCGGGGCGGTGACCGGTGCGGTGGCCGGGATCGGGCTCACCGCGGTGTTCCGCCCGATGCTCGAAGAACTGGTCGGGCACCGCTTCGTCTCTCTCGAACTGCGGCCGTTGGAACTGCTGGGCATCGCGGCGTTCGGCCTGGTCACCGGCCTCCTGGCGGCGTTCGCCCCGGCGATCGTGGCGAGCCGGCAGTCCGTGCTCGAATCGCTCACCGGCCGTCGCGGCGTCCGCCGTTCCTCCCGGGTCCTGCCGATCCTGGGCTGCTGCGTCCTGGCCATCGGTACCGTCGTCGCCGTCTACGGCGGCACCACCGGCGACTCGGGTCTGGTCTCCGGCGGTTCGATAGTCGCCGAACTCGGTCTGCTCGCCTGCATCCCGGTGCTCGTCGGCCTGCTCGGCCGGATCGGCCGGAGGCTGCCGCTCTCGCCCCGGATGGCGCTGCGCGACGCGGCCCGCAACCGCGGCCGTACGGCCCCGGCGGTCGCGGCCGTGATGGCGGCCGTCGCGGGATCGGTGGCCGTCGCCACGTACATGTCCAGCACCAAGGCCGAGAACGAGTTCGACTACGTCCCCTCGATGACGCCGGGCACCATCCTCCTGTCCTCCTCCTACTCCTCCGAGGCCGATGTCGCCGAACGGCTCCCGCGGGTCCGGCCCGCCGTCGAGCGGAGCCTGGCCGTCACCGGAAAGCGTGCCGACTACCGGCGGGTCTGGGCGGGCAGCGACTGCAACGTCTACGAGGAGGACAGCTGCGGCTCGCTCGAAATGCTCGTACCCGCCGGAAAGGACCACGCCTGCCCGCTCACCGGCAAGGGCGCCAAGGAACTCGCCGCCCGGCTCTCCGCCGACGAGCACAAGAAACTGATGCGCTCCCCGGCCTGCCTGGCCCGTCTCATGCCGTCGGGCATCTTCAACTCCGACATGAGCAACATCGTCGTCGCGGACGAGACCTTGCTCGACGTCTACGCGAAGTTCGCCGACCCCGCCGCCACCGAGGCCCTGGCGGCGGGCACCCCGGTACTGCTCAACAAGACGTACGCGAAGAACGGTGAGGTCACCCTCAAGGCGGTCCACCGGTACGGCGAGGAGGACAGGAAGAACCGGGCACAGCACCCGGGCAAACCCCGGACCACCACGGCGAAGCTGAAGGTGTACGTGGCGCCCGAGAAGTACGCGGCCACCCCCGGGGTCAGCATGGTCATGCCGCAGAAGACCGCGGAACGGCTCGGCCTGCACACCTCGCCCGCCGGAAGCGTGTACACCGCCGCCCACCCGCCGACGGACGCCGAGCTCCAGCGGGCGCGCGCCGCGATCGACCAGGCCGGCGGCGGCCTCTGGGTGCAGGACGAATCGGGTCCCTACGAGACGGAGGACACCATGATGGTGATCCTCACCCTGCTCGCCGGGCTGGTGACCCTGGGCGCCGCGTCGATCACGACGGGCCTCGCCAAGGCGGACGCCGAGGCGGATCTCAACACGCTCAGTGCGGTGGGCGCGCCCCCGGGCGTACGGCGGCGGCTGTCCGGCTTCCAGTGCATGGTGGTGGCACTCACGGGGGTGGTGCTCGGCACGCTGGCGGGTCTGGTGCCCGCCGTGGCGCTGCGCCTCGTCGACCTGCGCGAGGCGCTGAAGACGATGCGCGCGGAACCCATGGAGTCCGCGTACACCCCGATCGTGCTGCCCTGGAGCACCGTCGGCCTGCTCGTCGTCGGGGTTCCGCTGCTGGCCGGACTGCTCGCGATGGCGTTCACCCGCTCGCGCCTCGCCCTGGCCCGCCGGGCCGGGTGACGGTACGGGGAGGGGCAGCGCGAGCGACGGCCCGGCCGGCGCCCCTGGCCGGAGGGCCGGTGCCGCGAACCGTCGCCGGGTGACGGGCCCGATCGGCCGATCCGGTGCCCCCGCGAACGGTGGATCAGCCGTTCGCGGGGGCACCAAGGTGTTGTACGGCAGGTGTGCGAGACAATGTCGCCATGGAGATGCCGAGGAATGAACGGTCGCAGGAGCACCCCCAAGTCCTCGTGGTGGGACAGGACGGCATGGCGATCGGCGGCGGCGGTGGCACTGACGACGAATCGCGTGAGGTCCCGGTGACGGAAATGGTCGAACAGCCCGCGAAGGTCATGCGCATCGGCAGCATGATCAAGCAGCTCCTGGAGGAGGTCAGGGCGGCTCCTCTCGACGAGGCGAGCCGGGTCAGGCTCAAGGAGATCCACGCCGGCTCCGTGAAGGAGCTGGAGGACGGCCTCGCCCCGGAGCTGGTGGAGGAGCTGGAGCGGCTCTCCCTGCCGTTCACCGACGAGTCCGTGCCCTCCGAGGCGGAACTCCGGATCGCCCAGGCCCAGCTGGTCGGCTGGCTGGAGGGTCTGTTCCACGGCATCCAGACGACACTGTTCGCCCAGCAGATGGCGGCACGGGCCCAGCTGGAGCAGATGCGCCGCGCCCTTCCGCCGGGCAGCGTCCACGAGGACGAGGACGGCAGCGGGGACCCGCACAGCCCCCTGCGCTCGGGCCCGTACCTCTGATCCGCCGCCGCTGACCACCCCTACGACCACCGGGCCGGATACGGAACCGTTTCCCGGCCCCGCGAGCCCCGCAGCCCACGAACCCCGCAGCCGACAGCAACGCACCGCTGAGAGCCGACAGCGAAGCAACGCACCACCGAGGCCCGGCGCACAGGTCATGAACCCGTGCACCGGGCCTCGGGCGGTCCGGGCATCAGCCCGCCGGCGCCCGCAGCAGCACCTTTCCGACGTGCGCGCTCGACTCCAGCACCCGGTGGGCCTCGGCGGCCTCCGGCATCGGCAACGTGCGGTCCACGACCGGCCGGACGATGCCGTCGGCGATCAGCGGCCACACGTGCTCACGCACCGCGGCGACGATGGCGGTCTTCTCGGCGAGCGGACGGCCGCGCAGCGAGGTCGCGGTGACGGCGGCCCGCTTGTTGAGCAGGGCACCCAGGTTCAGCTCGCCCTTGACGCCGCCCTGAAGGCCGATGACGGCCAGCCTGCCGTTGACCGCGAGCGCCTTCACGTTCCGGTCCAGGTACTTCGCGCCGACGATGTCGAGGATGACGTCCGCACCGGCCCCGTCCGTGGCCTTGCGCAGCTCCTCCACGAAGTCCTGCTCCCGGTAGTCGATCAGGATGTCGGCCCCGAGCTCCGCGCAGCGCGCCAGTTTCTCCGGTCCCCCGGCGGTCACCGCGACCTTCGCGCCCACGGCCTTGGCGAGCTGGATCGCCATCGTGCCGATGCCGCTGGACCCGCCGTGCACCAGCAGCGTCTCACCGGGGCGCAGGTGGGCCACCATGAAGACGTTCGACCAGACCGTGGCCGTCACCTCGGGCAGTGCCGCGGCCAGGACCGGGTCGACCCCGTCCGGTACGGGCAGCAGCTGCCCGGCGGGTACGGCCACCTTCTCCGCGTATCCGCCGCCCGCGAGCAACGCGCAGACCTGGTCCCCGACCGACCAGCCGGTGACGCCCGGCCCGACCGCCGAGATGCGGCCCGCGCACTCCAGACCGGGGTACGGGGACGCGCCGGGCGGCGGGTTGTAGAAGCCCTGCCGTTGCAGCACGTCGGCGCGGTTGACCGCGCTGGAGACGACATCGACGAGGACCTCGCCCTCACCGGCCACCGGATCGGGCACCTCTGCCCACACGAGTGCCTCGGGGCCACCGGGTTCGGGAATCGTGATCGCATACATGGCCGCGAGGCTACTCCGTGCCCCCGGACGGGCCACGAAAGCGAACCGCTCGGCGACGAGTCGTGCCGAGCCGCGCCGAAACGCGCCGCACCGAGTGAAAACCGCTCCGTCTACGAACGCGGCATGGTCGGGGGCTGGTTGTCCGGCGGCAGGTCGTTCGTGGCACGCACGATGGTGATCAAACGGTCCGTCAACTGCAACGGGCTGGCCGCCGGATCGTCGTAACCGAGCAGCCGGTGGCCCCGCAGCACGCTGACCACCAGGTCGTCCGTCTCCCGGACGCTCTTGCCCACCTCGGCCTTTATCACCGGCCGTTCGACGAGATCGAGTCCGCTGCCCTGCTGGATCAGGTCCTCCATCACCGTGCCCGCGCTGGGGCTGAGGACGGAGAGGCCCAGCAGCCGGCCCGCCGCGCTGGCGCTGGTGATCACGGCATCGGCCCCGGACTGCCGGAGCAGCGGGGCGTTCTCCTCCTCGCGCACCGCGGCGACGATCTTCGCGCCGCGGTTGAGCTGCCGGGCCGTCAGCGCCACCAGCACCGCCGTGTCGTCGCGCTGGGTGGCGATGATGATCTGACGCGCCTTCTGGATCTCCGCCCTCAACAGGACGTCGCTGCGCGTCGCATCGCCGATCACGCCCACGAACCCTTCGGCATTGGCGATCTCGATCACCTTGGACGCCGGGTCGACGATGACGATCTGTTCCTTCTTCAGGCCGGTGGCGCGCAGGGTCTGGATGGCCGAGCGGCCCTTCGTCCCGAAGCCGACGACGACGGTGTGGTCACGCAAGTTAGTTCTCCAACGCTTCAGCCGAAAGTCCTCCCGGGTCCGTTCCGTGAGGACCTCAAGAGTGGTGCCGACCAGGATGATCAGGAAGAGCACCCGCAGCGGTGTCACGAGCAGCACATTGGTGAGCCGGGCGCCGTCCGCGTACGGGGTGATGTCGCCGTAGCCGGTGGTGGAGAGCGTGACCGTCGCGTAGTACACCGCGTCCAGCAGATCGACCCGGTCGTCGGCGGCATCGTGGTAACCGCCGCGGTCCATCCAGACGATCAGCACGGTCACGGCGAGCACCATCAGCGCCATCAGCAGCCGTTTGGCGACCTGCCGGGCCGGGCCGTCGACGACACGCCTCGGAAGCAGCACCCGCGTGGGCAGGGTCTTCTCGTCGGCACGCCTGGCCATCGCATCGTGGCCGGGAAGTTTCACGTGAAACGCCCTTCCGTCCACGGCAGCGCCGAGGCCCACGGTAGGTCGAGGATCTCCACCTCGGTGCCGGACCGTACCCCGCCGGGCGGTACGACGGCCAGCCCGTCAGCAGCAACGATCCCGCGAAGCATCGCCGGACCGTTGTAGTGCAGTGGTACGACGTACTCGCCGCAGCCGCTCCCGGTTCCCATGCCGCCCCTGCCGTATCCGCCACCGGTTCCCGAGCCGCCACCGTATCCGCTGCCCGTTCGGCCCGTGGAGCCGCGTCCGCCACCCGGCACGTCGGTGAAGTCGGCGGCGGGCGCCGCAGGTCCGGCGGTCCGGCGGGCGACGGGCACGAGCCGGGTGTCGTGCGGATGCCCCCGCACCTCGTCGCGCACGACGGCCCGGCGCACGGGTTCCGGCATCCGGCCGGCCAGCCCGTGCAGCAGCGGTGCGGCGAGGGTGAGGAGCGCGGAGACGGCGGCCAGCGGATTGCCCGGCAGCCCGACGAGATACGTACTCCTCCCGCCCGTCGCACGAAGCCCCGGTTCCCCGTCCTCTTCCTCACGAGCCCCCGGCCCCGGCTTCCTGAACCCGGCCAGGAGCATCGGGTGGCCGGGACGGACGGCGACCCCGTCGACCAGCAGCTCGGCACCGATCTCGGCAAGCACCGGGTGGACATGATCGACCGGGCCTGCGGCCGTGCCCCCGGTGGTGATGACCAGATCGGCATCCGTGCCGGTCAGGGCATGTCGCAGGGCTGCGGCGTCGTCGCCGAGCCGCAGCGGGTCGGACACCTCGGCGCCCAGCGCGCGCAGCCAGGGACCGATCATCGGGCCGAGCGCGTCACGGATCAGGCCGTCGTGCGGCAGCCCCTCGGTCAGCAGTTCGTCACCGAGGACGAGGACGTCGACCCGGGGCCGGGGTGCCACGACGAGCGTGTCGTACCCGGCCGCCGCGGCCAGCCCGAGCACCACGGGGGTCACCACGGTTCCGGCGGGCATGAGCCGGTCCCCGGAACGGCACTCCTGCCCGCGCGGCCTGATGTCCTGCCCGGGCACGACCGAACGCGTCGCGTGAAGCAGCCCCTTGGCCTCGTCCACGCGTGCGTGTTCGCTACGGAGCACGGCGTTGGCGTTCGCCGGGATACGGGCCCCGGTGGCGATCCGCACGGCGTCGCCGTCGGGCAGCGGGGCGGGAGCGCCCTGCCCGGCGAGAATGCCCGGTCCCCGGCCCGGACCCGCCCCCGCCGCCGAGCCCGCCCCGGTCTCCTCCCCGGTCACGGGGGCCCCACGGACGGTCCACGGCCCCGGCCCGGAAACGACCCAGCCGTCCATCGCGGAAGTGTCGAAGGACGGCAGATCGGTGAGCGCGACGAGCGGCTCGGCGAGGACGTGGCCGAGTGCCCGGTCGAGCGCGAGCCGACCGGTCCGTACAGCCGCCCCGCGCCCGGCCCGAGCCGCGAGCGCACGCGCCTCCCGCCAGGGGGCCGACGCCTCGTGCCGGTCACGCCCCGGGACCCGGTCGGCACCCCCGCTCACCGGCCTCGCCCCGGCCGCCCGGAACCCCGCACCCGGCCCCGTCTCCGGTTCCGTTCCCGGGCCCGGTCCCGCCGAGTCCGACCGGCTCGACGAATCCGATCGCCCCGGAAGATCCACCCCGTCCGGGAAATCCGCACTGCCCGAGGGGTGCGCCCCGTCCGAGGGGTGCGCCCCCTTCGTGGAACCCGCCCCGGCCGGGGAATCCGGTTGGTCCTGGCAGTCCCGGTGTTCCGGGGGCCGGGAACCCGTGGGGTCGAGACGCGTCCCGGGATGAGGTCGGCCCCTCGGGCTGGGCTCGTCGGCCGTCCGGCACCTGACCAGTGCGAGAGCCTCCTCTACGGCCCGTTCCTCCTCCGAGGCCGGATCGGGGGCCGGTCCGGGAAACCAGCCGGGCTCGGAGGCGGGATCAAAGGCGGGGCCTGCCCCGGAGGCAGAACCATGAACGGTCCCGGGGACAGACGCGTGGTCTGCCGCCTGCCGCCCGGCACCGGCACCGCTGTCGCGAGCCGTCATTGCGTCTCGTTCTCATCCGCCCAGCGGCGGGCGAGCGCAGCGGCCTTCCGCGCGGCTTCGGCCACCGCCTCCACGGCACCGTCCCCGTCCCCGCCGGCCCCGCCCCCGTTCCGGCTCGCCTTCGCCGCCGCGTAACCGACCAGAAAGGTCGTCAGCGGCGCGGCGGGCCGGGCGACGCCGTGGGCGGCATCACGGGCGAGGTCGAGCAGGACATCGGTGTCGACGTCGAGTTCGATGCCGAGTTCGTCCTTGACTGCGGTGATCCATTCGTCCAGCACGGCCCCATGCTCTCTGATGCGGGCCCGGGCCGATGCGATGTCCTCCCAGGTGTCGCAGTCGAAAGAGGCCAGGGGGTCGGCCGCCACCCGCGCGAGATCGAGTTCCTGCGTCAACAGGCGCAGCGGGAGTCCGGACAGCCCCCCGTGCTCGGTGGCGAGCAGCGCGAGCTCCCGACGCAGCGGTTCGGCACCGTAGACGGCGACGAGCGGCTGGTCACGTCCGTCCTGGTCGACGCACAGCGCTCCCTCGCGCCGCCCGTCCCCCGCGGCCGCCAGCAGCCCTTTGACCGTGTCGGCCCCCAGGAACGGCAGATCGGCGGAGAGCACGAGGACCCGCTCCGCCGTGGCCAGCCGGACCCCGGCGTCGAGCGCGGCCAACGGACCGCCGCCCCGCGGTACTTCGTACGTCCAGGTCACCGCGCGCGTGGTGGGCCGACGCCCGCCCACCACGACCGTCGTCGAGGCGTCGGCACAGGCCGAGAGCACCCGGTCGAGCAGCGCACGGCCACCGACCCGGATTCCCGGCTTGTCGGCGCCGCCGAGCCGCTCGGCGGCCCCTCCGGCAAGGACGATGGCGTCATAGGCGGTCATGCGTCCGAGTATGCGGGCCGCGCTCCCCCGCCGTTCCCCCGCGTCCGTGTTCCGGTGAGCCCGCCGGAACACGGCCCCGGAGAACGCGGCCCCGTGGAAACGCTGCCCCGGGGAGAACACGGACACGGGGGCACACGGACACGGGGGCACACGGACCCGGGCGGAAAGCGGACGCGGAGGAACTCGGACGCGGAGGAGAACGCCTCGGGGGAGACGAGGCCCGTGACTGTTTCCGCCTACAACGTGCGCAGCAGCACTGCCGGTTGTTCCACGCAGTCGGCTATGTAGCGGAGGAACCCACCGGCCGTACCGCCGTCGCAGACCCGGTGGTCGAAGGTCAGCGAGAGCTGGACGACCTGGCGTACGGCCAGCTCGCCCCCGTGCACCCAGGGCTTGGGCACGATCCGGCCGACCCCCAGCATCGCCGCCTCGGGGTGGTTGATGATCGGGGTCGATCCGTCGACCCCGAACACTCCGTAGTTGTTCAGCGTGAACGTGCCGCCGGTCAGCTCCGCCGGGGTCAGCCGCCCGGCCCGTGCCGCTTCCGTCAGCCGGGCGATCTCGGCCCCGATCGACTCCGCGTTCCGGTTGTGCGCGTCCCGCACGACGGGGACCACCAGCCCGCGGTCGGTCTGGGCCGCGAACCCGAGGTGGATCTCCGGCAGCCGCACGATCTCCCGCGCCTCCAGGTCCACGGTGGAGTTGAGCTCGGGGAACCGGGCCAGCGCGGCGGTGCAGATGCGCGCCATCAGGGCGAGCACCGACACCTTGGGCCCGGCCGACGGCCCGCCGGCACCGTTCATCGCGGCTCTGGCCGCCATCAGCTCGGTGGCATCGGCATCGACCCAGCACGTGGCGTCGGGGATCTCCCGCCGACTGCGCGCCAGCTTGTCGGCGACCGCGCCCCGCACACCACGCAACGGAATCCGCTCCGCGCCCGAGGCCACGGCCCCCAGCGCCGCCGACGGCCGCGCCGACGCCGCACCCGCCGTCGTAGCCGTTCCCGCCGTGGGAACCTCGGTCGACAAAGATGTGGCCGGCTCTTCCAGGATCCTGATCGCGGCCTCGACATCGGCCCGCAGGATCAGCCCGTCCGGCCCAGAACCCGCCAGTTTCCGCAGGTCAAGGCCATGCTGCCGCGCCAGCTTCCGTACCGGAGGGGAGACGACCGCCACCGGGCCCGGCTCCGCGACCGGAACCGGAACCGGAGTGGCGTCCCCGGCCGGCGTCCCCGCGGACACCCGCGCCACCGACGCCTCGGGGCGGACCCGCCGCCGACGCGCCACCGGCGCGCCCGTCCCGTACCCGACCAGCACGTTGCCGGAGGACTCCGCCGCCCCGGAACCGGAATCAACACCGGTGACAGTGCCGGCGCCGGCCCCGGAGCCGGATCCGGTGTCAGGACCGGCACCGGATCCCGTCTCCTGCTGCGATCCCACCGCGACCGTCAACAGCGGTGCACCGACCGGAAGTTCGGTCCCTTCCTCGCCGAACCGCGCGGTGACCACGCCCCCGTACGGGCACGGCACCTCCACCATCGCCTTGGCCGTCTCGACCTCGACGACCGGCTGGTCGATGGCGACGACATCGCCGACCTCCACCAGCCAGCGCACGATCTCCGCCTCGGTGAGTCCCTCACCGAGGTCCGGCAGCTTGAATTCGAGTACCTGGGCCATCAGCTCTCCGCCTCCCACTGCAAGCGGGCGACCGCGTCCAGCACCCGGTCCACGCCCGGGAGGTGGTGCCGCTCCTGCATCGGCGGCGGATACGGGATGTCGAACCCGGCGACGCGCAGCACCGGCGCCTCCAGGTGGTGGAAGCAGCGCTCCGTGATCCGGGCCGCGATCTCACCGCCCGGCCCGCCGAACCCGGAGGACTCGTGGACGACGACCGCACGCCCCGTGCGCCGCACCGAAGCGGCGACGGTCTCGTCGTCGAACGGCACCAGGGAGCGCAGGTCGACGACTTCGAGGTCCCAGCCCTCCTCGACGGCCGCTTCCGCGGCCTCCATGCAGACGGGCAGCGAGGGCCCGTACGTGATCAGCGTGGCACTGCGCCCGGGGCGGCGGACCACGGCCCGGCCGATCGGTTCCACGGCCACCGGTGCCTCGGGCGACCAGTCGGCCTTCGACCAGTAGAGCCGCTTCGGCTCCAGGAACACCACCGGGTCGTCGGAGGCGATCGACGCCCTCAGCAGCCCGTACGCGTCCTCGACCGTGGCGGGCGTGACGACGTGGAGACCGGGCGTCGCCATGTAGTACGCCTCGGAGGAATCGCTGTGGTGCTCCACCCCGCCGATCCCGCCGCCGTACGGAACCCGCACCGTGATCGGCAGCGGCATGGCGCCGGCCGTCCGGTTCCGCATCTTCGCGACATGGCTGATGAGCTGCTCGAAAGCCGGGTAGGCGAAGGCGTCGAACTGCATCTCCACCACGGGCCGCAGCCCGTACATCGCCATGCCGACCGCCGTGCCGAGAATGCCCGCCTCGGCCAGCGGGGTGTCCGTGCAGCGGTCCTCGCCGAACTCCTTCGCCAGACCGTCGGTGACCCGGAAGACCCCGCCGAGGGTGCCCACGTCCTCGCCGAGCACATGCACCGTCGGGTCCTGCGCCATCGAGTCGCGCAGTGCCCGTCCGAGGGCCTGGGCCATCGTGGCGGGCTTGGTCCTCGCCGTCCGCTCCCCGGTGGCAGCCGCCGCCGTCGTCATCGTCGCTCCTCCACGTCGTCGTGGCCGTGCCGGTCCTGCTCCGCGTCCAGTTCGACGCTCAACCGGGCTGCCTGCTCCCGGAGTTGCGCGGTCTGCTCCTCGTAGACGTGGGCGAACAGGTCCATCGGATTCAGCACCGGGTCGGCGTTCATCCGCTCGCGCAGGGCGGCCGCCATCCGGTCCGCGGCCTCGCGCGCCTCCTCGATCCCCTCGTCATCGAGCAGCCCCCGCCCGGTCAGCTCCCGTTCCAGAATCCGGATCGGGTCGTGCTCGCGCCACGCCTCCACCTCGCTGTCGACGCGGTAGCGCGTGGCGTCGTCGGCGTTCGTATGGGCGTCCATGCGATAGGTCACCGCCTCGACGAGTGTCGGGCCGTCCCCGCGCCGGGCCCGCGCCACCGCCTCGCCGAGCACCTGATGCACGGCGGCCGCGTCGTTGCCGTCCACCAGGCGGCCCGGCATCCCGTATCCCACGGCCTTGTGCGCCAGGGACGGCGCGGCCGTCTGCTTCGCCAGCGGTACGGAGATCGCGAAGCCGTTGTTCTGCACGAGGAAGACCACCGGGGCCCGCCAGACCGCGGCGAAGTTCAGCGCCTCGTGGAAATCGCCCTCGCTGGTCCCGCCGTCGCCGACCATGGCCAGTGCCACCACGTCGTCGCCCTTGAGCCGGGCCGCGTGCGCCAGCCCCACCGCGTGCGGCAACTGGGTGGCCAGGGGAGTGCAGAGCGGGGCGATGCGGTGTTCCCGCGGGTCGTAACCCGTGTGCCGGTCACCGCGCAGCAGCGTCAGCGCCTCGACCGGGTCCAGTCCCCGCGCCACCGCCGCGAGGGTGTCGCGGTAGCTGGGAAAGAGCCAGTCCCGCTCCTCCAGCACCAGGGCGGCCGCTATCTCGCAGGCCTCCTGGCCCGTGCTCGACGGGTAGACGGCGAGCCGGCCCTGCTTGGTGAGCGCGGTGGCCTGCGCGTTGTACCTCCGGCCGCGGACCAGCTCCGCGTACAGGCGCAGAAGCAGCTCGGGATCGACGTCCGCCACGGCGTCCGTACCGAGCACGCGGTACGGCTCGGGGTCCGGGAGCAGCGGCGCGGGATCGGTGAGCGGCTTCCAGGCCGGGGGCGGCGCGGGCCGGTAAGCAGCCGCGCCGGGCAGCTCCTGGACCGTCATGACAAGCACCTCCTGGCATCGAGGGGTTTCGAGCGGCGTCTGTCGGCATCGGGGGATGGGCCGATGCCGAGGGGTGTCGAAATACATCGAAATGTCGAGCACTGTCCGAGGTGCCGGTGCGGCGTCCCTCACCTACCGATTGTTCGGTCGCGAGCGCATTTTGGCTACAGGCGCCTCCAGCCTGTGGACAAACGGTTCTCCACAACCTGGGATAGAGGCAGGTCGTCCAGGACGGGGAGGCACGGGCACATGTCAACTGAACAAATGGCCGCTGGTGGAGAGGATCCCGGCCGGCTTCCGCCCGCCCGCCCGCTCGACGCCATCGACCGCGACATCCTGCGACTGCTCCAGACGGACGGACGTGCCTCGATCCGGTCGGTGGCCGATCGCGTCCACGTGTCGCGGGCCAACGCCTACGCCCGGATCAACCGGCTCCTCGACGACGGCGTGATCCGAGGTTTCAGTGCGCGCGTGGACCACGAGCGGGCCGGGCAGGGCGCGTCCGCGTACATCACGCTCAAGATCGTCCAGAATTCCTGGCGCACCGTGCGCGAGCAGCTCCAGGCGCTGCCCGGGGCGACCCACATAGCGCTGGTCAGCGGCGACTTCGACGTGCTCCTGCTGGTGCACACCCCGGACAACAGGACGTTGCGCGAGCTGGTCCTCACGAAGATCCAGGCCATTCCGGAGGTGCTCTCGACCCGCACGCTCCTGGTGTTCGAGGAGACGGACCTGGCGCCGGGCCCGGAGAGGCCCACCGAACTCACCTGAGGCGCACGCTCGCGGGCCCCGCCCGGCCGGGAACGCGCCCCGGCCCCGTCCGCATCCGCCGGCTTCCGCCCGGCCGGAAACGTCCGGCGCCCGTCCGTACCCACCGTTCCCGACCCGCCGTTCTCAACCCACCGTTCCCCGACCGGTCGGTTCCGCCCGGTCGGTCGGGAACGAGCCATTCGACGGCCGATGGTTCGACGAATCGGCGATCAGGGCTTCAGTGGCTGGAGCGCATGCCCTCGAAAGCCACCCGGACCAGCGTGTCCGCCAGCCGCTCGCCGTCGACCCCGCCGTCCGGCAGCGGGCGGTACCACTCCACCAGCGAGTTGACCATTCCGAAGAGCAGCCGGGTCACCAGTCGTATGTCCACGTCGGAACGGAGGTCGCCGTCCGCGACCGCGGCCTTGAGCAGCTCGGTCACCCGCTGGTCGAACTCGCGGCGCCGCTCCATCGCCCAGCGTTCCGTGTTCGTGTTGCCCCGCACGCGCAGCAACAGCGTGACATAGGGGAGTTCGGCTATCAGCACGTCGACGGTGCGGCGGGTGACGTACTCGACCCGCTCGATCGCCCGCCCCCGCGTCGCTCCCGGCTCGTCCAGAATCCCGAAGAGCCCGTCCAGCGCCCGGCTGACCGCCCGCCGCAACAGCTCTTCCTTGCCCGCGACATGGTGGTAGATGGACGACTTGGAGATGCCCGCCGCCTTGGAGAGGTGCTCCATGGACGTGCCGTCGTAGCCGCGCTCGTTGAAGACACGGACGGCGACGGTGAGCAGGGTCTCCGGGGTGTACGTGTCCCGCTTGGCCGTGGTCATGTCCGCGATCCTCCCCTACGAGTTGTCCACAGGTTTGGCGGGCCCCCTTGTCCCGACCGATCGTTCGGTTACTCTAACTCTGTCCGCCCGTCCCTGCCCAGCTCGACGAGGAGTTGGTCCGTCATGGCCGCCGAGCTCTCCCCGCAACTGCTCTCCGAGAAGCACCGACCCACGCTCGACCGGGCCCTCGACGCGATCCGCACGCGCGCCTACTGGTCCCCGCACCCCGAGCACCCGAAGGCGTACGGCGAGGGCGGTGCGCCCGGCAGCCTGGGCCCCGCCGAGGGCAAGGCCGCCTTCGACGCCGTGCTGAACACCCGGCTCGACCTCGGCCAGCCCGGCACCGACGGCTGGACGGGCGGGGAGGTCTCTCCGTACGGGCCGGAGCTGGGCGTGGAGTATCCGCACGCCGACCCCGACGTCCTGCTGCCGGCGATGCGCGCGGGGATGGGCGCCTGGCGGGCGGCGGGTCCCGAGACCCGGGCCCTGCTCTGCCTGGAGATCCTGGCCCGGATCAGCGCCCGGACCCACGAGTTCGGCCACGCCGTGATGCACACCAGCGGCCAGGCATTCATGATGGCGTTCCAGGCGGGCGGCCCGCACGCCCAGGACCGCGGTCTCGAAGCCGTGGCATACGCCTACGAGGAGCAGCTCCGCACGCCGGGAAGCGCCGACTGGTCCAAGCCCCAGGGCAAGCGCGACCCGCTCCAGCTGCACAAGTCGTTCACCGCGGCACCACGCGGCATCTCGCTGCTGATCGGCTGCAACACCTTCCCCACGTGGAACGGCTACCCCGGCCTCTTCGCCTCCCTGGCCACCGGCAATCCCGTGCTGGTCAAGCCGCACCCGCGCGCCGTGCTGCCGCTCGCGCTCACAGTGCAGCTGGCACGTGAGGTGCTCACCGAGGCGGGCTTCGACCCCAACCTGGTCGCGCTGGCGACCGAGCGGCCGGGCGAGGGCATCGCGAAGACCCTCGCGCTCCGCCCCGAGATCAAGATCATCGACTACACCGGCTCCACCGCGTTCGGCGACTGGCTGGAGGCCAACGCCCGACAGGCCCAGGTCTACACGGAGAAGGCCGGGGTCAACACGATCGTCATCGACTCCACGGACGACTACCGGGGCATGCTGTCCAACCTGGCGTTCTCGCTCTCCCTGTACAGCGGCCAGATGTGCACGACCCCGCAGAACCTGCTGATCCCCCGGGACGGCATCACCACCGACGCCGGCGACAAGTCGTACGACGAGGTGGCGGCCGACATCGCCGGGGCGGTGACCGGCCTGCTGGGCGACGACGCCCGGGCGAACGCACTGCTCGGCGCCCTGGTCAACCCGGACGTGAAGGCACGCCTGGAGGCGGCGCCGGACCGGGGCGAGGTCGCCCTGGCCTCCCGCGAGGTGGCCAATCCGGAATTCCCCGACGCCGTGGTCCGCACCCCCGTCGTCGTCAAGCTGGACGCCGCCAAGCCGGACGACGAGGAGCACTTCCTGTCGGAGTGCTTCGGGCCGGTCGCCTTCGCGGTGGCGGTCGACTCGACGGCCGACGCCCTGGACCTGCTCCGCCGCACGGTCCGGGACAAGGGCGCGATGACGGTCGGCGCGTACACCACCTCACCGGAGGTGGAGAGCGCGGTGGTGGACGTCTGTCTGGACGAGTCGGCCCAGCTGTCGCTGAACCTGACCGGCGGTGTGTACGTCAACCAGACCGCGGCCTTCTCCGACTTCCACGGCTCGGGCGGCAACCCGGCGGCGAACGCGGCGCTGTGCGACGGGGCCTTCGTGGCCAACCGCTTCCGCATGGTGGAAGTCCGCCGCCAGGCGTGACCACCGGGGGAGGGGGGGGGGGGGGGGCCCCCCCCCCCCCCCCCGCCCCCCCGGCGGCCCGCCCCGCCCCCCCCCCCCCCCCCCCCCCCCCCCCCCCCCCCCCCCCCCCCCCCCCCCCCCCCCCCCCCGGCCCGCCTTGTCCCACCGGGCCCGCCGCGCCGCGCCCCCGCCGGGCCCGGTCCGGCGGCCGGTCCTCAGCCTTCCGGGATCTCCGCGTACCGCTGCACCCACGCGTGCATGGCGATGGCGGCCGCGGCCCCAGCGTTGATCGACCGGGTGGATCCGAACTGCGCGATGGAGCACACCATCGCCGCATGCCTGCGGGCCTCCTCGGTCAGCCCGGGGCCCTCCTGCCCGAAGAGCAGCACACAGCGCCGCGGCAGCTCGGTCCGCTCCAGCGGCACCGCCCCCGGCAGGTTGTCGATCCCGATGATCGGCAGCCCCTCGGCCTTCGCCCACGCGGTCAGCGACTCCGTGTCGGGGTGGTGCCGCACGTGCTGGTAGCGATCGGTGACCATCGCGCCCCGCCGGTTCCAGCGCCGCCGGCCCACGATGTGGATCTCCTTGGCGAGGAAGGCGTTCGCGGTGCGCACCACCGAACCGATGTTGAAGTCGTGGCCCCAGTTCTCGACCGCCACGTGGAAGTCGTGCCGCCGCAGGTCCAGATCGGCGACGATCGCCTCCCGGGTCCAGTACCGGTAGGCGTCGCCCACGTTGCGCCGGTCGCCGTGGGCGAGCAGCTCGGGGTCGTACCGCTCGTCCGAGGGCCAGGGCAGCGGGTGCGGCCCGACGCCCACCTCGGTCCCGAATCCGTCGTCGTACTGCACCGGCTCCACGGACGGCCCGCGCTCCTCCGCCGCAACGTTCTCCGACGGAACGTTCCCCGACGAGGAATCGTGCTCCGCCGGGAAAACAGGCCCTTCCGGGGAAACAGGTCCCGTCCGAGGAGCCTGCCCCGTCACCACTGCGGACGCGTCACCGGTACGGCCGGTACTGCCACTCTCACTGCTGCTGCTCACCCGACGAGCGTATGGCCCCCGTCGCCGCTGCGTTGCGGGGCCTCCTCGTCGTCGGCGGCCCGCCGCTGCTCCGGAAGCCCGTTCCCGCGCGAGAACAGCAGCTTCCGTGCGAGGGTCACCCGGCCGCCGAGCCAGACCAGGAAGACGGTCGGCAGGAAGACCGAGTCGGCGGCGATCATCGCCATCGAGAAGAAGGGCAGCCCGAGCAGCAGGGCGATGCCCGCGTGCTCGCAGATCATGGCGACGAGCAGGACGTTCTTGACCCGTCGGTTGAACAGGGTGAAGGGGAACGCGACCTGGACGATGACGGTGCCGTACGTGATCAGCATCACCATCACGCCGTTGGAGGCGAGGATGTCCGACAGCCCGGGCCACGGCGTGAAGTAGTCGAGCTTGAGCGGGTAGTAGAGCGCCGTGCCGTCCTGCCAGCGCGAGCCCTGGATCTTGTACCAGCCGGCCGTGGCGTAGATGAGGCAGACCTCGGCCATGATCACGACGAGGGTCGCGTTGTGGGCGAGGTTGGCGATGACGTCGAGCAGGATGCGCGTCTGGCTCCGCGGGGCGTAGCGGTTCACGGCCCACCAGGCGCCCTCGCCGATCCACAGGATCCACAGAAGCGTGGGCAGCCACCAGGTACCGCCGAGCCCGTCCGTCGCGCTGGCCGCGACCAGCACCACGCCGAGCGCCACCCAGAGGACCGGGCCGACCACGTCCCCCCGCATCGAGCGCCGCGGAACATCGGCTTCCACGCCTGTTCCCCGCGCCGCTTCTTCCGCTTCTTCCGCACGCGCCGCCCGCCGGGCGTCCAGCGACCAGACCCGCCCGCAGCGCGTGAGCACCAGGTAGATCGCCATCAGGTGGATGACGTTGTCGCCGCCGTCCCCCATGAAGATGCTGCGGTTCTGCAGGGAGAGGACACCGGCCATGAAGAGGACCGACATGGCACGCGTGTGCCAGCCGACCATCAGCAGCGCCGCGGAGAGCAGCGCGACCGCGTAGACGATCTCGAACCAGACCGCGCTGTCCGACCACATGAGGGCGGTGAAGGACTGGTTTCCGGATATGAGCTGCTGCGCCATGTCCCAGCGCCACGGGGCGTCGGGGCCGTACATCTCGTGGCGGTGCGGCAGCTCGCGCAGCAGGAAGAGCAGATAGGTCGCCGAGAAACCGATCCGGATGACGGCGCTCTGGTACGGGCCGAAGGCGGAGGAGGTGATGCGCTGGACGGCGTGGGCGACCTTGCGGTCGAAGGAAAGCGTGCTCACTTGTCCGCCCTCCCGTCGTCCGCGGGAAGGTCGGCCGCGGTGATGTTCCACCAGGGCAGCACCCGGTAGGACGGCTTCGTGCTGATCTTCTCCCCGCTCCATCCGGGTGCCGCGACGGACCGCGTCTCGGAGCGGATCTGGATGCGCTCGACGGTGCCGCCGTAGTCGTGCTCGCTCAGGCGCAGCATCGCGATGCGGCGGATGTACTGCTCGGACAGTCGGCCGCGAAGGCCGTTGGCCCGGTTCTCGTTGTCGTGGGAGTTGAGGTAGAAGTCCCAGCCGCGGCGGAGTTCGTTCTGATGGACGTGGCTGGGGAGGAGGTTGCCGCGGATCGCCTTGCCGTCCTCGCCGGAAAGGCTCATCCAGGGGGTGGTGCGGCGGCCGTCGGCACCCGCTATCTCGGCACGCACGTGCACGGCGATGTTCTGCTGGAGCGGGTTCGGGGCGAAGAGCTTCCAGTTCTGCTCGAACTCGGGGTAGACCCAGTCGTCGACCGCTTCGCCGTGCCGCTTGGTCAGCGTGTTCGAGGGCGCGACGTGCAGGAACACCATGGCCAGCTGGGTGCAGGCGACCAGCCCGATCACCGACAGCACGACCGCGGCCACGATCTGGTACGGGAGCGACAGGGCGGCCATTCCGCCGCGGTTGCTCGCCGCCGCCCCGTCGGCGGTGGAAGGGGCGTCCTCGTGCCGTACTGTCCCCGCCCCGGCGGCTCCGTCACCGCTCTCGGCGCCCCTGTCGTCGTACGAATCCATCCCGCCCCGATCCCCGTCACTCCCCGGCCAGTTATCCACAGGGTTGACACCCTACGGGCCGCCGACTCACCATTGAAGACATTGAACCGAACGATCGGTCGGTAGGGAGTCCGGGATGGCGGCAGTGACTGCGGACCAGGCGGCGCAGGCGGGAACGGGGGGCCCCGAGGGGGCGGACGGAGCCCTGGCGGCAGCGTTCGACGCCGCGGTGGCGGCGGACGAGCGCATCGAGCCGCGCGACTGGATGCCCGACGCGTATCGCGCCTCGCTGGTCAGGCAAATGGCCCAGCACGCCCATTCCGAGATCATCGGGATGCAGCCGGAGGCCAACTGGATCTCGCGGGCGCCCTCGCTGCGCCGCAAGGCCATCCTGATGGCCAAGGTGCAGGACGAGGCGGGGCACGGCCTCTACCTCTACAGCGCCGCGGAGACCCTCGGCACCGGCCGCGAGGAACTGCTCGACAAGCTCCACGCGGGCCGCCAGAGGTATTCGTCGATCTTCAATTACCCGACGCTGACCTGGGCGGACGTCGGCGCCATCGGCTGGCTCGTGGACGGCGCGGCGATCACCAACCAGGTGCCGCTGTGCCGCTGCTCCTACGGCCCGTACGCCCGCGCGATGGTCCGCATCTGCAAGGAGGAGTCCTTCCACCAGCGCCAGGGGTACGAGCTGCTGCTCGCCCTCAGCCGCGGCACCCAGGCGCAGCACGAGATGGCGCAGGACGCGGTGAACCGCTGGTGGTGGCCGTCCCTGATGATGTTCGGCCCGCCGGACGACGCCTCGGCCCACTCCGCGCAGTCGATGGCCTGGAAGATCAAGCGCCACTCCAACGACGAGCTGCGGCAGCGCTTCGTGGACATCTGTGTCCCCCAGGCCGAGACGCTGGGGCTCACCCTCCCGGACCCCGACCTCCGGTGGAACGAGGAGCGCGGACAGCACGACTTCGGCGCGATCGACTGGAAGGAGTTCCAGGAGGTCCTCAAGGGCAACGGCCCGTGCAACGAGCAGCGCCTCGGCCAGCGCCGCCGGGCCCACGAGGAGGGCGCCTGGGTCCGTGACGCGGCGGCCGCCTACGCGGAGAAGCACTCGACAGCACACACGACGGCGCGGACCGCGACCGTACACAACGGGGAGGCGACAGCATGAGCAGCTCGACCGAATGGCCCCTGTGGGAGGTGTTCGTGCGTTCGCGCCGCGGCCTCTCCCACACCCACGCGGGCAGCCTGCACGCCCCGGACGCGGAAATGGCCCTGCGCAACGCGCGCGATCTGTACACCCGCCGCTCCGAGGGCGTCTCCATCTGGGTGGTCCCGTCCGCGCAGGTCACGGCCTCCTCCCCGGACGAGAAGGACTCCTTCTTCGAACCGGCCGGCGACAAGCCGTACCGGCACCCGACGTTCTACGAGATCCCGGAAGGGGTGAAGCACCTGTGACCGCGGCCCTCGCCCTGGGCGACGACGCGCTGGTGCTCTCGCACCGGCTGGGGGAGTGGGCGGGACACGCCCCGGTGCTGGAAGAAGAAGTGGCCCTGGCCAACATCGCCCTGGACCTGCTGGGGCAGGCCCGGGTGCTGCTCTCCCTCGTCGGGGACGAGGACGAGCTGGCCTACCTGCGCGAGGAGCGCGCCTTCCGCAACGTCCAGCTGGTCGAGCAGCCGAACGGCGACTTCGCCCACACCATCGCCCGCCAGCTCTACTTCTCCACCTACCAGCGGCTGCTGTACGAGCAGCTGGCGGCGGGCGACGGCCCGTTCGCCGGCCTGGCGGCGAAGGCTGTCAAGGAGGTCGCGTACCACCAGGACCACTCCGAGCACTGGACGCTGCGGCTCGGCGACGGCACGGACGTGAGCCACGAGCGGATGCAGGACGCCGCGAACGCCCTGTGGCGGTTCACCGGCGAGCTGTTCCAGCCCGTCGAGGACGTGGAGGTCGACTGGCAGTCGCTGCACAGCGGCTGGCTGGAGTCCGTCACCGCGGTGCTGGAGCGGGCCACGCTGACCCTGCCGGCCGGTCCGCAGTCCGGGGCGTGGACGGCGGGTGCGGGACGCCAGGGCATCCACACCGAGCCCTTCGGCCGGATGATCGCCGAGATGCAGCACCTGCACCGCAGCCACCCGGGGGCGTCATGGTGACCGAAACGCTCCTGGAGGAGGAACTGCACCGGCTCGCGGGCTCCGTGCCCGACCCCGAGCTGCCCGTGCTGACCCTGGACGAGCTGGGTGTGCTCCGGGGCGTGGATGTCCTCGGCCCCGGCAGGGTCACCGTGCGCCTCACCCCGACCTACACCGGATGTCCCGCCATCGAGGCCATGTCCGCCGACATCGAACGGGTGCTGCACGACCACGGCATACCGGAGGTCTCCGTGGTCACCGTGCTCTCCCCTGCCTGGTCCACGGACGACATCAGCGCGGAGGGGCGGCGCAAGCTGGCCGAGTTCGGCATCGCACCCCCTCGCCCGCACGATGCCTCGGCCTCCGCGGGCGGCCCGGTTCCGCTCACCCTCTCGGTGCGCTGCCCGCACTGCGGATCGACCGAGACAGAGCTGCTGAGCCGGTTCTCCTCCACCGCGTGCAAGGCACTGCGCCGCTGCGTGACGTGCCGCGAACCGTTCGACCACTTCAAGGAGTTGTAGATGTTCCATCCGCTCCGGGTCCGCGCGATCGAACGGCTCACGGACGATTCGGTGGCCGTCACGCTCGCCGTACCGCCCGAGCTGCGCGAGACCTTCCGTCACCGGCCCGGCCAGCACCTCAACGTGCGCCACGCGGTCGACGGCGAGGAGATCCGCCGCTCGTACTCGATCTGCTCCCCCGCCGCCGAGGAACCGGACGAGCCGGTGCTGCGCGTGGGCATCCGGCTGGTCGACGGCGGCGCGTTCTCCACGTACGCACTGAAGGAACTCGCCGTCGGCGACGTGATCGAGGCGATGCCCCCGATGGGCCGCTTCGTGCTCACGCCCCGAGCCGGGCACTTCGCGGCGATCGTCGGGGGCAGCGGAATCACGCCGGTCCTGTCCATCGCGGCCACACTGCTGGCGCGGGAGCCGAATGCCCGGTTCTGCCTGATCCGCAGCGACCGGACCGCCGTCTCCACGATGTTCCTGGACGAGGTCGCCGACCTCAAGGACCGCTACCCGGACCGGTTCCAGCTGATCACGGTGCTCTCCCGGGAGGAGCAGCAGGCCGGTCTCCCCTCCGGCCGACTGGACCGGGACCGCCTCACCGAACTGCTGCCCGCGCTGCTCCCGATGACCGAGGTGGACGGCTGGTACCTCTGCGGACCCTTCGGGCTGATCCAGTCCGCGGACCGGGCACTGCGCGACCTGGGCGTCGACCGGAGCCGCATCCACCAGGAGATATTCCACGTGGACGACGGCCCGGGCACCCCCGCCCGCACCCGGGCCGAATCACCGGCCCACAGCAGACTCACCGCGACCCTCGACGGCCGCTGTGGCACCTGGCCTGTGGAGAAGGACGAATCGCTGCTGGAGACCGTGCTGCGCAGCCGCGCAGACGCCCCGTACGCCTGCAAGGGCGGGGTGTGCGGGACCTGCCGGGCCTTCCTGGTCTCGGGCGAGGTCCGGATGGACCGGAACTTCGCGCTGGAGCCGGAGGAGACGGAGGCGGGTTACGTGCTGGCGTGCCAGTCGCATCCGATGACGCCGGAGGTGGAACTCGACTTCGACCGCTGACCACCTCCTGCCGCACCCTCCCTCGCGCCCTGTTCCCTTCTCGTAGAACCTGTCCTATCTTGACGAACCGTCAGATTCGGGTACGGGAGCAGCGGTTCGCGGGAGGCAGGGACAGTGGACTTCACCTTCACCGAGGAACAGCAGGCGGCCACGGAGGCGGCACGAGCGGTCTTCTCGGGCACCGCCCCCGACAAGGTGCCCAGCCCCGCGCTCACACCGGGCGCGGTGGCCGAGGACATCGACCGGCCGCTGTGGGCCGAACTCGCCGCCGGCGACCTGCTGGGCCTGCCCCTGGAGCCGCGGTACGGCGGGGCCGGACTCGACCCCATCGCGCTCTGCCTGGTGCTGCGCGAATCCGCCAGGGTGCTCGCACGGGTGCCGTTGCTGGAGACGTGCGCGGTAGCCATGGCCCTCCAGCGGTACGGGCACCCCGGGCTGGCCGCCGAACTGCTGCCCCGGGTCGTCCGGGGCGAACTGGTGCTCAGCGTCGGGGCCAACGGCCGCTCGGGCCATGATCCGGCCGAGCTCGCCGTCACCGCACGCCGGGAGACGACCACGAAGGACCAGGTGCCGGACGGGGGCTCCGGTGATACCGACGACGCCGATTCGGGGTGGATGCTCGACGGAGTGCAGTCGGCGGTGCCGTGGGCGCAGGTGGCCGACTGGATCGCGATTCCGGCGCACACGGACGGGGGAGGGGCCGTGGTCGCCCTGATCCGGCCGGACCAGGACGGCGTCGACCTGGCCGAGCAGGTCTCCACCAACGGCGAGCGGTTCGCCGAGGTCCGGCTGCGGTCGGTGCGGGTCGACCGGCGCGCGCTGATCGACGGTGCCGGGGCCTGGGAGTGGCTGCGGGCCCTCCTCACCACCGGAACGTGCGCGCTCGCGCTGGGCCTGGGCGAGGCCGTGCTCGCCATGACGAGCGAATACACCGGCAAACGCGAGCAGTTCGGCTTTCCGATCGCGACGTTCCAGGCCGTCGCCGTGCAGGCCGCGGACCGGTACATCGACCTGCGGGCCATGGAGGTGACGCTCTGGCAGGCGGCCTGGCGGCTCTCCACCGGGACCGACGGCGCCCTGCCCGCCGAGGGTGACATCGCCGTGGCGAAGATCTGGGCGTCGGACGGCCTCCGCCGGGTCGTGCAGACGGCACAGCATCTGCACGGCGGTTTCGGCGCGGACACGGACTACTCGCTGCACCGCTTCCACGCCTGGGCGAAGCAGATCGAACTGTCCCTCGGCCCCGCAGCGGCCCACGAGGAGGCCCTGGGCGACCTGCTGGCCGCACACCTCCTCGACTGACACCCGCCGCACGCCCCGGCCGGCCCGGCTCCGGAAAGACCGACCGGTTCCGGTCCGGCGCCGCACCGGAACCGCACGACCACTCCGACCGGACACTCTGGCCGACCCTCTCGGCCGAACGAGCCGACCGGCAGGGCGAACCGCCCCGGCCGAGCCGGTTCAGAGCACGAAGGCCGGGCTTTCGCCGTCGGCGACCATCGGGCGTCCGGCACCGTCCCAGGCGAGCATGCCGCCGTCGATGTTCACGGCGTCGACGCCCTGCCGCACCAGGTACTGGGTGACCTGGGCGGACCGGCCGCCGACCCGGCACATCACATGCACGCGTCGGCCGTCGGCGACCGCTTCGGTCAGCTCACCGAAGCGGGCCACGAAGTCGCTCATCGGGATGTGCAGGGCGCCTTCGACGTGCCCGGCCGCCCACTCGTTGTCCTCCCGGACGTCCAGCACGAAGCCGTCCGCCGGAACCGCCGCGACGTCCACCGAGGGCAACGGGGCGAAATTCATGGGTCATGCCTTCTCTCGTACGTACGCTCCAGGGTCACCCGGAACGCTACTGCACCAGGCCCGCCAGCTCGGCCTCGCGCTGCGCGACCTCGCCCAGCAGCTGCTCGGCGATCTCGTCGAGCAGCCGGTCCGGGTCGTCGGGTGCCATCCGCAGCATGGCGCCGATCGCGCTCTCCTCCAGTTCCCGTGCGAGCACGGAGAGCAGTTCCTTGCGCTGGGTCAGCCAGTTCAGCCGGGCGTAGAGCTCCTCGCTCTCGCCGAGCTCCGGCTCCGGCATCGCGGGACCCGCCTCCCACTCCTGCGCCAGCTCCATCAGGAGGGCCTCGTCCCCGCGCCCATAAGCGGCGTTCACCCGGGCGATGAACTCGTCCCGGCGGGCCCGCTCCGCCTCGTCCTGCGCCAGGTCCGGGTGGGCCTTGCGGGCCAGGTCGCGGTAGAGCCTGCGCGCCTCCTCGGTCGGCCTGACCCGCTTGGGCGGCCGCACCGGCTGCTCGGTGAGCATCGCCGCCGCCTCGGGGGACAGCCCGTCCGAGTCGATCCAGTCGTGGAACAGCTCGTCGACACCGGGCATCGGCATCACGACCGCCCGTGCCTCCTGCGCCTTGCGGATGTCCTCCGGGTCACCCGTCCTGGCTGCACGGGCCTCCGCGATCTGCGCGTCGAGCTCGTCGAGGCGGGTGTACATCGGGCCGAGCTTCTGGTGGTGCAGCCGGGAGAAGTTCTCGACCTCGACCCGGAAGGTCTCCACCGCGATCTCGAACTCGATCAGTGCCTGCTCCGCCACCCGGACCGCCCTCGCGAGCCGGGCCTCGGGCCGTTCCCCCGCGGCGGCCTCTCCCGCACCCCCATCGACGGCGCCGTCACCGGCCACGGCCTCTCCGGCGGCATCCGCGGCCGCCCCGTCGGGCGCTCCGCCGACGGAACCGGTCTCGTCCGTCACCGGGCCCCCGCCATCCTCGGCACCGTTTCCCGAACCGGCCCCGGCCGGCTGCCCCTGCTCCTCGATCTGCTCCTCGATCGGCTCGTCCAGGACGTGCTCCTCGTGCCGGGCATGCAGCCCGTGCTGCCGGTCGTTGTCCTGCCGGTCATCGTCGTTCCGGGTGGTCGGCACTCCGGCGGCTTCGTGGGTCACCCGTCCAGCGTATGGCCACGAACCACGCCCCCAGGACGCGCGGTCGGCTCCCGCACTCCTCGAACGCCCGACCGCTCCCGCCCCGCTACCCCGCAGACCTGCCCCAGAGCCGTTCCCGGCGCCGCCCCGCGCCATCGGACGCCCCCGGCACCCCGCAGGGCCGTCGCCGGGTTCCCCGGCCCTCTCAGACACCCAGCTCGGCGGCTATTCGCCCCGACCCGATGGCCCGCACCAGCTCCGTGTGGTCCGCCTCCGTACGGTCCGCGTAGGTCACCGCGAACGCCGCCACGGCCTCGTCCAGCTCCTCGCTCTTTCCGCAGTAACCGGCAATCAGCCGGGGATCCGCGCTGTGCGCGTGGGCACGGGCCAGCAGCGCGCCGGTCATCCGGCCGTAGTCGTCGACCTGATCGGCCGCCAGCGCCGCCGGATCGACGCTGCCCTTGCGGTTCCTGAACTGCCTCACCTGGAACGGGCGGCCGTCCACGCTCGTCCAGCCCAGCAGGATGTCGCTGACGACCTGCATCCGCTTCTGCCCGAGCACCACCCGGCGCCCCTCGTGGGCCACCTCCGGCACTTCGAACCCGACAGTCGGCAGGTAAGGCGCCAGCACGGAGGGCCGTGCCTCCTTCACCTGGAGCACCAGGGGCTCACCGCGGTGGTCGAGCAGCAGCACCACGTACGACCGGGTGCCGACGCTTCCGGTGCCGACCACCCGGAACGCCACGTCGTGGATCGCGTACCGGGCGAGGAGCGGCACACGGTCCTCGGAGACCGTGCCCAAGTAGTCCCCGAGCGCCGCCGCGACCGCCGCTGCCTCCTCGTCCGGCACCCTCCGCAGCACCGGCGGCGCGTCCACGAAGCGGCGTCCGCCGTCCCCCGAGTCCTCGGTCGATCTGGCCGCGAAACGGGCGCTGGTGTTCTTGCGGGCCTTCTCCGAAACCCGCTCCAGGGTCCCGAGGAGGTCCCGGGCGTCCGTGTGCGAGACGAGTTCCTCGTCCGCGATGGCGTTCCAGGCGTCGAGCGCGGGCAGCTTGGCCAGCAGCCGCATCGTCCGCCGGTATGCCCCCACCGTGTCGTACGCCCCCTGCCGACAGGTCTCCTCGTCCGCACCGGCTTCGCGCCCCGCGAGCACCAGCGAGGTGGCGAGCCGCTTGAGGTCCCACTCCCACGGGCCGAACACGGTCTCGTCGAAGTCGTTCAGATCGATGACCAGGCTGCCGCGCGCATCGCCGTACAGCCCGAAATTGGCCGCGTGGGCGTCGCCGCAGAGCTGGGCGCCCACCCCGCTGACCGGAGTGCCCACCAGGTCATGGGCCATCAGCCCGGCCGACCCGCGCAGGAAGGCGAAGGGGGTGGCCGCCATCCGGCCCACCCGGATCGAGGTGAGAGCAGGCACCCTGCCCCTGCTCGACTCCTCCACCGCCCGCACCGCGTCGGGCCGCCCGGCCGGAAGGTCCAGGAAGGCGTGCGAGGCCCTGGGCACCCTCGCCCGCAGCGCCTTGCCCTCCTTCCGCGGCAACCGCGCCGCGCCCCCGCCCGCCCCGGTCGCCCTCCGCGCGAATCCGGGTACGGCCGGAATGCGCGGGCCGCTCTCCGCGCCCCTCTGAACCGGCACGGTCGCTTCGACTTCACCCATGGTGCGCAGCCTCCCCCGCTCCCCCTGCGCTCCCGGCCCTACGCCCTGTCGCAGATCGATTTCGACGAAGGTACCTCCGTGGGCCGAAACCCGTCTGCCCCTGTGGAAAACCTGATCCGCGACCTGTGGACAACAATCCGCCCTGGTCAGACGCCGACGGCTTCCTCCATCTCCTCCTCGGCCTCCGCCCCGGCCCGGGCGGCATTCCTCACGGCGTGCTTCGGCCCGTGCGCCTCCCGGGCGACGACGGATCCGGCCATGACGTCGCCGGACGAGATCGCGGCGGTCTTCCGCCGCTTCGACTCGGCCGCCCCGGCCAGACCCACCAGGACCAGTCCCGCCACGAACCAGAGCGCCAGCACCAGCACGTTCCCGCCGAGTCCGTGCCCGTCGAAGTACACATGGCCGCGCACGCCCTCGACGAAGCCCGCACCGTTCCAGAAGGAGTGCAACGAGGCGAAGAACCCGGACTGCAGCTCGGGCCGGAAGATGCCACCGGAGCTGGTGAAGTTGAGCATCACGAACAGCACCATCAGCCCGAGCGTCGTCCACCGCTTGAGGAACGTGTGCAGTCCGACGCCGATCAGCAAAATGCCCGCCGAGTAGAGCCAGGCCATCGCCCACAGACCGCCGAGCCCGTGGTCGACGAGGCCGAACACCGGCCCCGCGAACATCATCCCGATCACGCTCACCACCAAGGACGCGGCAACGGCCAGCGCGGCCCTGATCCACAGCGCCAGCACGGCACCCGCGCCGCCGATCACCGCGACCGACGCGTACGAGCCGATGCTCACCGCGACCAGCAGGAAGAAGATGCCCTGTCCGGTCGGATCACCGTCCGCCGTGGGCACCGTGTCCGTCACCTTCAACGGCGCGCCCCGGTCCGCCGCGACCTCGGTGAAGACCTTCTCGACCGCTGTGGCGCTGGTGTCGGACGAGGCACTGGCCACCAACAGCTCGGGGTGCTCGCCCGGCAGGTACGCGCCGAAGCTCGCCCGGGCCCTGAGGTGCTCCACCGCCGCCGCGCGGTCGGGGACGGTACGCACGCTCAGCGCCCCGTCCCCCTTGTCCTGCAGCGTCTGTGCGAGCACCTGGGCGCTCGGGCCCGAGCCGACCACGTCCACCCGCAGATCGTGCGGCTCCGGGGCATGGAACGCCCCGAGATAGGCGAGCCCCATACCGATGCACATCAGCAGTGGCGTGACGAAATGGCCCAGCACATGCCGCAGAGCGGCGGCGGTGGACCCGGTGCCGGCACTCGGACCAGCGGACATGCGGACACTCCAATAGTTGGCATTTACAACCTATTACTTGTTGTACTCTACAACTGAATTTCGAGGAACGCGAGCCGGAAGGCGGGCCAGCGATGGGAACCCCCGAGAAGCGCGAAGAGTCGCTGGACGTCATCCAGCGGGAGTTGACCGCCTTCGCGCGCCGGGCGCGGGCCGCCGCGGCCCGCCTCCACCCCGAGCTCCCCCTGGTCTCGTACACGCTGCTGGCACACATCGACGACCGGAACGGATGCCGCGCGACGGACCTGGCCGCCCACTACATGCTGGACAAATCGACGGTCAGCCGACAGGTCGGGACCCTGGAGAAATTGGGACTGATCGAACGCCACCCGGACCCGGACGACCACCGCATCCAGGTACTGCACCCCACCGCGGCCGGAGTCCGGGCCCTCGCCTCGACCCAGGCCAGTCGGCACGCGGCGTACCAGCGGCGCCTGGCCGACTGGACGGAGGACGACCTCGCCCGGTTCGCGGAGTACCTGCTGCGCTACAACTCGGCGGGCGATCCGACCCCGGACACCCCACAAGCCCCGTAAGCCTTGTTAAGCCCCGCTGTCGCCCAACGACCGCCGAATCAGACGTTTCACGTGAAACAGAAACAATGAGGGCCGGGAACGAAGAAGCCCCACAGACCGTTGGCCTGTGGGGCTTCTTACTTGTGCGCGAGGGGGGATTTGAACCCCCACGTCCCTAAGGACACTGGCACCTGAAGCCAGCGCGTCTGCCGTTCCGCCACTCGCGCAAGAGTGGTGTTTCCGGGCTCTCCCACCGTTTGGTGCGATCGCCTGGCGACATCCGGAAGATTAGCACGCTGGACAGGGTGGATTCACATCCGTTGTTTCGCCGGCTGTCAGGAGGGCAACGGGAACGCCGAACGGCCGCCCCCACTCCTCCTGTATGTACCCGGGGTGCGGGACACTGTGAGGAGGCCGCCTCTACGATCCGTGTGAGAGGTGACACTCATCCACAGGGCAGACAAGGGGAACCAGCCGATTTCCCGACGCGTGGATACGATCAGTAAGCAGTACAGGGACGACTACGACGGAGGAGGTGCCCCATGGGAGTCATGAAGCGTTTCGAGCAGCGTCTCGAAGGTCTGGTCAACGGCACCTTCGCCAAGGTCTTCAAGTCCGAGGTCCAGCCGGTCGAGATCGCGGGAGCCCTCCAGCGCGAGTGCGACAACAACGCAACGATCTGGAACCGCGAGCGGACAGTCGTCCCCAATGACTTCATCGTCGAGCTCAGCACTCCCGACTACGAGCGACTCAGCCCGTACTCCGGCCAGTTGGGCGACGAACTCTCCGGCCTGGTCCGCGACTACGCCAAGCAGCAGCGGTACACCTTCATGGGCCCCATCAAGGTCCACCTGGAGAAGGCCGACGACCTCGACACCGGGCTCTACCGGGTGCGCAGCCGCACCCTGGCGTCGAGTTCGTCACAGGACCCCCAGAGCCGGCAGGGAGCGCAGGGCCACCCCGGCCAGCCCCCCCACCCCGGACCGGGACGGTCCCCGCAGCCTCCCGGCGGCGGCTACGGCTACCCGCCCAGCTCCGCCCCGCCCATGCCCTCGGCGCCGCCGCCGGGCGCGGGCAGGCCCAGCGCCGACCGGCACCCGCCGGCCGGTCCCAGCCCCCTGCCCAACGCGCAGGTGCGACGCTGGATCGAGATCAACGGCACCCGCCATCAGATCTCCCGCCCGACGCTGGTGCTGGGACGCAGCACCGACGCCGACGTGCGGATCGACGACCCCGGCGTATCGCGTCGGCACTGTGAGATCCGGACCGGAACGCCCTCGACGATCCAGGATCTCGGGTCTACCAACGGCATCGTGGTAGACGGGCAGCACACCACCCGCGCTACGCTCCGCGACGGCTCGCGGATCGTCGTGGGCAGCACCACCATCGTTTACCGGCAAGCCGAAGGGTGAAGCGGGGGCAATGTCAGAGCTGACCCTGACGGTCATGCGGCTAGGTTTCCTGGCTGTTCTGTGGCTGTTCGTGATCGTGGCCGTCCAGGTCATCCGTAGTGATCTGTTCGGAACGCGCGTCACGCAGCGCGGCTCACGCCGCACCGCGAACGACGCACGACCGCCACAGCAGCGCCAGAACGCCGCGGCACCGCCGCAGCAGCGTCAACAGTCCGGCCGTCAGCGCCGGGGGGCACCCACGAAGCTGGTCGTCTCCGAGGGCAGCCTCACCGGCACCACGGTGGCGCTCCAGGGGCAGACCATCACGCTGGGCCGTGCGCACGATTCAACGATCGTGCTGGACGACGACTACGCGTCCAGCAGGCATGCCAGGATCTACCCCGACCGTGACGGCCAGTGGATCGTCGAGGATCTCGGGTCCACCAACGGCACGTATCTCGACCGGACCCGTCTCACCACCCCGACGCCTGTTCCGCTGGGCGCGCCGATCCGAATCGGCAAGACCGTCATCGAGCTGCGGAAGTAGTACGACAATGAGCGAGCGGAGCGAGCGAGCCGCGGCGGTACGGTCATCGGACCCCGCCCGGTTCCCGACCGGAGGGTGGGCAGTGTGGCTCGAGACCGGCTGTACCCCGAGCCGACGGGAGAGGTGCGCATGAGTCTTTCCCTGCGCTTCGCCGCCGGATCGCACAAAGGCATGATCCGGGAGGGCAACGAGGACTCCGGCTACGCCGGTCCGCGCCTTCTCGCGATTGCCGACGGCATGGGCGGCCAGGCGGCCGGTGAGGTCGCCAGCTCCGAGGTGATCTCCACCCTCGTCCAGCTCGACGACGACGTCCCGGGCTCCGACATCCTGACCTCGCTCGGTACGGCGGTCCAGCGGGCCAACGACCAACTGCGCATGATGGTCGAGGAGGACCCCCAGCTGGAGGGCATGGGCACCACGCTCACCGCCCTGCTCTGGACCGGCCAGCGCCTCGGCCTCGTCCATGTCGGCGACTCCCGCGCGTACCTGCTGCGCGACGGCGTGCTCACCCAGATCACCCAGGACCACACCTGGGTGCAGCGGTTGGTCGACGAGGGCCGGATCACCGAGGAAGAAGCCACCACCCACCCGCAGCGCGCCCTCCTGATGCGTGCCCTGGGCAGCGGCGATCACGTCGAACCCGATCTCTCCATCCGTGAGGTCCGGGTCGGCGACCGCTACCTGATCTGCTCCGACGGGCTCTCCGGCGTCGTCTCCCACCAGACGATGGAGGAGACCCTCGCCAGCTACCAGGGCCCCCAGGAGACCATCCAGGAACTGATCCAACTCGCCCTGCGCGGCGGCGGACCGGACAACATCACCTGCATCGTCGCGGACGTCCTCGACGTCGACAGCAACGACACCCTGGCCGCGCAGCTCAACGACACCCCGGTCATCGTCGGTGCGGTCGCCGAGAACCAGGCCGCGCAGATGACCGCCGCCGAGAGCACGGCCGCCATGCAGACCCCGGCCGGACGCGCGGCCGGCCTCGGCCGCCCCGTCCCGCCGCCCCCCGGAGGGGGCTTCGGCCCGCCCGGAAGCGGTGAGGACGTCGGCTACGGCGGAATGCCGGACGGCTCCTTCGACGCGTACGCCGACGACGACTTCGTGAAGCCCGGCGGCGGCCGCAAGTGGCTCAAGAGGTCCCTCTACACCGTGCTGGCGCTCGCCGTCGTCGGTGGCGGCCTCTACGGCGGCTACCGCTGGACGCAGAACCAGTTCTACGTCGGCGCGAAGAACGACCACGTCGCGCTGTTCCGCGGCATCAGCCAGGAACTGGGCTGGGTCTCGCTCTCGAAGGTGGAGAAGGACCACCCCGAGATCGAACTCAAGTACCTCCCGGCCTACCAGCGCAAGCAGGTCGAGGCGACCATCGCCGAGGGCAACCTCGCCTCCGCCCGCGAGAAGATCGGCGAGCTCTCCCTCCAGGCGTCCGCCTGCAAGAAGAACGCCGAACGCCGCGCCGCCGAGAAGGCAAGATCGGACGAGAGCCAGGCCCCGGGCACGGACTCGGATGCCACCAAGACATCCGGTGGCGCCAAGACGTCCGAAACCGACAAGACCAAGCCGACCAAAACTCCCACTCCTGGTCCCAGCCTCTCGGAGGAAGAGAAAAAGCTGGTCCCGCAGTGCGGTAAGCAGTAAGCCGTAGGGGGCCTTCAGCACCATGAGCGTTGTCACCAACACGACCACGATCGGCGCGATCGACGCGCCGAGCCGCCGCAACACCGAGCTGATGATGATGGGCTTCGCCGTCGCCATCTCGGTCTTCGCCTACGCCAACGTCGGGCTCGCCATCGACGGCAAGCTCCCGTCCGGCATGTTCGGATACGGCGCCGGACTCATCCTGCTCGGCGGCGTCGCCCACCTCGTGGTGCGCAAGTTCGCTCCGTACGCGGACCCGCTGCTGCTGCCGCTGGCAACCCTGCTCAACGGCCTGGGGCTGGTGCTGATCTGGCGGCTGGACCAGTCTCAACGACTGATCCAGCGCGCAGAGTTTCTGTACGGCGAGTACAGCCCCGACGCCCCCAAGCAGCTGCTCTACTCGGCGATCGGCGTCGCCTTCTTCGTCGCCGTGCTGATCATCCTCAAGGACCACCGCATCCTCCAGCGCTACACCTACATCTCGATGGCCGTGGCGCTGATCCTGCTGATCGTGCCGATGTTCTTCCCTGCGGTGAACGGCGCGAAGATCTGGATCAGCCTCGGCCCGTTCACCATCCAGCCGGGAGAGTTCGCCAAGATCCTGATCGCGGTGTTCTTCTCCGGCTATCTCATGGTGAAACGTGACGCCCTGGCGCTGGCCAGCCGCCGTTTCATGGGGATGTACCTGCCGCGCGGCCGCGACCTCGGTCCGATCATCACCATCTGGGCCCTGTCGATCCTGATCCTGGTCTTCGAGACCGACCTCGGCACCTCGCTGCTCTTCTTCGGCCTCTTCGTCGTGATGCTGTACGTCGCCACCGAGCGGACCAGCTGGATCGTCTTCGGTCTGCTGATGTCCGCAGCGGGCGCGGTCGGTGTGGCGTCCTTCGAGTCCCACGTGCAGCAGCGTGTGAACGCCTGGCTCGACCCGTTCTCCAAGGCCACGATGGCGCAGAGCGACCAGATCGCCCAGTCACTGATGTCCTTCGGCGCCGGCGGCACCCTCGGTTCCGGACTGGGCCAGGGCCACTCGGACCTGATCATGTTCGCCGCCAACGCCGACTTCATCCTCTCCACCGTCGCCGAGGAACTGGGCCTGGCCGGGATGATGGCCGTCCTGCTGATCTACGGCCTGATCGTCGAGCGGGGCATCCGTACGGCGCTCGCCGCCCGTGACCCCTTCGGCAAGCTGCTCGCCGTCGGGCTGTCCGGTGCCTTCGCGATCCAGATCTTCGTGGTCGCCGGCGGTGTCATGGGCCTCATCCCGCTCAGTGGCATGACGATGCCGTTCCTCGCGTACGGCGGTTCGTCCGTGCTGGCCAACTGGGCACTGATCGCCATCCTGATCAGGATCAGCGACACCGCACGCCGCCCCGCCCCGGCACCCGCGCCGTCCCCCGATGCCGAGATGACCCAGGTGGTCCGACCGTGAACAAGCCCCTGCGCCGAATCGCGATCTTCTGTGGCGTCCTCATCCTCGCCCTGCTCGTGCGCACCAACTACCTCCAGTACGTCCGCGCCGACGAACTGAACAAGCGGGACGAGAACCGCCGCGTCCGGATCGAGCGCTACGCCCACGAGCGCGGCAACATCATCGTCGACGGCAACCCCGTCACCGGGTCCGTCGAGACCAAGGGCAGCGACTTCAAGTACAAGCGGGTCTGGAAGGACGGCCCCATGTGGGCCCCCGTCACCGGCTACTCCTCGCAGGCCTTCGACGCCTCGCAGCTGGAGAGCCTGGAGGACGGCATCCTCACCGGCAACGACGACCAGCTCTTCTTCGACCGCACCCTCTCGATGTTCACCGGTGACAAGAAGCAGGGCGGCAACGTCGTCACCACGCTGAACGGCGCCGCGCAGAAGGCCGCGTTCAAGAAACTCAACGGCAAGAAGGGCGCCGTCGCCGCCCTCGACCCGCAGACCGGCGCCATCCTGGCCCTGGTGAGCACCCCGTCGTACGACCCCTCGGTCTTCGCGGGCAACTCCGACAAGGACAGCGAGGCCCGGCAGAAGCTCCTGAAGGACAAGGACAAGCCGATGCTCAACCGGGCATTGCGCGAGACCTACCCGCCCGGCTCGACCTTCAAGGTCGTCACCGCCGCCGCGGCGCTGGAGAACGGGCTGTACACCGACATCGACGCGAAGACGAAGTCGCCGCTCCCCTGGCGGCTTCCGCTCTCCACCCAGGACCTCGACAACGAGGGCAACATCCCCTGCGAGGACGCCTCGCTCCGGGAAGCGCTGCGGTGGTCCTGCAACACCGTCTTCGGCAAGATCAGCGACGACCTGGGCAACCAGAAGATGATCGACCAGGCCGACAAGTTCGGCTTCAACGAGGAGATCTACACCCCGGTCCGCGCCGACGCCAGCGTCTACCCCAAGGACAACCGTCCGCAGAACGCCATGGCCGGCATCGGCCAGGCGTCCAACCGCGCCACCCCGCTCCAGATGGCCATGGTCGCCGCCGCGATCGCCAACGACGGCAAGCTGATGCAGCCGTACATGGTCGCCGAGCGCCAGGCTCCCAACCTGGACGCGATCTACACCCACGAGAAGGAGCAGTTCAGCCAGCCCCTCTCCGGTGAGAACGCGCAGAAGCTCCAGCAGATGATGGAGACCGTCGTCCAGAACGGCACCGGCCGCAACGCCCAGATCAACGGCGTCACCGTCGGCGGCAAGACCGGTACCGCCCAGCACGGCCTCAACAACAGCGAGAAGCCGTACGCGTGGTTCATCTCGTACGCCAAGACCGACAACGGCTCCCCGGTCGCCGTCGCCGTCGTCGTCGAGGACGGTCAGGCCAACCGCGATGACATCTCCGGTGGCGGTCTGGCCGCGCCGATCGCCAAGGCCGTGATGGAGGCGGTCATCGACAGCAAGAAGTGATGCCCATCACATCGGGCGGCATACCTGCACATTGGGATACCGGTCGGATATCGAGTCCGGACTTCCGCCCGATCAGGTAGTGCGTGGCCGGTAGCGTATGTGCGAGCAGCACACCGCCGGACCGCACACCGGTGCGGTCGGGACTGACGGAGAGGGCTGGAACAGTTATGGAAGAGCCGCGTCGCCTCGGCGGCCGGTACGAGCTGGGCTCGGTGCTCGGCCGTGGTGGCATGGCCGAGGTCTACCTCGCACACGACACCCGGCTCGGCCGCACCGTAGCCGTGAAGACGCTGCGGGTCGACCTGGCCCGCGATCCGTCCTTCCAGGCCCGGTTCCGCCGTGAGGCCCAGTCCGCCGCCTCGCTCAACCACCCGGCGATCGTCGCCGTCTACGACACCGGCGAGGACTACGTCGACGGGGTCTCCATCCCGTACATCGTCATGGAGTACGTCGACGGGTCGACACTCAGGGAACTCCTGCACTCCGGCCGCAAGTTGCTGCCCGAGCGCACCCTGGAGATGACCGTCGGCATCCTCCAGGCCCTGGAGTACTCGCACCGCGCGGGCATCGTCCACCGGGACATCAAGCCGGCGAACGTCATGCTGACGCGCACCGGTCAGGTCAAGGTCATGGACTTCGGCATCGCCCGCGCCATGGGCGACTCCGGCATGACGATGACCCAGACCGCCGCCGTCATCGGCACCGCCCAGTACCTCTCCCCGGAGCAGGCCAAGGGCGAGCAGGTCGACGCACGCTCCGACCTGTACTCGACCGGCTGCCTGCTCTACGAACTGCTGACGGTCCGGCCGCCCTTCATCGGGGACTCGCCCGTCGCGGTCGCCTACCAGCACGTGCGGGAAGAGCCGCAGAAGCCCAGCAACTTCGACCCCGAGATCACGCCCGAGATGGACGCGATCGTGTTGAAGGCCCTGGTCAAGGACCCCGACTACCGCTACCAGTCGGCCGACGAGATGCGTGCCGACATCGAGGCATGCCTCGACGGCCAGCCGGTCGCCGCCACCGCGACGATGGGTGCGGCCGGTTACGGCGGCTACGACGGTTACGGCAACGACCAGCCCACCACCGCGCTGCACGCCACCGACCCGAACGGCGCGGCCACGTCCATGCTGCCGCCGGTCAACCCGGACGACGGCGGCTACGGCTACGACGACCGGCCCGACCGGCGTCGGCAGAAGAAGAGCAACACCTCGACGATCCTGCTGGTCGTCGCGGGCATCCTGGTGCTGATCGGGGCGATCCTGATCGGCAGGGCGGTGTTCAGCGACACCAAGAGCAGCGGCGAGATCGACGTGCCGAACATGATCGGCACGACCGTGGACCGGGCGCAGAAACTCGCCGACAGCGCCAATGTCACCCTGAAGATCGGCTCGCGCGAGCCCTGCGAGGAGCAGGACAAGGGCAAGATCTGCAGCCAGACCCCGGACCCCGGCGGCACGATGGAGGAGAAGGAGACCATCACGGTCGTCGTCTCCACCGGAGCGCCGAAGATCGAGGTCCCGGACGTCGTCGAGAAGACGGAGGCGACCGCCCGCAAGGACCTGGAGGCCAAGGGCTTCACGGTGACCGTCAAGGCGATCGAGTCCGAGAAGACCGAGGGCACGGTCATCGAGCAGAACCCCCAGGGGAACTCGAAGGCCGAGCGGAACTCCGAGGTCACGATCACGGTGGCCAAGAAGGCCACCCTGGACCTCCCGGACGTCCGTACCCGTACGTACGAGGCGGCCGAGGCCCAGCTCAGGGGCATCGGGTTCACCAACATCTCGCGCACCGACGTCGACTCCGACCAGCCGGCGAACACGGTGATCGAGCAGACCCCGGGGGCCGGCAAGCAGGCCAAGGACGTGCAGATCGTCCTGAAGGTCTCCAAGGGTCCGCAGCAGCCGGAGAAGGCCACGGTGCCCAACCTCCAGGGCAAGACCATCGCGGAAGCGAAGGCCCTGCTGGCCCAGGCAGGACTGCAGCTCGGCCAGATCCAGGGTCCCGGCGACGACAACGCGAGGATCTTCGGCTTCCAGCCCGGCGCGAACCAGCAGGTCGACAAGAACAGCGCGGTCAACGTCCAGACCATGCCGGGCGGTGGGGACGGCAACATCTTCGGCGGGCCGTCCGGCTCGCGGAAGCACTGATACCGACCCGCACCGACCGCCATCGGGCCCCGGTCACCTCACGGTGACCGGGGCCCTTTGCCGTACCCGGCCCCTCTGCTCCCGTCCCGTCCCCGCCCTGCGCCCCGGTCTGTCTCCGGGCCCGCCCGGCCGGTACGCGGCCGCAGTCCCGGCAGCACGCACGAAGGCCCGAAGCCGCACGCCGTGGTTGCGACTTCGGGCCCCTTCTCGGCCAAGCGGTCGATCGGCGGATCGGTCAGCGCAGTTCCGCCGGCTTCGTGCGCTCGTTGTCCACCTTCTCGGTGCGGACCAGTTCGCCCCACACGATGTAGCGGTACTTCGACGTGTAGACCGGCGTGCAGGTCGTCAGCGTGATGTAGCGTCCGGACTTCTTCGCACCCGAGCCCTTCGGCACCGGCTGCAGGACGTCGACGTTGTACTTCGACGTCTCGGGAAGCTCCTTGAAGACCTTGTAGACGTACCAGGTGTCCCTGGTCTCGAAGACGATCGCGTCCCCGGTCCGCAGCTTGTCGATGTTGTGGAACTTGGCACCGTGCCCGTCACGGTGTGCCGCCAGGGTGAAGTTGCCCTTCTCGTCCCACGGGAGGGACGACTTCACCGGCTCGGTGTAGTAGCCCGCGATGCCGTTGTTGAGGTTCTCGGGGTCGGTGCCCTTCTTGACCAGGACCTCGCCGTTCTTCATCGACGGGACGTGCAGGAACCCGATGCCGTCCTTGGTGTCCAGCGCGCCCGGCCCGCCCGCCCAGCGGTCGCGGACGGTTTCGCCCTGCTTGGTGGCCTCGCGGTCGGCGAGGACGTTCGTCCACCAGAGGGAGTAGGCGACGAAGAGCCCCAGCACCAGGCCCGCGGTGATCAGCAGTTCACCGAAGACGCTGACCGCGGCCGCGACGGGGTGGCGGCCCCTGCGCCGGGGAAGGGGCGTGGACTCGTCGACCCGCTCTTCGTCCTCGGTCCTCGCTGTCACCGCACCCGTCCCTGTCGTGATGATGATTCAGCCCACGAGCGCGTCGGGCTTCCCCTTGCTGCGCGGTCGTTCGTCGACCATCTTGCCCCAGACGATCAAACGGTACGTACTCGTGAATTCCGGCGTACAGGTCGTCAGAGTGATGTACCGACCCGGCTTGGTGAAACCGGAACCGGCCGGCACCGGATCGATCACCGAGACGTTGGAGGGCGACGTCTGCGGCAGGATCTTCGCCATCTCGTACGTGTAGTACGCGTCCTGCGTCTCCACCACGATCGGGTCGCCGGGGTCCAGCCGGTTGATGTAGCGGAACGGCTCGCCGTGCGTGTTGCGGTGGCCGGCCAGGGCGAAGTTGCCCTTGTCGGCCGACGGCATCGCGGTGCGGAGCGAGCCCTCGCTGTAGTGGCCGACCATGCCCCGGTCGAGGACCTTCTCCTTGCTGATGCCCTCGGCGATCGGGGCGACCACGTCCAGCTTGGGGATGTGGATGATGGCGAATCCCTGGCCCGCCTCGAACACCCCGGGGTTGCGGTCGCCCTTGGCCCAGTCGTCCTGGATCTTGTGCGTCTCCTTGCCCGCGTACTGGTTCGCGCGCACGTTCGTCCACCACAGCTGGTAGGTGACGAACAGCAGCATCAGCACGCCGAGCGTGATGAACAGTTCACCGGTGAACCGGCTGGCGACCACGGCCGGGCTGTCCTTGGCCGCGCGTGCCGCACGCCGTGCCTCGACCCGCGACATCGGCCTGTCGGACTGCGCCGCGGCCGGCGAGGCCGTCCGCGCCGGTGCGTCGGCGCGGCGACGGCCGCGCCCCTTGGCCGCACGGCGGCGTTCGGCACGGCCTCCCGGGCGCGGTTCCGGGGGCGTGCCCCCGGGGCCCGTCCCGGGCTCCTCAGGGCCCTGCTCGGGGTCCTCGAAGCCCTCCGTGCCCTCCATGTCCTTCGACGGCACCGGGTCCGGGCCGAAGCCCGTCCCGTCGACGACCGGCAGGACGGCCGTCTTGTCGTCGGCCGGAAAAGGGTCCGGCCCGTGGACGGTCCGCAGGGCCGTCGTCCCATCGACGGCCGGGAAGGGGTCCGGGTAGGGGGAGGGGTCGGACCGGGGCGGGGGCACCGGAGCGGGCGCGGACGCCGACGCGGGGCCCTGCTGCCCGTACCAGTCCCGTTCGAACCCCTGGGGGTCGTACCACTCGTTCGGGACGCTCTCCGGGCCGCCCCGCGCCTCCCGTGCCGCCGGTGACGGCCCGGGCGGCTGTGACCCGGAGCCCGCCCCCGCCGCGGGCCACTGCTGCGGGGCCGGATTCCGGTGCCGTCCCCGTCCCTCCTCCGGTGCCGCGGCCTCCTCGGGACGGATGTTGTCCGCCCTGAACCACGGCGAGGCATGCTGTCCGGGCAACGGATCGCTCAGCGGATCCGCCAACCGGTCGACCGCCGCCTCGAACACGCCCGCGGCCTCGTACGTTCCCTGCTCGTACGGGCCGTCCTGTCCTGCTTCGTGTTCGGGGCGGAGGGGGGTCACGCGACGGCCTTGCCCACCACCGGCGCGAGCCCCGCCGACCTCGCGACGGCTCCGGTGTCACCGCACTGCACCAGCCAGTTGGCCAGCATCAGGTGCCCGTACTCGGTCAGCACCGACTCCGGGTGGAACTGCACGCCCTCCACCGCCAGTTCGCGGTGGCGCAGCCCCATGATGATGCCGTCGGCCGTACGCGCCGTCACTTCCAGCTCCGGCGGTACGGTGCCGGGTTCGGCGGCGAGCGAGTGGTAGCGGGTCGCGGTGAAGGGGGAGGGCAGGCCGGCGAAGACCCCCACGCCCTCGTGCGTCACCGGCGAGGTCTTGCCGTGCAGCAGCTCCGGGGCGCGGTCCACCACGCCGCCGTACGCCACCGCCATCGACTGCATCCCCAGGCAGACCCCGAAGACCGGAACGCCCGTCGCCGCGCAGTGGCGGACCATCTCGATGCAGACGCCCGCCTGCTCCGGGGCACCGGGGCCGGGCGACAGCAGGACGCCGTCGAAGCCGTCCTGGGCGTGCGCCGTCGTCACCTCGTCGTTGCGCAGCACCTCGCACTCGGCACCGAGTTGGTAGAGGTACTGGACGAGGTTGAAGACGAAGCTGTCGTAGTTGTCCACCACGAGGATGCGGGCGCTCACTGGCCGCCCTCCGTCCCTGTCGAGCCGTCGACTGTCACGTCACCGAACGGGAGCAGGGGTTCCGCCCATGGGAAGACGTACTGGAAGAGCACGTAGACGACCCCCAGCACCAGTACGAGCGAGATGAGAGCGCGCACCCACGTGTTGCCCGGCAGATGCCGCCAGATCCAGCCATACATTCGGTCCCCTCCATTCGGTACGGGAACCAGACTAAAGGGCCGCGGCACGAGCGGGGGTCAGCTGTGGAAAGCCGCCGGTCTGCCTTCCGCGACGGGCTGGGTGGCGTCGAGGTGCGCCCAGGCGATGAGCCGGTGGCTGCTGCCCCACTCGGGTTCGCAGGTGGTCAGGGTCAGATAGCGGCCGGGCCCGTCGAAGCCGGATCCGCGGGGGACCGGGTCGATGACCCCGGTGTCGCTCGGCACGGTCCGGTGCGGCGGTTTCTCGATCCGGTACGTGAACCACGTCGTCCCGTCCGTCAGCAGGACCGCATCGCCCCGGCGCAGCTTCGGGAAGTCCTTGAACGGGTCACCGTACGTGCGGCGGTGCCCGGCCACCGCGAAGTTGCCCGTCTCTCCCGGGCGGGCGGTGCCCCGGTAGTGGCCGAGACCTTTCTGCAGGGTCCTGACCTCGGTGTTCTCCAGGACGGGCCATTCCCATCCCTTGCCGAAGCGCGGTATGTACAGCATCGCGAACGGCTTGCCGTCCCGGTACGCGGCGGGGGCGGGGGGCCGCGACGGCTCCGGGGAGGGCAGCGCGCCGGGCACGGCGGCCGTCCGCGCCCACTGGCCGCGCAGGGCGTCGAGCTCCTCCCCGGTCGCGTCCGCGGCCTTCACCCCGGTCCAGAACAGCACGTACACCACGAAGAGCACGATGAGTGCGCCGACGGTGATGCAGAGTTCGCTGAACGTCCTGACGACCAGTCGCACCGGCACCGGGTCGGCCTCCCCAGCTGCTCGCTCCCTCACGGGAGCTGCCCGCTACTTCATGGGCTCCGCGTAGTGGAGGTCCACTGTGCCCGAGTAGCCGGGAAGAGTCACCGCATCGTGCTCGTCCACTTTCCAGCCGAGCCCGTACGCCTTGACGTACAGCAGGTAGTTGCTGATCGCCGGGGAGTTGTTGAGCGCCTGCTTGAGGCTGCCCGGGTCGCCGATCGCGGTGATCTTGTACGGCGGGGAGTAGACCCGGCCCTGGAGGATCAGGGTGTTGCCGACGCAGCGCACCGCGCTCGTGGAGATCAGCCGCTGGTCCATGACCTGGATGCCCTTGGCACCGCCCTGCCAGAGTGCGTTGACGACCGCCTGCAGGTCCTGCTGGTGGATGACCAGGTCATTGGGCTGCGGGTCGGGGTAGCCGGGGCCGGCGGTGGCGTCGGGCGGGGCGTCGTCGAGGGTGACCGACACCGACCGGCCGGTGAGCTTCGTGGTGCCCGCGGTCCGTTCGAGCTCCTTGAGCCGGGCGTCCTCCGCCTCGGTGCTGCCGTCGTCGCGCCGGGCCAGGGCGTCGATGTCCTCGCGCGCGGACGCGGTGGTCTCGTCCAGCCGGGCGTTCTTCTCGCTGCGCTGCTGGATGAGGTCGGAGAGCTTGAGCAACGAGGAGTCGGTCCGGATGTTGGTGCCCTTGGCCGTGTTGGCGCTGGTGACGAAGATCAGCCCGGCCAGGGCGAAGACGCCGGCGGTGAGCACTCTGGCCGGGTGCCGGAAGGTGCGCCGGACCGGCCCTTGGGGAGAGTCGGCAGAATTGCTCAACGTACCCTTATCTCCTTAGGCGCCACGGAAGCACTACGCTAACGGACGCCCGGGGGAGGCAGCAGTCCCCCTCGCGCCAGCCCCGGCTGCCAGTCACAGTTCCCTGCGCGGTCACGCAGCGCATCGACAGGAGAGTTCCTCGTGCCGAAGTCACGTATCCGCAAGAAGGCCGACTTCACGCCCCCTCCGGCGAAGCAGGCAACCAACATAAAGCTGACCAGCCGCAGCTGGGTCGCGCCCGTGATGCTGGCGCTCTTCCTGATCGGCCTGGCCTGGATCGTCGTCTTCTACGTGACCGATGGCGACCTGCCCATCGACTCGCTGGGCAACTGGAACATCGTCGTCGGCTTCGGCTTCATCGCCGGTGGCTTCGGCGTCTCCACGCAGTGGAAGTAGTGCCGTCCCGCGTCTGACCGCACGGCGGGGCCCGCTCCCGCAACCCTTGCCCCGAGTTACCCACAGCGTTATCCACAGGCAGGGGAAAAGGTCAGACGATCTGTGGATAACCTTCCGGCCATTGACGCCGATGTGACTGCAGTCTCTCCCTCCTGAGGAGAGAACGCCCCTTGTCCCTGCTGGAAAAACCCAGCTCAGCGACAAGGGGCACAGTTGTTCCCACAGAGTGCACAAGATCCGACACCCGCTGTGGACAACTCTCGCCACAGACGATCACAACTGGTCCAATCCGGACGGCTGCGAACCTGAATCGGGCAGCCGCTGTCCTCGGCCCACGCGATTCCGCCTGCGCGACTTTGCCCACGCGCCTTTGCCCGCACAGTTGCCGGGCCCGGGCGTGGCTCCTGCGCGACGGCCGCTCAGGTCAGCGCGGCCGTTCTGGCGACGACCACGAGGACCACGGCCGCCAGGACGAGGGCACAGGTGCCGTACTGCACCAGATCGCGCCGCTCGCGGGGGGCGTGCACCATGCCGATCGCGATCAGCGTGCCCGCGATCAGGCCGCCGACATGCGCCTGCCAGGCGATTCCGCCCCAGGGGTTGAACGTGATGACCAGGTTCACCGCGAGGAGCACGAGGACCGGGCGCATGTCGTAGTTGAGCCGGCGCATCAGCACGGCGGTGGCACCCAGCAGACCGAAGATCGCGCCGGAGGCACCGAGCGAGCCCTGCACGGGCGCGGAGAGCCAGTAGGTGAGGGCACCGCCCGCCAGCCCGGAGATCAGATAGAGCGCGAGGTAGCGGGCGCGGCCGAGCGCCGCTTCCAGCGGACCGCCGAGCCACCACAGACCCAGCATGTTGAACACGATGTGCCACATCTCCTGATGCAGGAACATCGAGGTCACCAGCCGGTACCACTGGCCCTCGGCCACGCCCTCCAGGGGGCCGCCGAAATGGGTCGTGGCCCGGCCGAGCAGCATCAGCTCCTCGACCAGCGCGTCGCCCTTCGCCAGCACCGCGAGGTACACGGCGACGTTGAGCCCGAGGAGAACCTTGGTGACGAGGCGGGGATCGGCCGTGATGCTGCCGCCCGCGACGGTGCGCGGCCGGTCGGCGGCCGGGCCGTGCCCCGTGCCCGCCCCCTGGCGGACGCAGTCCGGGCACTGGAAGCCGACCGCGGCGTCGACCATGCACTCGGGGCAGATCGGGCGCTCGCACCGGGTGCAGCGGACGTTCGCCTCGCGGCCGGGGTGGCGGTAACAGCCGAGCGCGCCCTCCGGGGCGGACGGGTCCGGGCCCCCCGGCGGCTGCTGGTCCATCGGTCCCATCGCTTCCCGGTCCCTTCGGTCCTCTGCGCGGCAGCACGCACGACGCCGCCCTGCTCGTCCCGGTACGTGACAAGTACCGCTCTGCAACAAGTACGGACGAGCAGGGCGTTTGGTTCCCGAAAGGATGATCAGAGCGTGATCATCCGATGGCCCGTGGTGATCAGCGGGTCTCGATGACCACCGACTCGATCACGACGTCTTCCACCGGACGGTCCGTGCGGGGGTTGGTCCGAGTGGCGGCGATGGCGTCCACGACCTTCTTGCTCGCGTCGTTGCTGACCTCGCCGAAGATGGTGTGCTTGCCGGTCAGCCAGGCGGTCGGCGCCACGGTCACGAAGAACTGCGAGCCGTTGGTGCCCGGACCGGCGTTGGCCATGGCCAGCAGGTACGGCTTGGTGAAGGCGAGGTCGGGGTGGAACTCGTCGGCGAACTCGTACCCCGGGCCGCCGGTGCCGTTGCCCAGCGGGTCGCCGCCCTGGATCATGAAGCCGCCGATGACGCGGTGGAAGACGGTGCCGTCGTACAGCTTGTCCGTCGACTTCTTGCCGGTCTCGGGGTGCGTCCACTCCCGCTCGCCCTTGGCGAGCTCGACGAAGTTCTTGACCGTCTTGGGCGCATGGTTCGGCAGCAGCTCGATCTCGATGTCGCCCTGGTTGGTCTTCAAGGTGGCGTAAAGCTTCTCGGCCACGATCTGCCTTCCGTAAGTCTTCGGTGACGTGCAAGCCGTCGGTGACGTCCGGGGCATCCGTGCCGTTCACCGCAGGGCCCCGACGTCCACCGTTCACCGCCCGGTCCTCGGTGACGTTCCGATCCTCGCACGGACCACCCACCCCGTCGCCCGACCGCCGCCGACGGGGTGCCGCGCTCACCTCCCTGCCCGATTCCGCGCCCCGTACGGAGTCACGGGCACGGCCGGGCCCCTCCACTCCGTCGCGGCATCGCCACACCACCCGGACCGCTTCCCCGGCACCTCCCCTGCCGCGACGAATGCGGCCAAGTGCGTGACGAAGCGGCGCGGACCGGATCGAACCATGGCATTGTCGGCAAAGACTCCCCTTGCACCGCCTGGTCCGGAGGCATCCCCCCGCGACCTGGATATCCCGGATGCCCCGGATGCCCGCCCCGCATGCCGTACCGGAATCCGGCAGGCATGATCTCGGAATGGGTGGAAAGGCGGAGTACCCACCCGCCACCAAGGAGGAGGATCCCGTGACCCGCATCGACAGCGTGCGCGCCGCAACCGACTCGGCGAAGGACAGCGTGCAGCACGCCGCGGAAGTGGTGGCGCCCTACGCCGGAACGGCCAAGGACCAGGCCGCACACCTCGCGCACGAGGCCCGCACCCGGCTCGCGCCGAAGGTGTCCAAGGCGGCTCAGCAGGCCCGTGTCCAGTACGACGCCCATCTCGCCCCCCGTATCGAGATGGCCCTCACCCACGTGCCGCCCAAGGTCGACGAGGTCGGCCGGCGCGCGGCCCTGCACACCCGCCGGGCCGCCCGCAGCGCCGCGGACTACACCGTGCCGCGCGTCGAGCACGCGATGGCCGTCGCCCAGCCCATGGCCGAGGAGGCGACGGCCCGCAGCGCCGCCGCGCTGGCGGCACTGCGCGGACAGGTCACCGCGCAGGAGATCCGGAAGCTGGCCAGGAAGCACGAGCGGCGGGCGCGGGCCGGGCGGCTCTTCAAGGGCTTCGTCGTGGTCGGCATCGTGGCGGGCGCCGCCTACACCGCCTGGCGGTGGTGGGACAAGCAGGCCAACCCCGACTGGCTGGTCGAACCGCCCGCCCCCACGGAGGTCTCCGACCGGCCGCCGCTGTCCTCGGTCGACGGCAGCGGCCCGGGCCCGTTCGGCCCCGACGCCCGTACCGAACAGGACGAGGACGAGGGCAACGGGACCGGCGGCCCGGACGAGCGCCGCTGATCCGCCCCCATCCCGCCGAAGCCGTACCCATGGAGGCCGCGCCCCCGAAACCGGCCCCATGGAAGCCGTGCCCGCCGAAGCCGTGTCCCCATGGAAGCCGTGTCCACAGGACCCCGGCTTCCTGTGGGCACGGCTTCGCCCCTTCGACGCACGAAACCCCCTCCCCCCGTGTTTCCACGGAGGGAGGGGGTTTCGACAAGTGGAGCCTAGGAGATTCGAACTCCTGACATCTGCCTTGCAAAGGCAGCGCTCTACCAACTGAGCTAAGGCCCCGAAAACGGACAGCACCGGACGCTCCGGTGTCTCGGTCACCGCCGCAGACCCACAGTACCGGGTACCCCCCGCATTCCTGCAAAAGGATAGGGACTCCCGGTCGGCGACCACTCTCCGTAAGATGCTCGACGAGGTTCGCAGCAGCGAAGCCGCAGCGAAGGGGAGACGCCATGGACGCAGCGCAGCAAGAGGCCACCGCAAGGGCCAGGGAACTTCAGCGCAGTTGGTACGGGGAGCCCCTCGGCGCCCTCTTCCGCCGTCTGATAGACGACCTCGGTCTGAACCAGGCCCGGCTCGCCGCCGTCCTCGGGCTGTCCGCCCCCATGCTCTCCCAGCTGATGAGCGGCCAGCGGGCGAAGATCGGCAACCCCGCGGTCGTCCAGCGCGTCCAGGCGCTCCAGGAGCTGGCCGGCCAGGTCGCGGACGGCAGCGTCAGCGCGGGCGAGGCCACCGACCGCATGGAGGAGATCAAGAAGTCCCAGGGCGGCTCCGTCCTCACCGGCACGAGCCAGACCTCCCACACCGGCGGCGCCCCCACCGTCCGGCGCGTGGTCCGCGAGATCCAGTCGCTGCTGCGGTCGGTCGCGGCGGCCGGCGACATCATCGACGCCGCCGACTCCCTCGCCCCGACCCATCCCGAACTGGCAGAGTTCCTCAGGGTGTACGGCGCGGGACGCACCGCGGACGCGGTGGCGCACTACGAGGGGCACCAGAGCTAGGACCGTCCGCCCGGATCGGGCCGGACACTGCCTCCGAAGAACCGGTCGTGGAACCGGACGTCGTGGGACCGAAACGGGAACTGGGAGCGGGCACAGCGCAATGGGTGAGGTCTTCGCCGGTCGGTACGAACTGATCGATCCGATCGGACGTGGTGGGGTCGGCGCCGTCTGGCGTGCCTGGGACCACCGGCGCCGCCGTTACGTGGCGGCCAAGGTCCTCCAGCAGAGCGACGCGCACACGCTGCTGCGCTTCGTGCGCGAACAGGCGCTGCGGATCGAGCACCCGCACGTGCTCGCCCCGGCCAGCTGGGCCGCCGACGACGACAAGGTCCTGTTCACCATGGACCTGGTGAGCGGCGGTTCGCTGGCCCATGTCATCGGCGACTACGGGCCGTTGCCTCCCCGTTTCGTCTGCACCCTCCTCGACCAGCTGCTGTCGGGGCTGTCCACGGTGCACGCGGAGGGCGTCGTGCACCGGGACATCAAACCGGCCAACATCCTTATGGAGGCGACCGGTACCGGCCGCCCGCATCTACGGCTGTCCGACTTCGGCATCTCCATGCGCAAGGGCGAGCCCCGGCTCACCGAGACCAACTACGTGGTGGGGACGCCCGGTTACTTCGCCCCCGAACAGATGATGGGCGCGGAGCCCGACTTCCCCGCGGACCTGTTCGCGGTCGGGCTCGTCGCGCTGTACCTGCTCCAGGGGAAGAAGCCCGACGCCCAGGCGCTCGTCGAGCACTTCGCCGCGCACGGCACCCCGGGGGCCCCGGAAGGGATTCCCGAACCGCTGTGGCAGGTCCTGGCGGGGCTGTTGCAGCCGGACCCGCAGGCCCGCTTCCGTACCGCCACGGGCGCGCGCAAGGCGCTGACGGCCGCGGTCGAGATGCTGCCCGAGCCCGACCCCGACGACGAGCCCGTCGAGGTCTTCGACCAAATCGGGCCGCTGCCCGAGGGGTTCGGCCCGTCCGGACCGGTCACCGCCCCCGCGCAGGGGCAGCAGGGCACGCAGGACGGCCGGTCCGCCCAGCAGGGGCCGGTGAGCGGGCAGTCCTACGCCCAGCCCCCGGTCTCGATGTCGGAGACGGGCAGCTTCCACCTCCCGCCGCCCCCGCAGCAGCTCACCCCACCGCCCCAGCAGGCCCAGCAGCCTCAACAGGCCCAGCAGGCCCAGCAGGCGCACCCGGCTCCCCCCTACGCCTCAGCCGCGTCGGAGTTCTCCCAGGCCCCCACGTCCGCCGTGCGTCCCGACCCGGTGGCCACCCGGGCGTACACCGCCGGGCAGCCGCAGGTCCCCGCGCCCGGCGCCGCCCCGCACTCCGCGGTGCCCGCCCCCGCACCCGCGCCCGTCCCGCAGAAGCGGCCGGGACCGCCCCCGAAGGTGGCGGTCCCGATCCTGGTGGTGGCGTTGATCTGCTTCGCGGTGGGCATCTGGGCGCTGACCCAGAGCTAGGGCCTCTCGTTCGGATCATGCCGGGCTCGCGCGCCCCGGCACGCACGCTGATCCGGCCTGATCCAGACGAAAGACCCTGGGGCCTCGCGTACGACTCGGGCCGTCCTTCCCCGGTGGGGGCAGGACGGCCCGAGTCGTACGCGACCGGCTACCAGCTCTGCGGCGGCCCCCCGTACGGCGACTGCCCGTTCCCGGCCGGGCCGGCCGGGGCAATGGCCGCGCGGCGACGTGCCAGCAGCGTCCACACGCCGAGCCCGAGCACCAGCACCGCACCTGTACCGATCCCGACCGCGCCGATCAGCTTCATCCGGTCGCTGCCGGCGGCCTGGGAGGTGCTCTTGCCGTCCCGCGCCATGTCCCTGTCGTCCTGCGTGACCGAGAAGGGACCGGCGTCCCCGGTGTACGGCGAGGCCCCGGCCTTCCCCTCGACCTTGATCCTGAGGGTCAGCGGAATCGCCTTGTCGCCGTACGCCTTCGCGACCTTCGGGTTGAGCGTCACCGAGAGGTAGTACCAGCCTGCGAACCGCATGGCGCTGACACTCCCGTCGGAGTCGTAGCGGTTCTCGTACGCCACCGGGGGCAGCGGGTCCAGCGACACGGACGCGGGCTTCCCGGAGTACGACAGCGGCGACGCGGAGTCCACGTGGCCGTGCGCCGGATTGTCCAGGGACATCGCGAGCGCGCTGCTGACGTACTCGTCCGAGGCGTTGTTGTTGCTCAGGTCGGCGGTGGCGAAGACCTGCTGCCCCCAGTCCACCGGAATCCGGTAGAAGAGGGTCTGACCGGGCCGGATGCCGTCCTTCTCCTGCCACTCACCGGTGTCCAGGCCGGTCGCGTCGTAGTAGCTGGTGCCGCCCGACCGTTTCTGCGGGGCGGCGGTGGGCGGCACGGGGGAGGCCGACGGCCAGTCGTCCGGCGCGTCGGTCGGCATCGAACCGGCCGACTTCAACTGCGGCTCCGACGTGTGACGCAGCTCCAGCTCCCACGCGTCGGGGGTCGACGTCGCCTTGCTCTCCCGCTCGATCAGGACGTTGTACGTCCCGGCCTCCTGGCAGGTGCTGCTGTCCTTCTCCATGAGCCGGTGGGCGTACGCCGCGATCGGACGGGGAAACTCCGCCGACTCGAACCGCGCGTCCTCCGAACTGCACTGCAGGTCCGCGCTGTCCCGGATGCTGACCGTGATGCCGTCCCCGTAGGCGACCTGGCCACCGCCCTTGGGCACCGCGACCGCCGAGACGTAGGCGTTCGTCTTGGCGTCGAGGTTCAGGCGGTAGTAGAGCTTCTCGCCGGGCTTGATCGAACTCCGGTACACCGATCCGGCCGTCAGCGCCGGGGCCTCGGTGCTGACCTCCGCACCGTCGATCTTCTCCGCCCCGGGATCGAAGGCGTACGCGCCGGCCTCCCCGGCCGCGTACGCCTGCCCCGGCAGCGCCACCGCCGCGCACATCGCCGCGACCGCGGCCAGCGCCACCCGGCCCCTGTTGCGCTGCCTCATCACGCGCTTCCCCTCGTCGTCCGTGCGGCCCGTCCGCGACGCCCGCGCACGAACACGAACCCCACGGCCACCACCACCGCGGCGCCCGCCCCGACAGCGGCCGCAATGCCGGTCCATCCTGCCCCGCCCGTACCGCCGCTGTCTCCGGCCCCGGTCGAATTGCTCTCCTTGTCCGGCTTCTTGGCCGCGACGGGTGCGCCGTGCTCGGGGCCGGCCAGCTCGTCACCGGGCACCGACACCCGCAGCACCAGCCCGATCTGCGGATTCTCCGCGATCTCCGCGGCCTGCGACCCCAGCGTCACCGAGATGTAGAAGTCGCCCCCCACGTGCACGGGACGGACCGCGGAGGAGTACTCGTAGCGATTGGTCCAGGCGACCGGCACACCTCCCATCCGGATCACCGCGGGGCGCCCGCTGTACAGCGTCGTCGGGCTGAACTCGCCGCCCCCGGGTACCGGGAACCGGGCGGGCGTGAACAACTGGCTCGCCCCGTACGAGTACGTGGTGGCCATCCGCCCCACCGTGGGCTCGTTCGCGAACTCCACGTCGTAGCGCACCTGCTGGCCCCAGCCGACCGGGACCTTGTACCAGAGGGTCTGCGCCGGAAGGATGCGGTCGCGCCACACGCCGCGGCCGATCCTCCTCGCGTCGTTGAAGCCGGTGCCGCCCCGCACGTCCCGGGGCTCCCCCGTGGGCAGCACGGCGTCCTCGCCGCCCTTTCCGTACTCCGGCCGCGACTGGGCGGGGACGGCCCCCTTCCGCAGCGGCGCCTCCACCCCGTGGACGATTTCGAGCGGCCAGCGCGCGGCGTCCGGGTTGTTCCTGGTCTCCCGCTCGACCTTCAGCCAGTACCGGCCGGCCCGGTCGCAGGTTCCCCCTCCCTTCTCCGAAGGGATACGGGCCACCGCCGAGGTCAACGGGGTCGCGCCCTCGTCCGGCTGCGGGAAGTGCGCGCTCTCCGACTGGCAGAAGCCGTCGGCGTCGTGCACGACGGTGGTGCGCAGCACGTCGAACATGTCGACGGCCGTTCCGGGCTGCGGCACCGCCGTCGCCGAGAAGTCCGCCGTCGAGACGGCATCCAACTCGGCGGCGTAGTACCGCGTCTCGCCCGGCCCGATGGTGTCCAGGTACTGCCCGGGGGCGAGGACGGGCGCCTTCTCCCGGGTCGCCGTCCCACCGATCCGCTCGCCCCGCAACCGGTAGCCGTCCGCGGAGAGTTGCGCCGCCCGTTGCAGCTGCCGGGCCAGGGCGGCCGCGTCCGGGGCGTCGTAGTAGCGGCCGTTGCCCGCGGCCGCGACGCATTCGAGCTGTTCGCGGGCGGCGCCCCTCACCTGGAAGCCCACCGTGTCGATCCGCAGCCCGGCCCCCTCCTTGCCGAGCCGCTCGGCGACCTCGCAGGGCTCCGGCGCACCGCAGTTGTCCTCGCCGTCGGAGACCAGCAGGATCGTGCGGGTGCCGGCGGCCCCGCCCGAGGGCTCCGGAAGGTCCTCGGCGGCCTTCCGCAGCGACAGGCCGATGGGGGTGTCCCCCTTGGGCCGCACGGCCGCCACGGCCCGCTTCACGGCCGCCCGGTCGAGTGCGCGCACCGGCCGCACGAGCCTGGTGTCCGTGCAGCCGCGGGCCCGGTCGGCGCCGTACACCCGCAGCCCGGTCGGATATCCGTCGGGGAGGCCGTCGACGACGGCGCCGACGGCCCTGCGGGCGCTCTCCATCCGGGTGCGCCCGGTGCCGTCGTCGTCCGCCATGGAGCCGGACGAGTCGAGGACCATGACCAGGCTGCCGGACGGGCCGTCGGCCCCGGACGGCGTCGGAGCCGCGAACGCGCCGCCCGAGGAGGCGGCCGCGGCCGGCGGCGCCCCGGCCCCCAGGGCGAGCAGCACCGCCCCGGCCCACACCCCCGCAACCGCGCCGCGACGACGGCGCCCCCTCGACCGGTCCCGTGTCTCCACCCGCGCCCCCTCGACCGAAAACCCGCTGTTTTGCTCAAGCAACTTATTGATTTGCGCGGGCGAACTCAAGAACACGGGCGTCACGGTCCCGCAACAGCACGAAGCCCCGGCCGCTCAGCGACCGGGGCCCGCAATCAGGCTGTTCTCGACTCACACACCCGAACCTGCGGGCACGGAGTCAGTCGCCTCCGTCCACAGATCCTGCTCGGCGCGATCCGCCTGGATCTGGCGGTACACGAGGAGCCCGCCGATGGCGGCCAGTGCGACCAGGAGAAGCTTCTTCACCGCGCGACCTCGTCTTTCCTTGACGTAGGGGACTTCTGCCGCCCGACTATACACACCGACCGATATCAACCGGTGACCTCCCCGCGGCCCAACTGGCGCCCCGGGAAAAGCGATCTTCCGGGGACCGCCCGCCCCGCGGACCCTCCGTCGGCACCCCCGCGAACCGCCTCCCGCGGCCCGTCGCGAATCCGCACGGGCCGGCTGAACCATACGAGTGGTGTTCATCTGAAGATCCGCGCATCGGTGGCGTGGGTCCGGGAAATCGCAGGCCACATACACATCATCAGAAAGGCAAGCAAACCGGACCACCCGAAAGTGAGGGGCCATGAGCACCTTCAAGGCCAAGAGCATCTGGACCGCCTTCATCACCGCCTTCTTCGCGCTTCTCGCCGCACTGGGCCTCATGGGCACCACGGCGACGGCCGCGGGGAACGGTGCGGCGGAGCCGACCACCACGAACCAGGAGCACACGGCCGCGACCGAGGCAACCGCGGCCACCCCGTCGGTGCGATGGGCCCTTCCGCGCGACACGGCCCTGCCGCCCACGATGAAGCAGCGCATCCGCGCCGAGGCGCACGGCTCCTCGCCCGCCACCCGCCACCTGTCCGACGGCACCACGAACACCGAGGACGCCACGAACACCGACGGCACCACGGGCACCGGCGACGCGGCGGACTCCCACGGCACCACGGGCACCGGCACCACGAGCACCGGCACCGCACACGCCGGCGACATCACGAGCACCGTGGGCCCCGGCGGCACGGCGAGGACCGAAGGCACCCCGCGCACCGGCGGCATCACCCGCACCGCCCACGGAGCCCCGGCGGGGGACGCGTCCCTCCTCCCGCCGTGACGACCGCACACCGCACGACCGGCACCCCGAGCCCCCGGCCCCGCCCCGGGGGCTTCTTCGTGCCCCTGCGCCCCGCACACCGGGCCCCCGGCCCGCTCGGCCCCTCGTGAACCCCCGGGCCCCGGCCCGCTCCCCGACCGGTACAGCACCGCCGCAGCACCGGCACCACCCGCTCCGGCCCACACCCCCGCAACTCCCGCCCCACCCCTGCCCGCACGGCCGGCGGAACACGTCGCACCGGTCCCACGGCACAACGCGTAAGGCCCGTATCTCCGAGGAGATACGGGCCTTACGTTGTCACTGTGGGGCTAACAGGATTTGAACCTGTGGCCTCATCCTTATCAGGGATGCGCTCTAACCAACTGAGCTATAGCCCCGCCGCGCTGCGCGCTGACATCTGAAGATTAGCGCACGTCGGGGCCAGTCCCAAAATCGATACCCCGCGCCCTACTCGTCCTCGGCCAGCGTGAGCTCGACGCCGCCCACGAAACCCGCCGACAGGTTGTAGATGAAGGCCCCGAGCGTCGCCAGCGCGGTCGCCAGAACCACGTCGATCACCGCGATGACCGAGGTGAAGATCAGGACCCTCGGCAGCGACAGGAACGACTGGAGGTCGAAACCGTTGCTCTCGTTGGAACCGGTGGCCTCGCTGATCGTGCCGCCCACGGTGGAGAAGACGCCCATCGCGTCCATCACCATCCACAGCACCGCCGCCGCCACCACCGTGCAGATGCCCAGCGCGATGGACAGCAGGAAGCTGACCTTCATCACCGACCACGGGTCGGCCTTGGCCACCCGCAGCCGCGCCTTGCGGGTGCGCGGGGTCGTCCGCGCCCCCGTACGCGGCCGACGGGCCGCCTGGGCGGTTCCGGCGCCCTGTGCCCCGCCCTGCGTCCCGCCCGCGGGCGAGGGGTACGCCTGCGGCGGGTGGTACGGCCCGCTCGCCTGCCCCGGCGCGGGCGCGCGCTCGCCCGGCAACGGCCCGGCCGCGTAACCCTCGTACTGGGGCTGAGGCCCCCGGGTGTCCGTCACAGTGCCCCCTTGGGAGTCCGTGGCAGGGCCACGGGCACCGTTCGCTCCGGAAGCGGCCGAACCGGCGCCCGTGGCTCCACTCACGCTCTACTCCTCGTGCTCCCCGGCCGAAGGCGACATGCCTTCGACATTGCCCTCGGCGGCCTCCGCCGTCGCGGCCCCGGCGTCCTCGGACCCCTCGGCCTCTTCGGCCTCGTCGGCCTCGGCTTCGGCATTGCGCGCGATGCCCACGACGGCATCCCGCTTGCCCAGGTTGATCAGTTGGACGCCCATGGTGTCACGGCCCGTCTCCCTGACTTCATTGACTCGCGTGCGAATCACACCACCGCCGAGCGTGATGGCGAGGATCTCGTCCGTCTCCTCGACCACCAGCGCGCCGACCAGCGAACCACGGTCCTCCACGATCTTGGCGGCCTTGATGCCCAGACCGCCGCGCCCCTGGACGCGGTACTCGTCGACGGGGGTCCGCTTCGCGTACCCGCCGTCGGTGGCAGTGAACACGAACGTACCCGGCCGGACAACATTCATCGAGAGCAGCTCGTCGCCCTCGCGGAAACTCATGCCCTTGACACCCGAGGTCGCACGGCCCATCGGGCGCAGCGCGTCGTCCGTCGCAGTGAACCTGATCGACTGGGCCTTCTTGCTGATGAGCAGCAGGTCGTCCTCGGCCGAGACCAGCTCCGCGCCGATCAGCTCGTCGGCCGCGCCGTCGGCACCGTCCGCCGTCTCCCGCAGGTTGATGGCGATGACACCACCGGAACGGGGCGAGTCGTAGTCCTTCAGCGCGGTCTTCTTCACCAGACCGCCCTTCGTGGCCAGGATCAGGTACGGCGCGGCCTCGTAGTCGCGGATCGCCAGGATCTGGGCGATCCGCTCGTCCGGCTGGAAGGCCAGCAGGTTGGCGACGTGCTGGCCGCGGGCGTCCCGGCCGGCGTCCGGCAGTTCGTACGCCTTCGCCCGGTACACCCGGCCCTTGTTCGTGAAGAACAGCAGCCAGTGATGGGTCGTCGACACGAAGAAGTGGTCGACGATGTCGTCTTCCTTGAGCTTCGTGCCCCGCACGCCCTTGCCGCCGCGCTTCTGCGAGCGGTAGTCGTCCGTCTTCGTGCGCTTCACGTAGCCGCCGCGCGTGATCGTGACGACGATGTCCTCCTCGGCGATCAGGTCCTCGATGGACATGTCGCCCTCGAAGGGCACCAGCTTGGAACGCCGGTCGTCGCCGAACTTCTCGACGATCGCCGCCAGTTCCTCGCTGACGATCTGCCGCTGCCGCTCGGGCGACGCCAGGATCGCGTTGTACTCGTTGATCTTCGCCTGGAGCTCGTCGTGCTCCGCCGTGATCTTCTGGTGCTCCAGCGCGGCCAGCCGGCGCAGCTGCATCTCCAGGATCGCGTTCGCCTGGAGCTCGTCGATCTCCAGCAGGCCCATCAGGCCCTCGCGCGCCACCTCGACCGTCTGGCTGCGGCGGATGAGCGCGATGACCTCGTCGATCGCGTCCAGGGCCTTGAGCAGGCCGCGCAGGATGTGCGCCCGCTCCTCCGCCTTGCGCAGCCGGAAGCGCGTGCGCCGGACGATGACCTCGATCTGGTGCGTCACCCAGTGCCGGATGAACGCGTCGATCGAGAGGGTGCGCGGCACGCCGTCGACCAGCGCCAGCATGTTGGCGCCGAAGTTGGTCTGGAGGTCGGTGTGCTTGTAGAGGTTGTTGAGGACGACCTTGGCGACCGCGTCCCGCTTCAGCACGACGACCAGGCGCTGGCCGGTGCGCGAGGAGGTCTCGTCACGGACGTCGGCGATCCCGCCGATCTTGCCGTCCTTCACCAGGTCGGCGATCTTCTGCGCCAGGTTGTCCGGGTTGGTCTGGTACGGAAGCTCCGTGACGACCAGGCACTGCCGGTTCTGGACCTCCTCGACCGCGACCACCGCGCGCATCGTGATCGAGCCGCGTCCCGTGCGGTACGCCTCCTCGATGCCCTTGCGGCCCACGACGAGCGCGCCGGTCGGGAAGTCCGGCCCCTTGATCCGCTCGATCAGCGCGTCCAGGAGCTCCTCCTGAGAGGCGTCCGGGTGCTCCAGGTACCACTGCGCGCCGTCCGCGACCTCGCGCAGGTTGTGCGGCGGGATGTTGGTCGCCATGCCGACCGCGATACCCGCCGAACCGTTGACCAGCAGGTTCGGGAACCGCGCCGGCAGAACCGTCGGCTCCTGGTTGCGGCCGTCGTAGTTGTCCTGGAAGTCGACGGTCTCCTCGTCGATGTCCCGGACCATCTCCATGGACAGCGGCATCATCTTGCACTCGGTGTACCGCATGGCCGCGGCCGGGTCGTTGCCCGGGGAACCGAAGTTGCCGTTGGAGTCCACCAGCGGCATCCGCATCGACCACGGCTGCGCCAGGCGCACCAGCGCGTCGTAGATCGAGGAGTCGCCGTGCGGGTGGTACGTGCCCATGACGTCGCCGACGACGCGGGCGCACTTGTAGAAGCCCTTCTCGGGCCGGTAGCCGCCGTCGTACATCGCGTACAGCACCCGGCGGTGGACCGGCTTGAGGCCGTCCCGCACGTCCGGCAGCGCACGCGAGACGATCACGGACATCGCGTAGTCGAGGTAGGAGCGCTGCATCTCCGTTTCGAGCCCCACGGGCTCGACACGCATGCCCACACCGGCGACGGCGGGCTCCTCTTCAGGTGTCACAGGGGTGTTCTCGTCGGCCATTGCTGGTCAAAGTCCTTTCGAGCGGCGGCTTGGCTGGTACGGCCGACTCAGATGTCGAGGAAGCGGACGTCCTTGGCGTTGCGCTGGATGAACGAGCGCCGCGCCTCGACGTCCTCGCCCATCAGCACCGAGAAGAGGTCGTCGGCCTGCGCCGCGTCGTCCAGCGTGACCTGGCCGAGCACCCGGTGGTCGACGTCCATCGTGGTGACGCGCAGCTCCTCGGCGTTCATCTCGCCGAGACCCTTGAAGCGCTGGATCGAGTCCTCCCTGATCCGCTTGCCGTTCTGCTTGCCCAGCTCGACCAGGGCGTCGCGCTCCCGGTCCGAGTACGCGTACTCGAAGTCGTCCCGGCCCCACTTGATCTTGTAGAGCGGCGGGCGGGAGAGGTACACGTGCCCGGCCTCGACCAGCGGACGCATGAAGCGGAAGAGGAACGTCAGCAGCAGGGTGTTGATGTGCTGACCGTCGACATCGGCGTCCGCCATCAGGATGATCTTGTGATAGCGGAGCTTCTCGATGTCGAAGTCCTCGTGGACCCCGGTACCGAAGGCCGAGATCAGCGCCTGGACCTCGGTGTTCTGCAGGATCTTGTCGACCCGGGCCTTCTCGACGTTCAGGATCTTGCCGCGGATCGGCAGGATCGCCTGGTACATCGGGTTGCGACCGGACTTCGCCGAACCACCGGCGGAGTCACCCTCGACGATGAAGATCTCGCACTTCGTCGGGTCGTTGGACTGGCAGTCGCTCAGCTTGCCCGGCAGCGAGGCGCTCTCCAGCAGCCCCTTGCGACGGGTCAGGTCGCGCGCCTTGCGGGCCGCGACCCGGGCCGTGGCCGCCGCGATGCCCTTGCGGATGATGTCGGCCGCCTCGTTCGGATTGCGGTCGAACCAGTCCGTGAGGTGCTCGTGGACCACCTTCTGGACGAAGGTCTTCGCCTCCGTGTTGCCCAGCTTGGTCTTCGTCTGCCCCTCGAACTGCGGCTCGCCCAGCTTCACCGAGATGATCGCCGTCAGACCCTCGCGGATGTCGTCGCCCGTGAGGTTGTCGTCCTTCTCGCGCAGCAGCTTCTTGTCCCGCGCGTACTTGTTGACCAGCGTGGTCAGCGCGGCGCGGAAGCCCTCCTCGTGGGTACCGCCCTCATGCGTGTGGATCGTGTTCGCGAAGGAGTAGACGCCCTCGCTGTACTGCGTGTTCCACTGCATGGCGATCTCGGCCGAGAGCAGACGCTCCTTGTCCTCCGCCTCGATGTCGATCACCGACTGGTGGATGACGTCGCCCTTGCGGGAGTTGAGGTACTTCACGAAGTCGACGATGCCGCCCTCGTAGTGGTACGTGACCGTGCGGACCTGCTCCGCCTCGGCACCCTCGGCCACCTCGGCGACGTCCGCGCCCAGCGTCGCCTTCGCCGACTCGCGCTCGTCGGTGAGCCTGATCGTCAGGCCCTTGTTGAGGAACGCCATCTCCTGGAAGCGGCGCGACAGGGTCTCGAAGGAGTACTCGGTCGTCTCGAAGATGTCCCCGTCGGCCCAGAAGGTGACGGACGTGCCCGTCTCCTCGGTGGCCTCGTTGCGGGCCAGCGGGGCGGTGGGCACACCGAGCTTGTAGTCCTGCGTCCAGCGGTAGCCGTCCGTCCTGACCTCGACGGCCACCCGCGTGGACAGGGCGTTGACGACGGAGACACCGACACCGTGCAGACCGCCGGAGACCGCGTAGCCGCCCCCGCCGAACTTGCCACCGGCGTGCAGCACCGTCAGCACGACCTCGACCGCGGGCTTCTTCTCCGACGGCACGATGCCGACCGGGATGCCACGGCCGTTGTCGATCACGCGGACCCCGCCGTCGGCGAGGATCGTGACGTCGATCGTGTCCGCGTGCCCGGCCAGGGCCTCGTCGACCGAGTTGTCGACGACCTCGTACACGAGGTGGTGGAGGCCGCGCTCACCGGTCGAGCCGATGTACATGCCGGGCCGCTTGCGGACCGCGTCCAGGCCCTCCAGGACAGTGATCGCACTGGCGTCGTACGAGGCGGACGCCTCGCCGGTGCCCGAGGTCTCGCCCATGACGGCAGCCTCGGCATCCTCGCCGGGTACGGACGGAATGTTCTCGTTGGGGTTGCCGGAATCGGCCACGAAGCGCCCTTTCTGGCACAGCACAGGCCGTTCTCCGGGCAAACGGGAGCGGCTGCGTCGTTCGGCTTGTAATCGACGACTCCCGCAAGGATGCGGGATTGTTCACCAGTCTACCGGTAGCGCTGACATGAATGGGGGTTTGCGGGTACCTGAGTCCGCATGTGCCGCCCTCAACGAGCGGCTGACGACTCCCCATATTCAGGATGGTGCCTCAAGCGGCTCACGCGGGCCTTGAGCGCTTCGGCCTGTCAACCTCCCGCTACCGTGAGGGACGCCCCATTCCCCCCGCCCGGATCCGGCCGCCGCACACCCCTCGGCCCAGGTCCACCGGGCCCCGCCCCACCCGGGTCGCACGGGGACACGACGGCCCCGCCCCGGTACCGGAAACAGCGCCCCCGAAGAGCCCGAGGGCAGGTAAAAGTGCAGGTCAGCCGTAGGTGTCGCCCGGGCCCGTACTCCCCGGCGCACGCAACGGACCGAACCTGCGCTGCGGACCGCCGGGTCCCAGCACCTTGATCATCCTGACCGTGCCGTGCCCCAGATCCGCGTTCAGCCGGGCCACCAGCTGGGGCGCCAGCAACCGCAGCTGCGTCGCCCACGCCGTCGAATCGCACTGCACCGTGAGCACCCGCTCGTCCGGCTCCTCGTCGTACCGCAGCGGCACGCAGTGCTTGGCCAGGTCCTCACCGACGATCTGCGGCCAGCGCCCCATCACCCCGCCCACCGCGGCGGGCGTCTCCCAGCCCCGCTCGGTGATCAGCCGGTTGATCGCCGCGCCCAGCGGCAGCGGATCGCGCCCGTCCGCCCGCGCGCCCGACCGCAGGCCGCCGCCCCGCCTGGCCTGTTTCCTCTGCTGCGCCGCGGCGCCCCGCGCCCGTGCCTGTTCCTTCGCCGCACGCAGCGCCACCCGCGCCAGATCGACCCCCGACGGCTCCGGCACGCTCTTCTCGCCGGGATGCTCCCGCGCCGGCTCCCCGGCCGCGCCCCGCACCTCGCCGAAGCCGCTCACAGCCGCTCCACCGCCCCCGCGGACACCGCGTACCGCGCCCCCGTCAGCACCCCCGGGACGTCGTCGTCCACCGCGGCCGTCACCAGCACCTGCTCGCCCGGGGCCACCAGCTCGGCCAGCCGCTCGCGGCGCCGCGCGTCCAGCTCCGCGAAGACGTCGTCGAGCACCAGCACCGGCTCGTTGCCCTCGCCGCGCAGCAGCTCGTACGAGGCCAGGCGCAGCGCCAGCGCGTACGACCAGGACTCGCCGTGGCTCGCGTACCCCTTGGCCGGCATCCCCCGCAGCCCCAGCAGCACGTCGTCGCGGTGCGGACCGACCAGCGTCACGCCCCGCTCGATCTCCTGTTTGCGCACCTCCGCCAGGGCGGCGATCAGCCGCTCGTACAGCTCCTCGCGCCCCCGGGCCGACCCCACGTCCGCCCCGACCGAACTGCGGTACTCCAACGCCACCGGGCCACCGCCCGGCGCGACGTCCCCGTACGCCTTGTCCGTCAGCGGCTGCAGGGTGGCGATCAGATCCAGCCGCTGCGCCAGCAGCTCCGCGCCCACCCGGCCCAGGTGCTGGTCCCACACGTCCAGCGTGGACAGGTCCATCGACCGGCCCCCGTGCCGCCGCGCCATCGCCGCCGACTTCAGCAGGGTGTTGCGCTGCTTGAGCACCCGCTCGTAGTCCGAGCGCACCCCCGCCATCCGCGGCGAACGGGCCGTGATCAGCTCGTCGAGGAAGCGACGGCGCTCCCCGGGGTCGCCCTTGACCAGCGCCAGATCCTCCGGCGCGAACAGCACCGACCGCACGATTCCCAGCACATCACGCGGTCTGACCTGCGACGATCTATTGATACGGGCCCGATTGGCCCGGCCGGGGTTGAGCTCCAGCTCGATCAGCTGGGACCGCTCTCCCTGGGTCACGGCCGCCCGTATGACGGCCCGCTCCGCGCCCATCCGCACCAGCGGGGCGTCGGAGGAGACCCGGTGGCTGCCGAGCGTCGCGAGATAGCCGACCGCCTCGACCAGGTTCGTCTTGCCCTGGCCGTTGGCCCCCACGAACACGGTGACGCCCGGATCGAGAGGTACCTCGATCCGGGCGTACGAGCGGAAATCGGCCAGCGAGAGATGCGTGACATGCATGGTGTACGCCGACCTTTCCGGCTTCCTGCTCCGTGCTTCGTGGAGGGGCCGGACGCCAGGTCCGGCCGCTTCCCGTGCGGCTACTTCTTGCTCTCGACCGCGTGACCGCCGAACTGGTTGCGCAGCGCGGCGATCATCTTCATCTGCGGGGAGTCCTCCTGGCGCGAGGCGAACCGCGCGAAGAGCGACGCCGTGATCGCGGGCAGTGGCACCGCGTTGTCGATCGCGGCCTCCACCGTCCACCGGCCCTCGCCGGAGTCGGCGGCGTAGCCGCGGAGCTTGTCCAGGTGCTCGTCGTCGTCCAGCGCGTTGACCGCCAGGTCGAGCAGCCAGGAACGGATGACCGTGCCCTCCTGCCAGGACCGGAAGACCTCGCGCACGTCGGTGACGGAGTCGACCTTCTCCAGGAGCTCCCAGCCCTCGGCGTAGGCCTGCATCATGGCGTACTCGATGCCGTTGTGGACCATCTTCGCGAAGTGGCCGGCGCCGACCTTGCCCGCGTGGACGGAGCCGAAGTCGCCCTCGGGCTTCAGCGCGTCGAAGACCGGCTGGACCTTCGCCACGTTCTCGGCGTCGCCGCCGTACATGAGCGCGTAGCCGTTCTCCAGGCCCCAGACACCGCCGGAGACTCCGCAGTCCACGAAGCCGATGCCCTTGATGCCCAGCTCGACGGCGTGCTTCTCGTCGTCGGTCCAGCGGGAGTTCCCGCCGTCCACGACGACGTCGCCGGGCGACAGGAGACCGGCCAGCTCGTCGATGGTGGCCTGGGTCGGGGCTCCGGCCGGAACCATCACCCAGACGACCCGGGGGCCCTTCAGCTTGCCCACGAGCTCTTCGAGACTGTGGACATCGGAGACGTCCGGGTTGCGGTCGTAACCGATGACGGTGTGGCCTGCGCGGCGGATGCGCTCGCGCATGTTGCCGCCCATCTTGCCGAGGCCGACGAGACCGAGCTCCATCAGAGATTCCTTAAGCGTTGTGCCGATTCGTACCCAGGGCCGAGCCTACGCCCGGCCGGGGACGGACCGCCGGACGGACCGACGGGCACGCCCGGCACCGAGGGGGCCCGTCGGGACTGCTCGACAGGCCCCGCCCGGGCCAGGCCGCGAGGTCAGCCGGAGAGGCGGACCGGCATGATCAGGTACTTGTAGGCCTCGTCCGCCTCGGCGTCCACGGCCGGGCGGCCGCTGAGCAGCGCGGGCTTCGTGGACGTCGTGAAGGAGAGCTGGGCGACCGGGGAGTCGATCGCGCTGAGCCCGTCCAGCAGGAAGGTCGGGTTGAAGGCGATCGAGATGTCGTCGCCCTCCAGCACCGCGTCGACCCGCTCCACAGCCTGTGCGTCGTCGCTGGAACCCGCCTCCAGGATCAGCACGCCCTGCTCGAAGCTGAGCCGCACCGGGGTGTTCCGCTCGGCGACGAGGGCCACACGCTTGACGGCCTCGACGAACGGGGCGGTCTCGATGACCGCGACCGAGTTGAACTCGGTGGGGAACAGCGTGCGGTACTTCGGCAGGTCGCCTTCGAGCAGTCGCGTGGTCGTCCGTCGGCCGGCGCCCTCGAAACCGATCAGACCCTCACCGGCACCCGAGCCGGACAGCGCCAGCGTCACCGTGTCACCGCTGGTCAGGGCCTTGGCCGTGTCCAGCAGCGTCTTGGCGGGCACCAGGGCGACTGCCGAGGCGTCCGGGTTCTCCGGCTTCCAGAGGAACTCGCGGACCGCGAAGCGGTAGCGGTCGGTGGAGGCCAGGGTGACAGTGTCGCCCTCGATCTCGATGCGCACACCGGTCAGCACCGGCAGCGTGTCGTCGCGACCGGCGGCGATGGCGACCTGGGCGGCGGCGGAGGCGAAGACCTCACCGGGGACGGTGCCCGTGGCGGTCGGCATCTCCGGCAGCGCCGGGTACTCCTCCACAGGAAGGGTGTGGAGGGTGAACCGCGAGGAGCCGCAGACCACGGTCGCCCGTACACCGTCTGTGGAAATCTCCACCGGACGGTTGGGGAGGGCGCGGCAGATGTCGGCGAGCAGCCGGCCGGAGACGAGCACCGTGCCGTCCTCCTCGACCTCGGCGTCCACCGAGACCCGGGCCGACACCTCGTAGTCGAAGCTGGAGAAGCTGAGGGCGCCGTCCTCGGCCTTCAGCAGAAGGCCCGCGAGAACGGGCGCCGGCGGACGGGCCGGGAGGCTACGGGCCACCCAGGCCACAGCCTCCGCGAGTACATCGCGCTCCACCCGGATCTTCACCGGAACCGCCTCCTGCTGTTGCTCGCTCGCCCTGCTGGCCTTCGTCGTCTGGATCGGGTCTCCCGCCGACTGGGAGGGAGGACGCCGGGAACCAGTCTGACGTACGGCACCGACACTCGGTGCTGCTCGGGGTCAAGTCGCGACAAGCGGCCCGGAGCGCTCCGGGCCCGAGTTGTGCACAGGCCCCACTTCGAAGCGAATCCCGAGCTAACTCTAGTTGGCAGTAGTAGTAGGGCCTGTGGAAACCGTGGATAACGTCGTTGCCGCAGGTCAGGCCCAGTTTTTTGTCCACTGCCCCTGTGGGCGGCACCGGTGGACAACACGGTGTTTCTGTGGACGCCCGAAAGTTCTGCACACCCGATGCACAGGGCAGGGCACTTTCTCCCCAGGGCTGTCCCCAGCTTTACCCAGGTTCCCCACAGCCCAACCGACCCTCTTGGTGTGACGCCTTTCACTCGGCGCGGTGACGAGCGGTGTCGTGTTGCCGAACAGTGGACAGAGGTGTGGAGAAGCTCGAGAAAGTTGGGGACAACGAGGTCGCGTCTGTGGGCCGCCGGTGGACAACGTCATCGGCAGCCTGTGGACGAATATTTTGTCCACAGGCTGTGGATTGTTGTTGGCCACAAATCCCCAGGGCCTTGACCTGGCCTGATGGAGTATCGGCAGTCGCCCCTGTGGAAGCAATATGGACAACTTCCGGATCCCCAGGCTGTGGAGGGGAAAAACTGCCCCGATCTGTGGAGAACAGCAGGTCGGCGGCAGGTATTCGAACACCGAGGTGCCGCCGGAGCCCCGGAGAAGGGCTCGAGCAGGGCTCCGGTTCGGTCGCGGAGGCGGCCCTGCGGGGGTTCCACAGGCGATTCCGGCCCTCTTCGGACCCGGCGCAGAACGGCTCTGGGCGAAGAGCGGGAGTACCCGGGGCGGCCGGGACGATCGTCCGGGCGGGGCGCGGACCGGGACAGGAACGCACGGGAGCGGCCGACCGCGAGCGGATCGGGGACTCTGAACGCACGAAGGCGCCCGAGGAACCCTGCTGAGGGGCCTTCAGGCGCCTTCGTGACGCGTACGGAGCGACGGGACAAGGGGAGGGGCGGTGCCGTGAGGCACGGGGACGTGGAGGTGCCCGTGGCGCTCCGTGTACGCCCGCCCGCGCCGGTGCTCCGCGGCCGGGCGCGCTCGGCCCGTCAGCCGTTCTTGATGCGGTTGGTGAGCTCGGTGACCTGGTTGTAGATGGACCGCCGCTCCGCCATCAGCGCGCGGATCTTCCGGTCCGCGTGCATGACCGTCGTGTGGTCGCGGCCGCCGAACTGCGCGCCGATCTTGGGCAGCGAGAGGTCGGTGAGCTCCCGGCAGAGGTACATGGCGATCTGGCGCGCCGTCACCAGCACCCGGCTGCGCGACGTTCCGCAGAGGTCGTCCACCGTCAGGCCGAAGTAGTCCGCGGTCGCCGCCATGATGGCCGTCGCCGTGATCTCCGGCGCCGAGTCCTCGCCGCCCGGGATCAGGTCCTTCAGCACGTGCTCGGTCAGCCCCAGGTCCACCGGCTGGCGGTTGAGGCTGGCGAAGGCCGTGACCCGGATAAGCGCCCCCTCCAGCTCCCGGATGTTCCGGGAGATGCGGGAGGCGATGAACTCCAGTACCTCCGGCGGGGCGTTGAGCTGCTCCTGCACCGCCTTCTTGCGGAGGATCGCGATCCGCGTCTCCAGCTCCGGCGGCTGCACATCGGTGGTCAGGCCCCACTCGAACCGGTTGCGCAACCGGTCCTCCAGGGTCACCAGCTGCTTGGGCGGCCGGTCCGAGGAGAGCACGATCTGCTTGTTGGCGTTGTGGAGGGTGTTGAAGGTGTGGAAGAACTCCTCCTGCGTCGACTCCTTGCTCGCCAGGAACTGGATGTCGTCGACCAGGAGGATGTCCACGTCGCGGTAGCGCTTGCGGAAGGTGTCGCCCTTGCCGTCGCGGATCGAGTTGATGAACTCGTTGGTGAACTCCTCGGAGCTCACGTACCGCACCCGGGTCCCGGGGTAGAGGCTGCGGGCGTAATGCCCGATGGCGTGCAGCAGGTGGGTCTTGCCGAGCCCGGACTCCCCATAGATGAAGAGCGGGTTGTACGCCTTGGCGGGTGCCTCGGCGACCGCGACCGCGGCGGCGTGCGCGAACCGGTTGGACGCGCCGATGACGAAGGTGTCGAAGAGGTACTTCGGGTTCAGCCGGGCCGCCGGTTCGCCGGGGCCGGGCGTGGCGGCCGGCTGCGAAGAACCCATCGGGCCCCCGCCGCCGGGCCGCCCGGTGCCGGCGCCGCCCTGGCGGTGCTGGGGCTGGGGCTCCGGCATCTCGGGGCGCTGCGGTTCGTAGCCCTGGCGCTCGGGCGGCTGCGGACGGTAGTCGTGCTGCGGCGGCTGGGGGCGGCCGCCGGCGTACGGCTCGCGCCACTGCTCGGCGGCGCTCTCGCGGTCCTGGAACCCGCCGAGCCGGGGCTGCTGCCAGGAGAGGTCCTCCTGGGTGCGCGGCCACGCGCCGGGCTCGGGGCGCTGCTGCTGGTACTCGGGGTAGGCCGGCCGGGCGGTCGGCATGCCGTCGTCCGAGGGCCGGTGTCCGTAGCCGTCGTAGTCGCCGTGCTGCCGCTCGTCGTGCTGCTGGCCCGGGTAGCGGTGCTGCTGCTGGGGCTGGTGCATCGGCGGTGCGGGCGGGTTCGGGGGCTCGCCCGCGGAGTCGTCGACGGTGATCGCGATGCGGATCGGGCGGCCGCACTCCCGGCTCAGCGTCTCGCTGATGAGCGGCGCGAGCCGGCCCTCCAGGACGCGCTTGCCCCATTCGTTGGGGACGGCGAGCAGGGCCGTGTCGGCCACCAGCGCGAGCGGCTGGCAGCGCTCGATCCACTGCTTGTCCTTCGGCTCGATGCCCTGCTGGCCCTCCCCGAGGAGTTGTTCCAGCACGCGTGGCCACACTGCGGCAAGATCGGCAGGTACGTCAGCCACAGGGCACGCTCTCTCGCTGGTCCCACGAATGTGTGGTTCTCGGGACGGGATGGTTCGGGATGGGTGAGGACCGGCAGGCAGGAAGAAAAAGCACCGGAGCCCAGCCACGGTAGTCAGGGCGACCCGCGTCGTTCAAGTTGTTGTCCACAGCCTGTGCACAGTGGCGGGTGTCGAGGAGCCGGTTTGACCGGATGGCGTAGCCGCGCGTACCGTGACCAGGTCGAGTTGTCGATGGCTGCTGCCGCCTGCCTCCGATGGGCAAAGATCACGATCTGTGATTGTGAAGCGGTGCACTAGAGCGTTTACGCGAGTCTCTCGTGGGCGCACGGTGACAGCCAGGCGATGTCCCGCCAACACACGAGTCATTTCTGGAGCCCCCGAGTGAGCAAGCGCACCTTCCAGCCGAACAACCGTCGTCGCGCGAAGACCCACGGCTTCCGGCTGCGTATGCGCACCCGTGCCGGCCGCGCGATCCTCGCGTCCCGCCGCAGCAAGGGTCGCGCCAGCCTGTCCGCCTGATCGCTTTAACAGGTCATGACGTGCTGCCTACCGAGAATCGGCTGAGGCGGCGCGAGGACTTCGCGACCGCGGTACGTCGAGGACGCAGGGCCGGCCGCCCACTTCTCGTCGTCCACCTACGCAGCGGTTCAACGGACCCGCACGCGACTGGGGAGAACGCTCCCCCGCCGCGTGCGGGTTTCGTTGTCAGCAAAGCAGTGGGTGGAGCGGTGACACGCACAGCGGTGAAGCGCAGGCTTCGCCATCTGGTCCGCGATCGGCTCGCGCTGCTGCCCCCCGGTAGCCTGGTTGTCGTACGAGCGCTGCCCGGAGCGGGCGACGCCGACCATGATCAGCTGGCCCGAGACCTGGACGCCGCTCTCCAGCGGCTGCTGGGAGGGGGCGCGCGATGAAGTACCCGCTGCTGGCTCTCATCAAGCTGTACCAGTGGACGATCAGCCCACTCCTCGGGCCTGTCTGCCGTTACTACCCGTCGTGTTCCCACTACGGATACACGTCGATCGACCGGCACGGGGCGATCAAGGGGACTGCGTTGACGGCCTGGCGCATCCTGCGGTGCAATCCGTGGTCACCCGGTGGCGTGGACCATGTTCCACCACGCAAACGTCCGCGTTGGCATGAGCTCCTGCGTAATGCCATGCGCGGTGGCAAGGGCGGGGACTCCGCCGCTGACGTGCCTGCCCGGGAATCGGCTTCCGAATCCCGGAGCCCGGCCGCAGAGACTTCGCCCAATGCTCAAGGAGCCTGATTAGTGGACACGATTGCCAGTCTGTTCAGTTTCATCACCTGGCCCGTCTCATGGGTCATCGTCCAGTTCCACAAGTTGTACGGGGCGATCTTCGGTGACGACACCGGGTGGGCCTGGGGCCTGTCCATCGTGTCCCTGGTGGTGCTGATCCGGATCTGCCTGATCCCGCTTTTCGTCAAGCAGATCAAGTCGACCCGCAACATGCAGGTGCTCCAGCCGAAGATGAAGGCGATCCAGGAGCGCTACAAGAGCGACAAGCAGCGTCAGTCCGAAGAGATGATGAAGCTGTACAAGGAGACGGGCACCAACCCGCTCTCCTCGTGCCTTCCCATCCTGGCGCAGTCGCCGTTCTTCTTCGCCCTGTACCACGTGCTCTCGTCGATCGCCTCGAACAAGAAGATCGGCGTGATCGACCAGTCGCTGCTCGACAGCGCTCGTCAGGCCCACATCTTCGGTGCCCCGCTCGCCGCCAAGTTCATGGACAGCGAGGAGAAGGTCCAGGCTCTCGGCGCCTCGCTGACCGATGTCAGGGTCGTCACCGCGGTCATGATCGTGCTGATGTCGGCCTCGCAGTTCTTCACCCAGCGCCAGCTGATGACGAAGAACGTCGACCTGACGGTCAAGACGCCGTACATGCAGCAGCAGAAGATGCTGATGTACATCTTCCCGGTGATCTTCGCCGTGATGGGCATCAACTTCCCCGTCGGTGTCCTCGTCTACTGGCTGACCACCAACGTCTGGACCATGGGTCAGCAGATGTACGTGATCAACCAGAACCCGACCCCGGGCAGCAAGGCGCAGGACCAGTACCTGGGACGCCTGCTGAAGAGCGTCACCGCGCACGGCGAGGTTCGCGGAAGGACCCGTCGCAACACCGTCAAGCGGATCGTGGCCAAGGGCCCGGACCGCAACGACATCGAGCGGAAGTTCGTCACGGGGCTCGCCAAGCTGGGGCTCGTCGCCCAGGAGGACGGCACGGTCATCAAGGGCGAGACCACTGCCGCCGATGCCGAGGGCACGTCCGCGCAGCGTCGTCAGCAGCCCAAGCGCCAGACCAAGTCCCAGCGTCAGACCGGTGGCACGGCGGCCAAGGGCGCCGATTCCGCCGAGTCGGACTCCAAGACTTCCCTGCAGAAGGGGAAGGCACCGCAGGACGAGAAGCCCAAGCCGGCGGGCAAGCCTGCGTCCGGCTCCTCACGCCAAGCCAAGTCCGGGCAGCGCAAGGGTCCGCAGCGGCCCAAGCACCCGTCCAAGAAGTAAGAAGGAGTCCATCCGTGACGGAAGGCACCATCTCCACGGCCGCTGAGGGCAGCGACACCTTGACCCGCCTCGAGCAGGAGGGCGAGATCGCAGCGGACTACCTCGAGGGCCTGCTCGACATCGCCGATCTCGACGGCGACATCGACATGGACGTCGAGGCGGACCGGGCCGCGGTCTCGATCATCAGCGACTCGGCACGTGAACTGCAGAAGCTCGTGGGCCGCGACGGTGAGGTGCTGGAGGCGCTCCAGGAGCTGACGCGGCTCGCCGTGCACCGGGAGACCGGGGACCGCAGCCGACTGATGCTGGACATCGCGGGCTTCCGGGCCAAGAAGCGGGCGGAGCTCGCCGAACTGGGAGCCAAGGCCGCGGATGAGGTCAAGAGCACCGGCGAGCCGGTGAAGCTCGACCCGATGACTCCGTTCGAGCGCAAGGTCGTGCACGACGCGGTCGCGGCCGCCGGTCTGCGCAGCGAGTCCGAGGGCGAGGAGCCGCAGCGCTTCGTCGTCGTTCTCCCGGCCTGACCGGACCCTTTGCTCCACCGGCCCCGTCTGTTCGCAGGCGGGGCCGATCTTTGTCAGCCTGATAGTCAGCCACTCACAGTGCGGTAGTGCGGTAAGGAAGGACGGTTCCCGTGACGGCGGAAGTAGAGCTTCCCGAGGCTCCGGAAGGGGCGCGCGCGGTTTTCGGCGAGTTCTTCCCGGAAGCTGTTCGGTACGCGGAGCTGTTGGCGGACGCCGGAGTGAAGCGGGGGCTGATCGGGCCGCGCGAGGTACCCAGGCTGTGGGAGCGGCACCTGCTGAACTGCGCGGTGCTCTCCGAGGTCGTCCCCGAGGGAGTCACCGTCTGCGACGTGGGCTCGGGTGCGGGGCTTCCGGGTATTCCGCTGGCGCTGGTGCGACCCGACCTCAAGATCACCCTGCTGGAACCCCTGCTCCGGCGGACGAATTTCCTCCAGGAAGTCGTCGAGCTGCTGGGCCTGGACCATGTGACGGTCGTGCGCGGCCGCGCCGAGGAGGTCCTGGGGACGCTGCAGCCGGTTCATGTGGTGACGGCCCGCGCGGTGGCCCCGCTGGACCGGCTGGCCGGCTGGGGCGTGCCGCTGCTGCGCCCGTACGGCGAGATGCTGGCGCTGAAGGGAGACACCGCCGAGGAGGAGATCGCCGGGGCGCGTGCGGCCCTGAGCAAGCTCGGCGTGGAGGAAACCGAGGTGCTGCACGTCGGTGAGGGCGTGGTCGACCCGATGTCCACGGTGGTGCGTGTGGTGGTCGGGGAGAGCCCCGGTGGTGTGAGGTTCGCCGCAAAGAGGGCCAAGGCCGCGCGGACGAGCCGCACGCGACGTCGTCGCTGACGACTCCGATCATGCGGCAAGTGCGGCCGTAATGGGCGATTACTACCACTTAATGATGGTTCTCCCGGCATGTGGCCATACGTGACCATGCGGAGTGTCGTGCCCCTGCGGCCCAGTCGCAGGGGCATCGTGTTTCACGTGAAACGTCGCTCTCTGCTGCAGGAGTTCATCAGGCGCGGTCGTGCGGCTGCCGCGCCACGGCATCGCAAGCCCGTGAGGGCTACGGAGTTGTCCACAGAAGAGGAATCATCCACAGAAGAACCGACCTCGCTGGTTCACGACCCCGAAAGCATGGCAGGCTCTGTTCATTGCGAGCCTGAAGTCGAGGAGAGTGAATCCTTGCGGTCCGACGCCAACTTCGCGGGACCGATGACCGATCCGGTCCCCGGTCCCCGAACCGAATCGGCGGGGGAGGGTGTTTCACGTGAAACACCACCGCCGATGGACGACACACCCATCGGTCGTGCGGCCCAGCTGGCGGTCGAGGCCCTCGGCCGCGCCGGCGAGGGCATGCCCCGGCCTGACCGTACGCGCGTCATGGTGGTGGCCAACCAGAAGGGCGGGGTGGGCAAGACCACCACGACGGTCAACCTTGCCGCCTCGCTCGCGCTCCACGGTGCGCGCGTTCTGGTGGTCGACCTCGACCCGCAGGGGAACGCCTCCACGGCTCTGGGTATCGACCACCATGCCGAGGTCCCCTCCATCTACGACGTCCTGGTGGACAGCAGGCCACTCTCCGAAGTGGTCCAGCCCGTTCGGGACGTCGAAGGTCTCTTCTGTGCCCCCGCCACCATCGATCTTGCCGGTGCGGAGATCGAGCTGGTGTCGCTGGTGGCACGGGAAAGCCGGTTGCAGCGGGCGCTCCAGGCGTACGAGCAGCCGCTGGACTACATCCTCATCGACTGCCCGCCCTCGCTCGGCCTGCTGACGGTCAACGCCCTGGTCGCCGGTGCCGAGGTGCTGATCCCCATCCAGTGCGAGTACTACGCGCTGGAAGGACTGGGGCAGCTGCTGCGCAACGTGGACCTGGTGCGAGGGCACCTCAACCCCGACCTTCATGTGTCGACGATCCTGCTCACCATGTACGACGGCAGGACCAGGCTCGCGTCCCAGGTCGCGGAGGAGGTGCGCACGCACTTCGGCAAGGAGGTGCTGCGGACGAGCATTCCGCGCTCGGTGAGGATCTCGGAGGCGCCGAGCTACGGGCAGACGGTTCTGACCTACGACCCGGGTTCCAGCGGGTCGCTGTCGTACCTCGAAGCGGCGCGTGAGATCGCCCTGCGGGGTGTCGGGGTCCAGTACGAGGCCCAGCATGCCCACGCGGGCACTGGGAACAGCCAGCAGAGCATTTCGGAGGGTATTCAGTGAGCGAGCGTCGAAGAGGGTTGGGGCGTGGGCTGGGTGCTCTGATCCCCGCCGCTCCGCAGGAGAAGCAGGTGCCGTCCGCGGGGATGGGCTCGGCCTCCTCCGGGGCGGGGCCCGTGATGACGGCGGATCGAGGAGTGGCCGCGGCGAAGGTGGCCACCCTCGCGAACACTCCGGTGGTGCCGGAGCCGAGCGCGCCGGTCCTGGAGAACGATGTGGTCCCCGGGCCGGCAACGGTTTCCGGGGCGTACTTCGCCGAGTTGCCCCTCGACTCGATCACCCCGAACCCTCGTCAGCCTCGTGAGGTGTTCGACGAGGACGCCCTCGCGGAGCTGGTGACCTCCATCAAGGAGGTGGGCCTGCTCCAGCCCGTCGTGGTGCGGAAGGTGGGGCCGGAGCGCTTTGAGCTCATCATGGGCGAGCGGCGCTGGAGAGCCTGTCGCGAAGCGGGTCTGGAGCGGATCCCGGCCATCGTCCGGGCCACGGAGGACGAGAAGCTTCTCCTGGACGCGCTCCTGGAGAACCTCCACCGGGCCCAGCTGAACCCGCTGGAGGAGGCAGCCGCGTACGACCAGCTGCTCAAGGACTTCAAGTGCACGCATGACCAGCTGGCCGACCGGATCGGACGCTCGCGTCCGCAGGTGTCGAACACGCTGCGTCTGCTGAGGCTGTCGGCTCCGGTGCAGCGGAGGGTCGCGGCCGGGGTGCTGTCGGCGGGGCACGCACGGGCGCTGCTGTCCGTGGAGGACTCGGAGGAGCAGGACAGGCTCGCCCACCGCATCGTGGCCGAGGGGCTGTCGGTGCGTGCGGTCGAGGAGATCGTGACCCTCATGGGTTCCAACCCCACGAGCTCCGCCAAGCCCAAGGGGCCGCGGGCCGGCGGCCGGGTCTCGCCCGCGCTGTCCGATCTCGCCTCCCGGCTGTCGGACCGTTTCGAGACCAGGGTGAAGGTCGACCTCGGACAGAAGAAGGGGAAGATCGTCGTCGAGTTCGCCTCGATGGAGGATCTCGACCGGATCCTCAGCAGCCTGGCACCGGGCGAGGAGCGCGTGCTGGACCGGACGCCTTCCGAGGAATCCGCCAAGGACGACGAGGACTGATCCCGGACCGACGGGATGGTGGGCGGGCGGTGTTTCCGGCGGTTGCCGGAACACGGCCCGCCCTTTGCTTTCTCCCGGTGTCGGCTTCATCTTCGGGTGGATACGATGCGTTCCGGTATGGCACATCCGGCTTGAGTCGCCTCGGTGGGGAGGGCCATGCGACCAGTGAGCCGCAGTCGATCGATGACGGTGGAACCGGGCCCGGGAACCTGCGAGGGCTTTGCCGGTGGCCTGCTTCTCGAACGGGGTGCACTGACCGTCGTACGCGATGCGACGAGTGAAGGAAGCGAGGAACAGCCTTCATGGGGCGTCGGCTCGTACCGCTCACACTGGACAACCTTTCCGATATCCCCGGACGCTGCCGATCGTGCGTCTTCTGGGAGCTCGACCCCGTCAGCGGAGAAGCCGCGCTGAAGGCGGGGACATCTGCTCTGGAGAAGGAGGCGTGGATCTCGGCCGTTCTCCTGGAGTGGGGATCGTGTGGCCGCGTGGTCTACGTCGACGAGGTGCCGGTGGGCTTCGTCCTCTACGCGCCACCGGCCTATGTGCCGCGGTCGATGGCGTTTCCCACCAGCCCGGTCTCCCCCGATGCCGTGCAGCTGATGACTTCCTGGATCGTGCCCGGCTATCAGGGGCAGGGGCTCGGCAGGGTCATGGTGCAGACCGTTGCCAAAGATCTGCTGCGACGGGGGTTCAAAGCGATCGAAGCGTTCGGTGACGCCCGCTGGAAGGAGCCTGCCTGTGTGCTCCCCGCAGATCATCTGCTGGCAGTCGGCTTCAAGACCGTACGGCCGCACCCGGTTCATCCGAGGCTGAGGCTGGAGCTGCGGACGACGCTTTCCTGGAAGGAAGACGTCGAGCTGGCGCTGGACCGGCTGCTGGGTGCGGTGCAGAAGGAACCTGCCCTCAGACCGCTGTGATCCACCTGCTCACGGAAAAGTGAAACGGGTCCGTCCCCGAGGGGCGGACCCGTTTCACGTGAAACATCGTGTTGCGGTGCTACGCGCCGATGAAGTCTTCGAGGTCGCGGAGGATCGCGGCCTTCGGCTTGGCGCCGACGATGGTCTTGGCGACCTCGCCGCTCCGGTAGACGTTCAGGGTCGGGATGGACATGACGCCGTACTTGGCAGCTGTGGCCGGGTTCTCGTCGATGTTGAGCTTGACGACCTCGATCTGCTCGCCGTGCTCGGCGGCGATGGCCTCCAGGGAGGGGGCGATCTGGCGGCACGGGCCGCACCAGGCGGCCCAGAAGTCCACCAGCACGGGCTTCTCGCTCTTCAGGACGACCTCGTCGAAGGAGTCGTCGGTCACGTTCTTCAGGGCGCCGGCCACGGCGACCTCCTTAACTTCTTGGGGGTGTGGGGTGAGAGGCGTGGATCAGACGGCGGCTGCGGCGGCCTTCTCTTCGTCGGCGAGCGCGGCAAGGAAGCGCTCGGCGTCGAGAGCGGCCGAGCAGCCCGTGCCGGCAGCGGTGATGGCCTGCCGGTAGGTGTGGTCGACCACGTCACCGGCACCGAAGACACCGGTGAGGTTGGTGCGGGTCGAGGGGGCTTCGACCTTGAGGTAACCCTCTTCGTCGAGGTCGAGCTGGCCCTTGAAGAGTTCGGTGCGCGGGTCGTGGCCCACCGCGATGAACAGGCCGGTCACCGCGAGTTCGGAGGTCTCGCCGGTCTTGGTGTTCCGAAGGGTCAGACCCGACAGCTTCTGCTCGCCCTGGACCTCGGCGACCTCGCTGTCCCAGGCGAACTTGATCTTCGGGTCGGCGAAGGCACGCTCCTGCATGGCCTTGGAGGCACGCAGCGTGTCCCGGCGGTGGACGATGGTGACCGACTTGGCGAAGCGGGAGAGGAAGGTCGCCTCCTCCATCGCGGTGTCGCCGCCGCCCACCACGGCGATGTCCTGGTCCTTGAAGAAGAACCCGTCGCAGGTGGCGCACCAGGAGACGCCGCGTCCGGAGAGGGCGTCCTCGTTGGGCAGACCGAGCTTGCGGTGCTGGGAGCCGGTCGTCACGATGACGGCCTTGGCGCGGTGAACCGTGCCGGCGGTGTCGGTGACCGTCTTGATGTCCCCGGTGAGGTCCACGGAGACGACGTCGTCGGGGACGAGCTCGGCGCCGAAGCGCTCGGCCTGGGCACGCATGTTGTCCATGAGCTCGGGGCCCATGATCCCGTCCTGGAAGCCCGGGAAGTTCTCCACGTCGGTGGTGTTCATCAGCGCGCCACCGGCGGTGACGGCGCCCTCGAACACCAGCGGCTTCAGCGAGGCACGTGCGGTGTAAAGGGCGGCCGTGTAGCCCGCGGGGCCGGAGCCGATGATGATCACGTTACGGACGTCGCTCACGGGTTTCTTCCTCGTCTCTGCAGACTGCCTACTGTCCACGCCTACTGGGGTCGGTTCAACGACTCTCACCCCACCCAACGGATCCTACGGGGGATGCATTCCCCGAGGTGTCGGAGCGGCGCCGGGAGCGTTTCTCAGGGGCGCGCGTAGGTGCGGGTCAGCAGGAGTTCGCCCTTGCCCGTGGAGTTCCGGACGCAGGTGGCATCGACGACGTACGCCTGCACACGGCCGGTGTCGGAAGGGTGCGGAAGGACGACGAGGAAGGCGTCCGTGCCTTCGTAGGTCCCGGTTTCCGCGGCGAGGGCCGGGGTCTCGCGGCCGATGCCCTGCTGCACACAGGCCGGTACCGACACGGTGGGTGCTCGCAGCGGCGTCTGGGACGGCGTGGCCGAACCGTCCGTGGGGGTCGACTGGGCCCCGACGGGCGGGGCCTGCTTCTCGCTGTGGAAACCGTTCGGGCCCGACGGCTTCGTGCCGGCGTCCAGGAGGAGGGTGCGTACCCGGCCTTCGAGCGGGGAGTCGGAGAAGGCGTCCTCGCTGTTCGTCGTGGAGCCGGAGCGGCGGTCCGAGGCGCTGACGCCTGCGGAATCGTGGGTCGGCTGGAGCCCTTGGAGGATGAAGACGCTCATCCCGATCATGGCTGCGCCAAGGGCGGCGCCGAGGACGGCGACGCGGCGGCGACGCCGGACCGGCCGACGGCCGGGGCCCGTGGCCGCGCGGGGACGGCCCGCAGGGCGGCCCGGGGGGTTGCCGGGATCCGGGGCGGACTTCTGTATCGGCAGAAGCTCCGTTTCACGTGAAACATGTGCGGAGTCGTCGGGTGCCCCGGTGTCCGTGAGAGCGGCTTCGGCGGCAAGCGCGGCGTCGATGCGGTCCGCGACATCGTCGGGCATGCTCTGGGGCTCGGGCGCGGAGCCGAGCAGTTCCCGGATCTCCTGGAGAGCGGCGTGGACCTCGCCGCAGGGCTCGCACCCCTCCACGTGCTGGTGGACCTCTGCCGCACGCGACGGCGGGAGAAGCCCCTCCGCGAGATCGGAGATCTCCGTGACGTCCGGATGCCGGGTCGTGTCGGTCGTTGATGTCATGCGCGTCCACCTCCGCCCTTCACTACTGCAGCGGGATCGCCCGTGCCGGTGTTACTCCGCCCCGATGCCGGTGGGACGGATGAGCGCCCCGTCCGGTTCCTTTCCGCGCCGAGTCCGTCGGTTGCCGCGTTCTCGCTGCGGAGGTGGATGAGTAGGGGGGCCAGTCGGGCCCGCCCCCGTGCGCAGCGGCTCTTCACGGTGCCCGCCGGTACGTCGAGGATGCGTGCCGCCTCGGCCACGGGGTAGCCCTGCATGTCCACGAGGACGAGCGCGGCCCGCTGCTCGGCGGGGAGAGTGGCGAGCGCGGCCAGCAGCTCACGGTGGAGGTCCTGGCGTTCCGCGGGGGCCTCCGCGGATTCATGCGGTTCGAGGAGTTGCTCGAACCGTTCGGTGTCGTTGATGGGCGCCGTTTTCCGGGTGGCTGCCTTACGGACCCGGTCGAGGCAGGCGTTGACGGTGATGCGGTGCAGCCAGGTGGTGACGGCGGACTGGCCACGGAAGGTGTGGGCGGCCCGGAACGCGGAGACGAGGGCGTCCTGGACGGCATCGGCGGCTTCCTCGCGGTCGCCCAGGGTGCGCAGTGCCACAGCCCACAGCCGGTCGCGGTGGCGCCTCACGATCTCGCCGAAGGCATCGGGGTCCCCGCCCACGTGGCGAGCGAGGAGGTCTGAGTCGCTGAGTGGTTCTGACGGCTCGGCGGCCACCTCCCCCTCCCTCCCTTTCTCCATGTCGCGGTGCGTCTGTCTATCACGATTCCGAGCGGGTGGGGCAGGGGGCGTGGGACCGCCGTCCGATGCGGGCACCGGACATGAGGGAGGCCGGTGGGGCGTCCCCACCGGCCTCTTCGTCAGTTGAGTACGGAGATCTCCGAAATCCCGCCCCGGTAGCCACCCGTTCCGTCCGCCGGGAGCTCGGTGACGTGGATCAGGACGTAGCGGGTCCGTACGGGCTTCTCCAAGGTCTTCTTCAGCTCGTTGCCCGCCGTTTCGAGATCCGTGAGGCGCTGCGGGAAGTCCGAGAGCGACGACGGGGCGGAGGCGTCCGCACCGGCCGCGAGAACCTCGATCTTCTGCCCGCTGCGGTACATGCCGATCTCCAGGCCGGAGACGTCCTGGACGCTGCCCAGGTCGACGACTATGCCGCTGCCGTCCCTGCGGGGCGCGAGATTGCCGAAGTTCGCGTACCCCTGATAGCGAGGGGTGACCCAGGCGGTGCTCGCATCGCCGTCGATGGACTTCGGCACGTCCTCCTGCTTGATGCCCGAACCGCTGGGCATGAACTCCGTCGCGCCGGTGATCCGCAGAGGCTTGAGCGGGGCCGGTGCCTTGTCGTCGCCGTCCTTCGGAGTGGTCTGCGTGGTCTCCTCGGGCTCCGAGCCCTTGAGGCGGTCGATGAGCGTTTCGGCGAGCTGCCAGCTGCCGAGGCCCAGCGCGGCGATGAGCAGTGCGGACACGGCCCACTTGAGGACCTTGCCGGTGCGGCTCTGGAGCGGGGCCGGCGGCACGGCGACCACGGGCTGCGTGGGAACGGGCCCGCTCGGCGGGCGGCCGTAGGAGCCCTGCTGGTAGGTCGTGCGCTGGTACTCGGGCGGGGCAGTGAAGGCGGGCTCCGGCGGACGGATGCGGGGCATCGCGGCCACGGCCTTGGCCAGCTCGTCCGGCGTGGTGCACGGCTGTTCCTGCCGGGAGGCGGTGGCGCCTTCGTTGGCCAGCGCGCGCATGGCGATCTCGGAGAGGCCGCGGTGGACACCGGCCCGCACCTGGTCGGGGGCGATCAGCCCCACTTCCTTGGGGAGCCCTGCCAGGCCGTACGCGTCGTTCTCGTACGGCCAGCGCTGGGTCAGCGCGGCGTAGAGAAGGGCGCCGATCGCCTCGGTGTCCGCACGCTGCGGGCCCTCGGAGGTGATGCCCCGCAGGGCGGCGTTCACCGCGAGTCCGCGGATTCGGTACTGCCCGGTCGAGCTGCGCAGCACCGCGCCCGGGGTGAGCCGCAGATGCGCGAGCCCTTCCCGGTGCGCGGCGGCCATGGCCTGGGAGACCTGGCTGACGAGCTGGTACGCGTCGTGCGCGTCCATCGGCCCCGAGGCCAGCAGGGAGGTGAGCTCGGTGGCGTCGGGAAGCCATTCATGGACGACGTAGACGAGGTCGTCCTCCTCCACCGCGTCGAGCACCTGCACGAAGCGCGGGTCGCCGAGCAGGGCGGAGGACCGGGCCGCGGCCAGCACGGAACGGGCGCGGGGGTGATCGGCGGGGAGCAGATGGACGCCCACCGCGCGACGCAGCTTCTCGTCCACGGCCCGCCAGCTGCTGAATCCGTCCAGACGGGTGACGCATTCCTCGAGCCGGTAGCGTCTGGCAAGTTTGTGGCCACTGTGCAGATCAGGGGTCGGCAGGGTGGGCCTGGAGCCGGTGCGCTCGCCGTCCGTCCCCTGTGGCTCCGAGCTCGTCCTGTTGTTCTGAGCTTCTGCCGTCCCGTCGGCCGTGGCCTCGTCCGCCTTGGCGGTCAGCGGCTCGTCGCCGCTGTTGTCGGCCACGTCGACGGCAGCCGTGCTACGTTCCGCCACCGTCGTTCCTGCCTCCCCATCCGTTGCGCGATGCCAGCCAGCTCTGCACAGTTACGCCAATTGTGCCCACACTCCGGCGCTATGCACGACACGCAAGGGGCGGGGATGGTTGTGCGGCGGGTGGACGTCAGCGTCCGAGACGTCCTCGGACCATGCCGACCATGCCGTTGATCTCCTCGATTCGCATGCGCTTGGCGGCGACGAAGAAGACGCCCAGCAGGACGGCCCCGCCGCAGATCAGCGCGACGAGCGAGCCGAAAGCGCCTTCGCCCAGGCCCAGGAGCACGGCGAAGCCCACGCCTCCGCCGAGCACCGCCGCCGGCACGGCGGCCATGCACAGTCGGGCGTAGGTGCGTACGACGTGGGCTCCGTCCAGGTCCCCGCCCAGACGGTTGCGCAGCCGCCGCCAGGCGATGCCCACACCGACGGCGTAGGCGAGTCCGTACGAGGCTGCCATGCCGACCACGGCCCATTCGGCGGGCAGCACCACGTAGCAGAGGGCCGACGCGGCGGCGTTGACCGCGGCGACGATGACCGTGTTGTAGAAGGGGGTGCGGGTGTCCTCGTAGGCGTAGAAGCCGCGCAGCACCACGTACTGCACGGAGTACGGGATCAGGCCGAGGCCGAAGGCCATGAGGATGTAGCCCATCGACCGGGCTGCCTCGGTTCCGGCGGAGGAGTACATCAGGGTGCACATCGGCAGGCCGAGGGCGAGGAACATGAAGGCCACCGGCACGATCGCGACGGCCGAGTTCCGCAGCCCCTGCGAGATGTCGTCCCGGACGGCACCCGGGTCGTTGTCGTGGGCGGCGCGGGAGATGCGGGGCAGCAGGGCCGCCATGACGGACACGGTGATGATCGCCTGCGGCATGCCCCAGATGAGCTGGGCGTTGGAGTAGCCGAGGAAGCCGGCGCCGTCCTTGCCGGACAGCTTGCCCGCCGAGGTCGCGAGCTGGGTGACGACGATCACGCCCGCCTGGTTCGCCAGGACGAACAGGACGGTCCACTTGGCCAGCTTGATCGTCTTGCCGAGCCCGTGTCCCTTCCAGTCGAAGCGCGGACGGAACCGGAATCCCGCCTCGCGCAGGTACGGGATCATGGCCAGGGCCTGCACGACGAGTCCGAGCAGCGTGCCGATGCCGAGGAGCCGGACCCCCTCCGCCGGAATCGTCTCGACGCCCATCCGGGACTCGGCGGACGTGCCGTAGACCCAGATGAACATGCCGAACGTGAAGATCATGACGATGTTGTTGAGGACCGGGGTCCACATCATCGCGCCGAACTTGCCGCGGGCGTTGAGGATCTGGCCCATCACGACGTGCACGCCCATGAAGAAGATGGTCGGCAGGCAGTACCGGGCGAAGGTCACGGCGACGCTGTTGGCCGCCGCGTCCTGGGCGATCGTCGGAGACATCATGTGGATCAGCCACGGGGCGGCGAAGACCGCGATCGCGACGATCACGCCGAGCGCGACCATCACGAGGGTCAGCAGCCGGTTGGCATAGGCCTCGCCGCCGTCCTCGTCGTCCTTCATGGAGCGGACGAGCTGGGGCACGAAGACCGAGTTGAGCCCGCCGCCCACGGTGAGGATGTAGATCATCGTGGGCAGGGTGTACGCGATGGTGAAGCTGTCGCCGAGCAGGGCCGCACCGAGCGCGGCGGTGATCACGAGGCTGCGGACGAACCCCGTCAGGCGGGACACCAGGGTGCCGGCCGCCATCAGGGCGCTGGACTTCAGCAGCCCGGAGACCCGGCCACCGGACTTCGGGGGAGCGGCCGCCGGAGCCGGTTCGGGCGCCGCGGAGGCGGGCGCCGGGCCGGACGGGCCCTCCTGGTCCCGGAAGAGGTGCGCGAAGGCGTCGGGCTGTTCCTCGTCCCGGGACGCCTGGCTGACGAGGTCATCCACCCCGACGAACTGGGTGGTCGCCGCGTTGTCGCCGTACGGCAGGTGCCGCGACGGGCCGTCGGGCTCGGGAGGCGGGGTCTGGGCCCAGACGCGCGGGTCGGGCGGGTACTGCGCCGCGGGCGGCTGCTGGTAGAGCGGATGGGGCTGCTGATAGGTGCCCGGGGGCGGCGGCGGGTGCGCGGCGCGGTCGTACAGGGCCTCGGCCACCGGGTCCTGGACGGTCAGGTCCTGGGCGCGGTAGGGGTCGCGATCGTAGGCGTCCTGGAGGTACGGGTCGGGCGTCGGCGGAACCTGGCCGGGGCCCTGGGGCACCGGAGGCCCGCCGGAGGGCCCGGCTCCGCCCGCACCCTGACCGCGGTCACCGTCGTACGGCGCGTTCATCGAAACCCCACCTCATCGTCCCCGGCCGACCGGCCACGACAGACATCGCTCAACGTTCCACTTTCTCACCCGGGGCGGAAGGCTCCCCGCTTTCCGGACCGGTGTCCGGCGTCGGGTCACTCGGCTGCTCGGGTTCGCCGCCGTCGGCCGGACCGTCCGCGTTGACGCGCTTGCGCTGGGTGTACATCCTGACGCCCGCGAGGACCAGGAGCAGCAGCCCTCCGGCGATGACCAGCAGCACGGTCGGGGTGAGCTCGGAGACCTTCACGGTGAAGGTCATCTCCCCGCCGTACGGTGTGCCGTCCTCCGTGTAGAGCTGCGCCGTCATCCGCACCTGGCCGTTGATGTTGGCCGCGGCGTCGAACTTCACGGACTGGCTGTGGCCGGGGCCGATGCGGATCGGCTGTTCCGCCACGGCTCCGCCGTCGTTCAGCTTGAGGCGGGTGGCGTTCTCCGACTTCAGCCGGAGGACCAGGTGGTCCACGCCCTGCAGCAGCCGGTTCTGCACGGTCACCGGGATGGTGGCGCTGCGGCCGGACAGAGTGACATCCGACTTCGAGATGAGCTGGACCTCGTTGACGAGGCCCTGCAGATAGGTGCGGACCGAGTCCCGGTACTGCTGGGCCTCAAGCGGCCGACCGCGCCACGACGTCGACATGGAGCGATTGAGCGCGTTGCCGAAGGGGGTCACCACCCGCTCGGTCTGGGTGAGGATGACCTGGAAGCTGTCCAGCGAGACCTGGGTGGACTTGATGTCCTGGAAGGCCTGGGTGGGCAGCTCCTGGCTGCGGAGCTTCTTCGGGTACTTGGAGGCCCTGGGAACGCTCGTCGTGGCGTTGGCGTCGGGCTTCGCCCCGGCCGCTTCCACGAGACCGAGCGGCTGCGTCCAGCGCTCGTCGTCGAGCCCGTGCAGGGCGCGGGCCATCGACTGCGCCTGGGCGACCGTGGGCATCCGCTGCGGTGCGATGACGATGCTCCGCTCCGCGTCGGTGTCCTGCTCGGCCAGCGCGAGGGTCAGCGCGAGGAACTTCTGCACGGCGAGGGTGGAGTCCTCCGCCTTCGACATGTCGCCCTGGAAGGCCGTGGAGAGCCGGGCGTCGGCTACGACCGCGGTGGTGCCGCCACCGATGGGCCGGGCGGCGGTCGGGGTGTAGGCCAGGTTGCCCGTCTCCTGGAGGCTGTCGCTGCGGGCGATCACCTTGTGGGCACCGGCCGAGGTGGCGACATCGACGATCGACGGGTCGATCGCGCCGTCGACGGGCCAGGCGAAGTCGGTCGACGGTTTCACGTGGAGCACGGTCTGCACCGTCGTCGCCGCCGCCTCCGTGGCGGTCTGGAGGTGGCTGAGGGTGCCCGAGACGTTCTTGCCACGGTGCGCGATGGACGCCAGGTCGGGATCGGCGAACGGCAGCGCGACGACCTTCCCGTCCGCCACGGCGGCTTCGAGGGAGGTGAGCCACTTCTTGGCGACGGCCTGGTTCTTCCCGGCGACGGTGGTGTCACCGGACTTGACGCGGTAGTCCCCCGTCATCGCGTCCGCACTGGCCAGCAGGTCCGGGTCGATCACCCAGGTCACAGGCAGTCGGCTGCCCAGCGAGACCAGCTGTTCGAGGCGTCCGCCCGGAGCCAGCTCGGTGGCCAGGCTGTCGTCCGCGAAGACGGGGGTCCGCTGGTCGTCGGTGTCCGTTTCGGCGGTGACGTGGGCCGACGCGATGAGCGGCCAGAGGTAGGTGACCTCGGGCCTGGAGTCGCGCTCCTCCTCCTGCCAGGGCAGGAAGGTCCGCTCGATCCCCAGCACCTGGTCGTACGGGACCCGGGAGGTCTGCCCCGACAGCGAGACGCCGAGCTGGTAGACGCCGTCGTCACCGAGCCCCAACTTGCCGACCGGGACGGACAGCGTGAAGTCCTGGCTGATTCCGGAAGGGAGTTTCGCGAGCTTCACCGTGTACTTGCCGCCGAGCGGGGCGGGGTCGCTGCCGAGCACGAAGTCGGTGCGCTTGGCGGCGGCGTCGATCGCCGTCCTGCTGGGGAGCTTCGAACCCACCCGCAGATCGACCGTGGCCCGGGTGATCGCTTCCTTGCCCCGGTTGGTCACCGTGCCGGAGATGGTCAGGGTGTCCCCCTTGACCGGGGCGCTCGGCGCCACCCCGTTCAGAGACACGTCGACGGTCCGCGATCCGGTGGGGGCCTTGCCGATCTCGCCCGCCCGCGCCGCGGGGGCGGCCGGCCCGGCCAGCAGCGCCGCGACGAGCGGCGCGCCGGTCATCAGGGCCGCGGCGCGCCGCAACCACCGGCGGGCAGGAGAGGTACCGATCCCCTGGATGTCTGCCGGCTCGGCCACGCGCTTACCCGTCCCTCGTCGTCGTCAGCTGGTGTCGATGGTTGTCGGCTGCTGCGTCCACGCATGGTAACGAGGTGCGCGGGTGCCCGTGGCCGGGGAGGGCACTACAAGATCGGGAAGAGCCCCGCGGGGCGTGACGAAACCAGGACGACCGGGCCGGTCCGGGCACGTACCCTTTTCTGTTGTGTCGAACGCCAATGAAGACAGCTCCCGTGCCCTGACCCAGGTGCAGCACCGCGCAGTCAGTGAACTGCTGCGGGTCTCCCCGGTCGCCGACGACCTCGCCCGCCGTTTCCAGGACGCCGGCTTCAGCCTGGCCCTGGTCGGAGGTTCGGTCCGGGACGCTCTCCTCGGCCGGCTCGGGAACGACCTGGACTTCACGACCGATGCCCGCCCCGAGACCGTGCTGAAGATCGTCCGGCCGTGGGCCGACTCGGTGTGGGAGGTCGGAATCGCCTTCGGTACGGTGGGCGCCCAGAAGGACGGCTACCAGATCGAGGTCACCACCTACAGGTCGGAGGCGTACGACAGGACCTCGCGCAAGCCCGAGGTGTCCTACGGCGACTCCATCGAGGCCGACCTCGTCCGCCGCGACTTCACGGTCAACGCGATGGCCGTCGCGCTCCCGCAGAAGCACTTCATCGACCCCCACGGCGGTCTGGAGGACCTGGCGGAGCGCGTTCTGCGCACCCCGGGAACGCCCGAGGAATCGTTCTCCGACGACCCGCTGCGCATGCTGCGCGCCGCCCGTTTCGCCGCCCAGCTGGACTTCGACGTCGCTCCGGACGTCGTCGCCGCGATGACGGAGATGGCCGGGCGCATCGAGATCGTCTCCGCCGAGCGGGTCAGGGAGGAGCTCAACAAGCTCCTGCTCTCCGCCCACCCCCGCAAGGGGCTCGGGCTGCTCGTCGACACGGGGCTGGCGCAGCAGGTGCTGCCGGAGCTCCCCGCCCTGCGTCTGGAGAGTGACGAGCATCACCGTCACAAGGACGTCTACGAGCACTCGCTGACCGTCTTGGAGCAGGCGATCGACCTGGAGAAGGACGGCCCCGACCTGACCCTGCGCCTGGCCGCTCTCCTCCATGACATCGGCAAGCCGAGGACGCGACGCTTCGAGAAGGACGGCCGTGTCTCGTTCCACCACCACGAGGTGGTGGGCGCCAAGATGGTCAAGAAGCGGATGACGGCGCTCAAGTACTCCAACGACATGGTCAAGGACGTCTCGAAGCTGGTGGAGCTCCACCTGCGCTTCCACGGCTACGGAGACGGCGAATGGACCGACTCCGCGGTCCGGCGGTACGTGCGCGATGCCGGGCCCCTGCTGGAACGGCTGCACAAGCTGACCCGCTCGGACTGCACCACGCGGAACAAGCGCAAGGCCGCCGCCCTCTCGCGGACCTACGACAGCCTTGAGGAGCGCATCTCCCAGTTGCAGGAGCAGGAGGAGCTGGATGCCATCCGCCCCGACCTGGACGGCAACGAGATCATGAAGATTCTGGGCATCGGCCCCGGGCCCGTGATCGGCAAGGCGTACGCGTTCCTGCTGGAGCTGCGGCTGGAGCACGGGCCGATGGAGCGCGAGGCGGCGGTCGGGAAGCTCAAGGAGTGGTGGGCCGCGCAGAGCTGAGAGCTCCGGGCCTCCGGGGCGGGGTGACGGGGGAAAGACGTGCGGTCATGTTTCACGTGAAACATGACCGCACTCCTGCTCTCCGTGCCCCTGACCCGTTGAACCCGTGATCCGGGCGCCGTAGTCCGGGCCGCGGGTTTCGAGCGTCAGGGACGGACTTCTGTTCGGCGGGGGCGCTGTTTCACGTGAAACATCAACCTGCCTCCTCCCGCCCCGGAGACCGGAGGGTCGTACCGGTGGGGCGGCTCCATCGGAACGTCGCCGCGGCGACGGTCGCGTAGAGGACGGCCGCTCCGATCACCACTACGGGAGACCGTCCGTCGGGTGGCAGCGTCACGGCGGCGACTGCGGCGGCCCCCACGAAGGCGACGTTGAACAGCACGTCGTAGAGGGAGAAGATCCGGCCGCGGTAGGAGTCGTCCACCGAGGTCTGCACCACCGTGTCCGTCGCGATCTTCGCGCCCTGGGTGACCAGTCCGAGAACGAACGCCGCGACCAGCATCGGAGCGGGGACGAACCACAGCCCCAGCGCGGGTACGAGGACGGCGGCCGTCGCCGCGCACACCGCCGTCCAGCCGAACCGTCCGAACCGGCCCACTGCCCAGGGGGACAGCACGGCTGCCGCGAAGAACCCCGCACCGGAGGCGCCCACCGCCAGTCCGAGAAGGGCCAGCCCCTCGGAATCGGTACCGGTCCAGGCATACCGGCAGAGCATCAGCACCGTCACGGTCAGGGCCCCGTAGCAGAAACGGATCACGGCCATGGCGGCCAGCGTCCGAGCGGCCGGCTTCCGCTCCGCCAGGTGACGCAGACCGTCGACGAGGCCCCGTGCGGTGACTGCCAGGGCCGTTCCCAGTCGGGCACGGTGCCCCTCCTGGTCCGGTCCGAGCAGCCGGATGCCGAGAGTCAGGGAGGCCAGCGCCGAGGAGAGGTAGAGCAACGCGGCCAGCAGTACCACCGCGGCGTCGGAGTCCGAGACCAGTAGTCGCACGACGAAGGCGAGACCGCCGCCGGCCGTGGCGGCGAGCGTACCGGCGGTGGGCGAGAGCGAGTTGGCCAGCACCAGCCGCTCGTCGTCGACCACGCGTGGCAGCGCCGCCGAGAGACCGGCCAGTACGAAGCGGTTCACCGCGGTGACGCACAGGGCCGAGGTGTAGAAGAGCCATTCGGGCGCGGAGCCGAGGATCAGGAGCGCGGTGCAGCAGGCGAGGGCGGCGCGCAGCAGATTCCCGTACAGGAAGACCTGACGGCGTGACCAGCGGTCCAACAGGACGCCGGCGAAAGGGCCGATGAGCGAGTACGGGAGCAGCAGAACGGCCATCGCCGAGGCGATGGCACCGGCCGAGGCCTGTTTCTCCGGGGAGAAGACGACGTGCGCCGCCAGCGCCACTTGGTAGACACCGTCGGCGGACTGGGAGAGGAGTCGTACGGCGAGCAGACGACGGAAGTTCCGAAGACGCAGGAGAACGCGCAGATCACCGACGACGGCCATGCGATCAAGAGTCACATACGTCGAGGGCCCCCGGGCGGATTGCCCGGGGGCCCTCGACGATGCGGAGGGGCGGGAGCGTTGCCGCTCCTCGCCGGCTCGCGCCGACGTGCCGACTCCGGTCGCGTCAGTTGGAGACCTCGCCGCGGATGAACTTCTCGACGTTCTCGCGGGCCTCGTCGTCGAAGTACTGGACCGGCGGGGACTTCATGAAGTACGAGGACGCGGAGAGGATCGGGCCACCGATGCCGCGGTCCTTGGCGATCTTCGCGGCGCGAAGGGCGTCGATGATGACACCGGCGGAGTTCGGGGAGTCCCACACCTCGAGCTTGTACTCCAGGTTCAGCGGAACGTCACCGAAGGCGCGGCCCTCCAGACGCACGTAGGCCCACTTGCGGTCGTCCAGCCAGGCGACGTAGTCCGACGGGCCGATGTGGACGTTGTTCTCGCCGAGCTCACGGTCCCGGATCTGGGAGGTGACGGCCTGCGTCTTGGAGATCTTCTTGGACTCCAGACGCTCGCGCTCGAGCATGTTCTTGAAGTCCATGTTGCCGCCGACGTTCAGCTGCATCGTGCGGTCCAGGATGACGCCCCGGTCCTCGAAGAGCTTCGCCATCACGCGGTGCGTGATGGTGGCGCCGACCTGCGACTTGATGTCGTCGCCGACGATCGGGACACCGGCCTCGGTGAATTTGTCCGCCCACTCCTTGGTACCGGCGATGAAGACCGGGAGGGCGTTGACGAACGCGACCTTGGCGTCGATGGCGCACTGCGCGTAGAACTTCGCAGCGACCTCGGAGCCGACCGGCAGGTAGCAGACGAGGACGTCGACCTCGCGGTCCTTGAGGACCTGGACGATGTCGACCGGGGCCTCGGAGGACTCCTCGATCGTCTGGCGGTAGTACTTGCCGAGACCGTCGTGGGTGTGGCCGCGCTGGACGGTGACTCCGGAGGTCGGCACGTCGCAGAGCTTGATGGTGTTGTTCTCGCTGGCACCGATGGCGTCCGCGAGGTCGAGGCCGACCTTCTTCGCGTCGACGTCGAAGGCGGCGACGAACTCGACGTCACGCACGTGGTAGTCGCCGAACTGGACGTGCATCAGGCCGGGCACCTTGCCGGCCGGATCGGCGTCCTTGTAGTACTCGACGCCCTGGACCAGCGAGGCGGCGCAGTTGCCCACGCCGACGATGGCTACGCGAACCGAACCCATTCCGGTTGCTCCCTGTGTGTTTTGGATGTTCCCTATGAAGCCCCGCGGAACTGCGGGGGCCTCACTTTGCGGTGTCGTCGGACGGATCCGGCGGGGAGTCACCCCGGCGCCGGGGCAGGCCGCCCGTCTCTCCTGCTGTGTTCTGCTGAGCTTCGCTCCCGGGCGAGGACCGTCGCTGATCCCGTCCCGACCGCTCGCTCTCGATGAGCTCGTTCAGCCAGCGCACTTCGCGCTCCACGGATTCCATGCCGTGTCGCTGCAGCTCAAGCGTGTAGTCGTCGAGGCGCTCGCGAGTGCGGGCCAAGGAGGCCCGCATCTTCTCCAGGCGTTCCTCCAGTCGGCTGCGCCGGCCCTCCAGCACACGCATCCGCACCTCGCGCTCCGTCTGGCCGAAGAAGGCGAAACGGGCCGCGAAGTGCTCGTCCTCCCAGGAGTCGGGACCGGTGTGCGAGAGCAGCTCCTCGAAGTGCTCCTTACCTTCCGCCGTCAGCCGGTAGACGATCTTCGCGCGACGTCCGGCCAGTGAGGAGGCGGGAGCGGACGCACGGCCGGTGGTGGGCGGGAGGTCGGTGGGAGCGGTACCCGGTTCCTCGATCAACCAGCCGTTGGCGACCAGCGTCTTGAGGCAGGGATAGAGGGTGCCGTAGCTGAAGGCGCGGAAGATCCCCAATGAGGTGTTGAGGCGTTTGCGCAGCTCGTACCCGTGCATCGGGGATTCACGAAGCAGACCGAGAACGGCGAATTCGAGGATGCCGGAGCGCCTGCTCAACTTCGCCTCCTCGTTCTCCGAGTGCTCCCGGGGAACCTCCGAAGCGGTTCCTCGGAACCCTGTGCCGGGCTGATGTACCGAGCTGATGTATCGACTCGATACATCACGACGATAGATCGGTGACAGCGTTGCGACAAGAGGGACCATCGTGAACGGCGTCACATCGCGAATTCGTAGGCACCGACTTGCGTTGTTTGAGGTGAAGTTCGGCCCTAGGTGGGTTTTGACCGTGCGTAGTCTGTGCGGCATGCAGACCACCGGAAACCGCGAAACGCCGCCGCGCGTCAGTTTTCGCGGACCAGCCGGACGCACTGCGGACGGGCCCGCCACCGGGCCGGCCCGTCATTCGGGGGGACCGGATCTCAACTGCCGCTTCCAGGCGCTCTCGCCTGCCCGAGGAGTAGTCGTTCGATGAGCGAGCACCGTCGCAAAGCGCCGCAGCCACAGGGTGGCGGGCGTGCCGCGGCCAGACGAGCAGCCCAGCGTTCCTCAGGACGCCGCGCAGCTCCGTCACACGAAGTGACGTCTGAAACACCTTCCGATTCGTACGGCGGACGCGCCGAGGCCAGACGGGCCGCCCAGCGTGGTGGCGGGAGCCGTCGTGCCGCCGAGGGCGGTGGGGCGGGCCGCGGAGGCGGTGGCCGTCGCCGCGGTGGCGGAGGACACGAGGAGCCGGGCCGGGGGCGGGGCCGTGGCGCCCGGCGTCCGGGCAAGAAACGCTTCATCGACTACCCCCGCGCCGACAAGGACGGCTTCCGGCGCTGGGTTCCGTCCTGGAGGCTGGTCTCCGGCCTCTGCATCGGCTTCCTCGGCCTGCTCATGGGCCTCGCCGGTCTCGCCTACGCGATGGTCGACAAGCCCAAGGTGAACGAGGCCGCGAAGGCGCAGAACAACGTCTACTACTGGGACGACGGCAAGCAGATGGTCGCCACGGGCGGTGAGGTCAACCGCCAGATCATCAGCTACGAGCAGATCCCCAAGTCGATGCGGGACGCCGTCATCTCGGCGGAGAACAAGACCTTCGATCACGACCGGGGCATCGACCCCATGGGCATCGCCCGAGCCCTGTTCAACATGGCCACCGGGGGCGAGACGCAAGGTGGCTCCACGATCACCCAGCAGTACGTGAAGAACTCGCGTCTGTCCCAGGAACAGACCCTGAGCCGGAAGTTCCAGGAACTCTTCATCACGCTCAAGGTCAGCAATGACATGAAGAAGAAGGAAATCATCACGGGCTACCTGAACGTCTCGTACTACGGACGAGGCGCTTCGGGGCTCCAGGCGGCGGCCCGCACGTACTACGGCAAGGACGCGATAGACCTGGACCCGAGCGAGTGCGCCTTCCTGGCGACGCTGCTCAAGGGCGCGTCCTACTACGATCCGGCGGGCGCTCCCGATGTCGACCCCGAGCAGGCGACCAAGGAGCTGAACACCGCGCGGGCCAAGAAGCGCTGGAAGTGGATCCTCGACGAAGAGGTGAAGGACGGCCGTCTCTCGAAGGCGGAGCGCGCCAAGTACACCGAGTTCCCGATGCCCAAGCCGCCGCAGAAGGACGCCCAGCTGGGCGGTCAGGTCGGTTACCTGGTCGACCTCGCCAAGAAGTCCTTCCTCAACAACAACGACCGGGGCATCACGGCGGACATGCTGGCCCAGGGCGGCTACGAGATCCGCACCACCTTCAACAAGAAGAAGGTCGAGCAGCTCGAAGCCGCGATCAAGAAGGTCTACGACAGCAAGATCAGGCCGAAGGAACGCCCCAAGACGGACACCCACGTCCAGTTCGGCGGCGGGTCGGTGGATCCCAAGACCGGGGCCATCGTGGCGATCTACGGCGGTCAGGACGCGACCAAGCACTTCACCAACAACGCCGATCCGACCGGTGCGCAGGTCGGTTCGACCTTCAAGCCCTTCGTGCTCGCGGCGGCGATGCAGTACGGCAAGCGCGACCCCTCGCTCGGCGAGGAGCAGGACGAGTCGCAGCGCACGAAGGTCTCGCCGCTCAGCATCTACAACGCCGACGACATGCTGAAGATCAAGAAGTACAACGGCGAGATCTGGACCGACGAGAACGGCAAGGAGTGGCTGCAGGCCAACGACGGACATGAGTCGAAGGGCAACATCACCCTCCGCGAGGCCATGCAGTGGTCCGCCAACTCCCCGTACGTGCAGCTCGGCATGGACGTCGGCACCGACAAGGTGAAGGACGTCGCCATGGCCGCGGGGCTCAAGGACGACGACCAGATGGCGGACTCGCACGTGCCGTCGTTCTCCATCGGCACGTCCTCGCCCAGCGCGATCCGCATGGCCGGCGCGTACGCGACCTTCGCGGACAGCGGCAAGCAGCGCGAGCCCTACTCGGTCACCGAGGTGAAGCACGGCGGCGAGGTGATCTACCAGCACAAGGAGGTCGTCAAGAGCGCCTTCGACCCCGCGATCGCCGACAACGTCACCGACGTCCTGAAGAACGTCGTCGACAAGGGGACGGGTACCCCCGCGCAGCTCCCCGGCCGGGACGTGGCGGGCAAGACGGGTACGACGGACGACAACAAGTCCGCCTGGTTCGTCGGGTACACGCCGCAGCTGTCCACGGCCATCAGCATGTACCGGCTCGACGACGACGCGAACAACAAGAACCGCGCGTTCGAGAAGATGTACGGCACGGGTGGCGAGAAGACGATCCACGGTGCCTCGTTCCCGGCGCAGATCTGGCACGACTACATGGTCGGCGCGATGGAGGGGAAGAAGGTCATTTCCTTCCCCGAGCCGGGAGAGATCGGCGACAAGGTCTACGGCGGCGGTGCGCAGAGCCCCAAGCCGACGCCCACCAAGGAAGTGACGCCCACGCCGTCCGAGACGGAGACCGAGAAGCCTCCGGTGAGCACCACCCCGTCGCCGCCCAACCCGACCGGGAGCTGCGCTGCGTGGGACTGGGACTGCCAGCACAACAACGGCGGTACCAACAGCGGTGCGAACGGCGGGGACTCGGGCGCCACCGGTGGCTTCCCGACCACGTCACCCACGCCACCCGACGGTGGCGGTGGCAACGGCGGCAACGGCGGCAACGGCGGCAACGGAAACGGGGGGAACGGCGGATTCATCGCCGGACCGGCCGGATAACGTCCGCCGGGGCCGCAGGGCCGACCGGCGGTGAGGGCCGCCGCACCACATGGTGCGGCGGCCCTCGTCGTTTCCACGGGCCCGTACGGCAGGATGAGCGGCATGCCGAGCGCAGAAGACACGAGTGTGCACCAGCCGCAGGACCAGTCCGTCGTACGGCCCACGCACGAGGACGAGATCGCCGAGGCCGGCAGCGAGCTGATCGGCGGGCGATCGGGGCGCTGGGCGAGACTCGGCGGCACGACGCTCACGCCCGTGGCCGTCGTCGCCCTGGTGGCCCTCGGGATGTTCGCACTGGGCATGGTGCAGAAGCTGCCCTGCTACAACTGGGCCTGGTTCCGGGGAGCGGGTTCGCAGTACACCCACGCCTGCTACTCGGACATCCCGCACCTCTATGTGGGCCGCGGCTTCTCCGACGGACTCGTGCCGTACTTCGACCGGCTGCCCGGCGACATGCAGTACCTGGAGTACCCCGTGCTGACGGGAGTGTTCATGCAGGTCGCGTCCTGGCTGACGCCGGGCGGGTCGATCCAGTACCGCGAGCAGATGTACTGGATGGTCAACGCGGGCATGCTGATGGTCTGCGCCGTGATCATCGCCGTCTGCGTCGCCCGCACGCACCGGCGCCGCCCCTGGGACGCGCTGCTGGTCGCTCTCGCTCCGGCCTTCGCGCTCACCGCCACGATCAACTGGGACCTGCTGGCCATCGCGCTGACGGCCGCGGGGATGCTCATGTGGTCCCGGGGCCGGACCCTGGCGTTCGGCGTCCTCATCGGGCTCGCCACGGCCGCCAAGCTCTATCCCGTGTTCCTGCTGGGGCCGCTGTTCGTCCTGTGCTGGCGTGCGGGCAAGTGGCGGGAGTTCGGCACGGCCACGCTCGGGGCGGCGGTGTCCTGGCTGGTGGTGAACCTGCCGGTGATGGCCTTCGCGCCCGAGGGGTGGAAGAAGTTTTACACGTTCAGCGAGGAACGGGGCATCGACTTCGGCTCCTTCTGGCTGATCATCACGCAGCGCACCGGTGAGAGCATCGAGGTGTCGACCGTCAACACCGTCTCGACCCTGGTGACGGTCCTGCTGTGCGCGGGCGTCGGGGCGCTGACCCTGATGGCACCGCGCAGGCCGCGCTTCGCTCAGCTCGCCTTCCTCGTCGTCGCGGCGTTCATCCTCGTCAACAAGGTCTACTCGCCGCAGTACGTGCTGTGGCTGATCCCCCTGGCGGCCCTGGCCAGGCCGCGCTGGCGCGATTTCCTGATCTGGCAGGCGTGCGAGGTCATGTACTTCCTGGGGATCTGGATGTACCTCGCGTACACGACGAGCGGCGACAAGCACCAGGGGCTGCCCGCGGAGGGGTATCAGCTGGCGATCGCCCTGCACCTGCTGGGCACGCTGTACCTCTGCGCGGTCGTCGTACGGGACATCCTCGTGCCGGAGCGGGACGTCGTACGGCTCGACGGGTCGGACGACCCGTCCGGCGGGGTGCTCGACGGCGCCCCGGACGCGTTCGTACTGGGCCGGGCGGCCCGGCCGTCGCGGCACGCACACCCCGGGGCCGAAGCACCGAGGGTGGAGTGGGGCGCGGAGCGGGGACCGGCCGCGGACTGAGGACGGACCGGCCCCGGGGAACGTCCGCTCCCGGGGCCGGTGCCTTCGTCAGCGGTCGACCAGGCGGTCGAACTGGGTGGTGGTGTGGCGCAGGTGGGCCACCAGCTCGTCGCCCACCTTCGGCTCCTGCGCGTCCGCCGGGACGAACAGGATCGACACCTGCATGTGCGGCGGCTCGGCGAACCAGCGCTGCTTGCCCGCCCAGACGAACGGCGACAGGTTGCGGTTGACGGTGGCCAGGCCCGCGCGGGCGACGCCCTTGGCTCGCGGCATCACGCCGTGCAGGGCCTTCGGGGCCTCCAGGCCCACCCCGTGCGACGTGCCGCCGGCGACGACCACCAGCCAGCCGTCCGAGGCGGCCTTCTGCTGCCGGTAGCCGAAGCGGTCCCCCTTGGCGACGCGCGTGACGTCCAGGACGGAACCCCGGTACTCCGTCGCCTCGTGGTCGCCGAGCCACAGCCGGGTGCCGATACGGGCGCGGAAACGGGTCTGCGGGAACTGCTGCTGGAGCCGGCCCAGCTCCTCGGCGCGCAGGTGGCTGACGAACATGGTGTGCAGCGGCAGCCGGGCCGCGCGCAGCCGGTCCATCCAGGCGATGACCTCCTCGACCGCGTCCGAGCCGTCCGTGCGGTCCAGCGGAAGGTGCAGGGCGAAGCCCTCGAGCCGTACGTCCTCGATGGCGGCGTGCAGCTGCCCGAGTTCCTCCTCCTTGACGCCGTGGCGCTTCATCGAGCTCATGCACTCGATGACGACCCGGGCGCCCACCAGGGCGTGCACGCCGTCCACGGAGGAGACGGACCGGATGACGCGGTCGGGCAGCGGCACCGGCTCCTCGCCCCGGCGGAACGGGGTGAGGACCAGGAGGTCGCCGCTGAACCAGTCCTTGACGCGGGCGGCCTCGTAGGTGGTGCCGACGGCGAGCATGTCGGAGCCGAAACGGATGGCCTCGTCGGCCAGCCGCTCGTGACCGAAGCCGTATCCGTTGCCCTTGCAGACCGGGACGAGGCCGGGGAACTGGTCGAGGACGGATTTCTGGTGCGCCCGCCAGCGCGCGGTGTCGACGTAGAGGGAGAGCGCCATGGCCGGTCCGGAACCTTTCTGGTGGCTGCGATGTGTCAGCGGTGCGCGGAGCCTGCCCGGGGGCCGCCCGCGGTGGTCGCTGGAAGGTCTGTCGGTGGAAGAACTGTCGCGATGCCCATTGAAACGAACGAAACCGGTTTCGTCAGCGGGGCGACGGGGGTCAGCGGCGGGACATGTAGATGTCGAGCGCCTTGTGGAGCAGCTTGTTGAGCGGGAAGTCCCACTCGCCGAGGTACTCGGCGGCCTGCCCGCCGGTGCCGACCTTGAACTGGATGAGGCCGAAGAGGTGGTCGGTCTCGTCCAGCGAGTCGGAGATGCCGCGCAGGTCGTAGACGGTGGCGCCCATGGCGTACGCGTCGCGCAGCATGCGCCACTGCATCGCGTTCGAGGGCCGGACCTCGCGCTTGTGGTTGGCGGACGCTCCGTAGGAGTACCAGACGTGCCCGCCGACGATCAGCATCGTCGCGGCGGCGACGTTCTCGCCCTCGTGACGGGCGAAGTACAGCCGCATCCGGTTGGGGTCCTCGTTGTTGAGGGTCGTCCACATGCGCTGGAAGTAGGCCAGCGGACGCGGCCGGAAGCGGTCGCGCTCAGCCGTGATCTCGTAGAGCCGCTGCCACTCGGCGAGGTCCCCGTAACCGCCCTGGACGACCTCGACGCCGGCCTTCTCGGCCTTCTTGATGTTGCGGCGCCACAGCTGGTTGAAGCCCTTGTGGACGTCTTCGAGCGATCGGTTCGCCAGCGGCACCTGGAAGATGTAGCGGGGCTGTACGTCACCGAAGCCGGCGCCGCCGTCCTCGCCCTGCTGCCAGCCCATCTTCCGCAGCCTGTCCGCCACTTCGAAGGCCTGGGGCTCGATGTGGGTGGCCTTGACGTCGCGCAGCCGCTTCACCTCGGGGTCCTGGATGCCCGACTTGATCGCGGCCGCGTCCCAGCGGCGGATGACGACGGGCGGGCCCATCTTCACGGAGAAGGCGCCCTGCTGCTTGAGGTGCGCCAGCATCGGACGGAGCCAGTCGTCCAGGTTCGGGGCGAACCAGTCGATGACCGGGCCCTCGGGCAGGTAGGCGAGGTACCGCTTGATCTTGGGAAGCTGCCGGTAGAGCACCAGGCCGACGCCGACCAGCTGGCCCTCCTTGCTGAACCAGCCGAGGCTCTCCGAGCGCCACTCGGCCTTCACGTCCGCCCACGCCGGAACCTGCATGTGACTCGCCGCGGGCAGGCTCTGGATGTATGCCAGATGCTGCTCTCGGCTGATGGTCCTCAGGGTCAGGCTCATGCGGGGCGCTCCTCGGCAGGTGTGTCCCCATGGGTCAGGGGCTCCGGCTCTCGCGCCGAAGCCTACTGTGACCGTGAAGCGCGCCGTCCGGCCCTATGGGGCCTTTTCGCTCCGCCACCGGCGGGGCACGGGGCGCCGGAACCCGCGCAGGGAGCGGTGCGGGGCCCGGAGAAGGACCCCGCACCGGCCCAGGTGTCCGGTTGTGGCTCCCGCGGCTGCCGTGACGAACCCGGCCCCGTCCGCCGGGGCCCGTCGTCCGTCAGCCCACTACGCCGCCGAAGAGGCCCCCGTGGGCCATGCCCAGGAAGAAACCGATGGCGGCGGCGCCGATACCGATGATCAGCGGGAACCTCTCGCGCGTGGTCACCGAGATGTACTGCCCGTAGGCGCCCGTGAGGATGCCGATGAGCCCTGCCCAGGAGCTGATCAGATGAAGGTGGTGGAACATCGCCGTCACGAAGGCGAGTGCTCCCAGGACCAGGGTCACGACGACCAGGGTGTCCTGGAGCGGATGGGGTTTGCCGTCGGTGGCGAAGAGCGAGACGGCGGGGCGGGGTCGTACTGCCTGTGCCATGGAGCACCTCCTGGCCGAAAGGCGGCGCTTCGTGGCGCCGCTCACACCCGATGTGTCCAGATTGCGTCTCCTGACCACCGGATTTCAACCGGAAGCGGTTGTGCGGGTACTCTGTACGGTCTGCACCGGTGTCTGCCCAGGCCAGCACGTCGACTACCTCGTCATCGAGGGCGCTGTCAGCGGCGGCTGTTCTGCTCGGGGACACTGGTGTTCACGCATCACGACCCTCCTGCCACGGAACGACCGTGGCCGCTGAGTCCAAAGGAGGTGGGTTCCACATGCGTCACTACGAGGTGATGGTCATCCTCGACCCCGATCTCGAGGAGCGCGCTGTCTCCCCGCTGATCGAGAACTTCCTCTCCGTCGTCCGTGAGGGCAACGGAAAGGTCGAGAAGGTCGACACCTGGGGCCGTCGTCGTCTCGCTTACGAGATCAAGAAGAAGCCCGAGGGCATCTACTCGGTCATCGACCTGCAGGCCGAGCCTGCGGTCGTCAAGGAGCTCGACCGCCAGATGAACCTGAACGAGTCGGTCCTCCGGACCAAGGTCCTCCGTCCCGAGATCCACTGAGCTTCTAGCTCAGAGGTCATCGGGTTCGAGTAGCAAGCAGCCAGAAGCAATCCCCGCCGAGAGGTTCATCCATGGCAGGCGAGACCGTCATCACGGTCGTCGGCAATCTCGTCGACGACCCCGAGCTGCGCTTCACCCCGTCCGGTGCGGCGGTCGCGAAGTTCCGCGTCGCGTCCACTCCCCGCATCTTCGACCGGCAGACCAATGAGTGGAAGGACGGCGAAGGCCTGTTCCTCACCTGCTCGGTCTGGCGGCAGGCGGCGGAGAACGTCGCCGAGTCGCTCCAGCGAGGCATGCGCGTCGTCGTGCAGGGCCGGCTGAAGCAGCGGTCGTACGAGGACCGCGAGGGCGTCAAGCGCACGGTCTACGAGCTGGACGTCGAGGAAGTCGGCCCCAGCCTCAAGAACGCCACGGCCAAGGTCACCAAGACCACCGGTCGCGGTGGCCAGGGTGGATACGGCGGAGGCCAGCAGGGCGGCGGCAACTGGGGCGGCGGTCCCGGTGGCGGTGGCCAGCAGGGTGGCGGCGGCGCTCCCGCCGACGACCCGTGGGCCACGAGCGCGCCGTCCGGCGGTCAGCAGGGCGGGGGCCAGCAGGGTGGCGGCTGGGGTGGAAACTCCGGCGGCTCCGGCGGCGGCTACTCGGACGAGCCGCCCTTCTAGGGCGACTCGTACCCCCACTTCTTGATCACACAGGAGAAACATCATGGCGAAGCCGCCTGTGCGCAAGCCTAAGAAGAAGGTCTGCGCGTTCTGCAAGGACAAGACCCAGTACGTGGACTACAAGGACACGAACATGCTGCGGAAGTTCATTTCCGACCGCGGCAAGATCCGTGCCCGCCGCGTGACCGGCAACTGCACGCAGCACCAGCGTGACGTCGCCACGGCCGTCAAGAACAGCCGTGAGATGGCGCTGCTGCCCTACACGTCCACCGCGCGATAAGGGAAGGGTGACCGAATCATGAAGATCATCCTCACCCACGAGGTCTCCGGCCTCGGTGCTGCGGGCGACGTCGTCGACGTCAAGGACGGGTACGCCCGTAACTACCTGGTTCCGCGTGGCTTTGCCATCCGCTGGACCAAGGGTGGCGAGAAGGACGTGGCGCAGATCCGCCGCGCCCGCAAGATCCACGAGATCGCCACGATCGAGCAGGCCAACGAGATCAAGGCCAAGCTCGAGGCCGTGAAGGTCCGTCTGGCTGTTCGCTCCGGCGACGCCGGCCGCCTCTTCGGCTCCGTGACCCCGGCCGACATCGCCTCGGCGATCAAGGACGCGGGTGGCCCCGACGTCGACAAGCGTCGCGTCGAGCTCGGCTCGCCGATCAAGACGCTCGGCGGACACCAGGTGTCCGTGCGTCTGCACCCCGAGGTCGCTGCGAACCTCGGCATCGAGGTTGTTGCCGCCTGAGGCACAGCTCCTCGGAGCAGATGAAGGGCCGCACCCCTCGGGGTGCGGCCCTTCGCCGTTTTCGTTGTTTCGATGGTTCCCCGAAGGCGGAGGAACACAGGCCACGGACCAGCCATGGGGTCGTGTTTCACGTGAAACCGTCGTTTCACGTGAAACACGGACATGGAATCGGGGTCAGCGCGTGGCCCCGGTGACGAGCCACCGGCCCGACCGGGCGCGCAGCCAGAGCGTCACCAGGCGGACGGTCATCATGAGGGTCATGGCCCACCACAGTGTGGTCAGGCCGCCGCCGATCACCGGCACCAGCAGTGCGACCGGGGCGAAGACCGCAAGGGTGACGAGCATGGCCCAGGCCAGGTAAGGCCCGTCCCCCGCCCCCATCAGCACGCCGTCCAGGACGAACACCACACCGGCGATCGGCTGGGACAGCGCCACCACGAGGAGCGCCGGGAGCAGGGTGTCCTGTACGGCTTGGTCACTGGTGAACAGGGGAACGAACAGGGGTCGGGCCAGGATGAGCAGTACCCCGAACACCACTCCGGAGACGATGCCCCACTGCACCATCCGGCGGCATGCCTCGCGCGCTCCCTTGGCGTCGTCGGCTCCCAGGTAGCGGCCGATGATGGCCTGCCCCGCGATGGCGATGGCGTCGAGGGCGAAGGCCATCAGGCTCCAGAGGGAGAGAATGACCTGGTGCGCGGCGATCTCGGTGTCGCCGAGGCGTGCGGCGACGGCTGTGGCGATCATCAGGACGGCGCGGAGCGAGAGCGTACGGACCAGCAGGGGAACGCCCGCCTGGGCACTGGCCCTGATGCCCGCGGCGTCGGGACGCAGCGAGGCGCCGTGCTTCCGCGCTCCTCGCACCACCACGACCAGGTAGGCGGTGGCCATCGAGACCTGGGCGATCACGGTTCCCCAGGCGGATCCGGCGATCCCGAGCCCGGCGCCGTAGACCAGTCCCGCGTTGAGGGCCCCATTGGCGGCGAAGCCCCCGATGGCGACGTACAGCGGGGTCCTGGTGTCCTGCAGGCCGCGGAGTACGCCGGTCGCGGCCATCACCACGAGCATGGCCGGGATGCCGAGACTGGAGATCCTCAGGTACGTGGTGGCGTAGGGCGCCGCCGTGTCGGAGGCGCCGAAGACGTTCACGAGCCAGGGGGCGGCCGGGAGGACTACGGCGATGACGGCCATGCCCAGCAGGAGGGCCAGCCAGATGCCGTCCATGCCCTGCCGGATGGCGGCGGCCGGATCGCCCGCGCCGATCCGCCGTGCCACGGCGGCGGTGGTGGCGTACGCGAGGAAGACGAAGATGCTGACGGCGGTGGTCAGCAGGGCGGCGGCGACGGCCAGGCCGGCCAGCTGGGGGGTGCCGAGATGGCCGACGATGGCGCTGTCGACCATCACGAAGAGCGGCTCGGCGACAAGTGCGCCGAAGGCGGGGACGGCGAGGGCGATGATCTCGCGGTCGTGCCGTCGACGACTGGATGGTGGCGATGCCGGGGCCTGGATCATGGGGGTCAATCTAATCTTCCACAGGTAATAGATGCAATGGCTAGGTGATCCTTACTTTTGCTGAGGCGTGGCGTTCTCCTGTGTGCTGTTTGTCGTGATCTTGCGCCGAGGCGTGAAGTTTTTCTCCCCCACAGTCGGTGGATGAGAAAAGCCCAGGTCAGCGTGGTGGTAGCGAAGAGGCTATGAGTTTGTCCACAGTGCTGTCCCCCGCTCCGTGCACAGGTTCTGCAGAGTTCTCCACAGCATCTGGTCAGTCGTCCACATGCCCTGTGGATAACCAGATTGGCTGACGGTGCGGAGCGGCCTACCGTGGTCCGGCGCCCGCACCCTGTTCCGGTCCTGGAACCACGCATAACTCGACGCGCCGGAACCGGAGTCGGGCGTCTTGTTTGTCGGTGCTGTGCCGTAAGAAAGAGTGGCGTGGCGAGGTCCGCTGAGCGGACGGGAGGAGGTGGCCCGGTGAGCATTCCCGAGCCTTTGGACGACCCCTGGGCCGACACCGGTCCCGGCGACCGTCTGCCCGTTTCCCGTCGCCGCCGCGGTGAGGGCAGGGACCGCGGTGAGCAGCACGACCGCGAGGCACGGGGAGACATCTGGGAGGGCGGTTCCTCCGGTTTCGAGCGGGTGCCGCCCCAGGACCTCGATGCCGAGCAGTCGGTCCTCGGCGGCATGCTCCTGTCCAAGGACGCCATCGCCGATGTCGTGGAGATCATCAAGGGCCACGACTTCTACCGTCCCGCGCACGAGACCGTCTACCAGGCGATCCTCGACCTCTACGCCAAGGGCGAACCGGCCGACCCGATCACGGTGGCGGCCGAGCTGGTCAAGCGCGGCGAGATCACCAAGGTGGGCGGGGCGCCGTACCTCCACACCCTCGTCCAGTCCGTGCCGACCGCGGCCAATGCCTCGTACTACGCGGAGATCGTCCATGAGCGGGCGGTATTGAGGCGGCTCGTCGAGGCCGGTACGAAGATCACGCAGATGGGATACGCGGCCGACGGCGATGTCGACGACATCGTGAACTCCGCGCAGGCCGAGATCTACGCCGTCACCGAGCAGCGCACCAGCGAGGACTACCTGCCGCTCGGCGACATCATGGAGGGCGCCCTCGACGAGATCGAGGCGATCGGTTCGCGCAGCGGGGAGATGACCGGTGTGCCCACGGGCTTCACCGATCTCGATTCCCTCACCAACGGCCTGCACCCCGGCCAGATGATCGTCATCGCGGCCCGTCCGGCCATGGGAAAGTCCACACTCGCCCTGGACTTCGCGCGGGCCGCGTCGATCAAGAACAACCTGCCGAGCGTCATCTTCTCCCTCGAAATGGGCCGCAACGAGATCGCGATGCGCCTGCTGTCCGCCGAGGCCCGGGTCGCCCTGCACCACATGCGGTCCGGCACGATGACGGACGAGGACTGGACACGGCTGGCCCGCCGGATGCCGGAGGTGTCGACCGCGCCGCTCTACATCGACGACTCCCCCAACCTGTCGATGATGGAGATCCGGGCGAAGTGCCGTCGGCTCAAGCAGCGCAACGGCATCAAGCTCGTGATCATCGACTACCTGCAGCTGATGCAGGCCGGTGGCTCCAAGCGTTCCGAGAGCCGCCAGCAGGAAGTCTCGGACATGTCCCGAAACCTCAAGCTCCTGGCCAAGGAACTGGAGGTCCCGGTGATCGCGCTCTCGCAGCTGAACCGTGGCCCCGAGCAGCGCACCGACAAGAAGCCGATGGTGTCCGACCTGCGTGAGTCCGGCTCCATCGAGCAGGACGCCGACATGGTGATCCTGCTGCACCGCGAGGACGCGTACGAGAAGGAGTCCCCGCGCGCCGGCGAGGCGGACATCATCGTCGGCAAGCACCGTAACGGTCCGACGGCGACGATCACCGTGGCCTTCCAGGGGCACTACTCGCGCTTCGTGGACATGGCCCAGACCTGATGCGGGAGCCCTGCGGGTTCTCGTACGTGCTGCCGGGCTTCGGTGGCGGTGCCTCGGGCTCTCGGAGCGGTGCCCACCGCGACGGCGGGTGGGCACCGCTCCATCCCGTTCGTCCGACGGCCGGGTTCACATGTCAGGGCCGGCCCCCGACGCGCTGCTCGTGCCCCGGCCCCGGACGGAGCTCGGTCAGTAGTCCCAGACGGCCGGTACGAAACGGAAGGTGTTGCCGACGTCCGCCACGTGGCAGACGGACGGGAACGGCAGGTGGGTGGCCATCAGCTGTTCGCCGTTGGCCGCCAGCTCTCTCAGGAGACGGATCCGGACGCGGGCCGATTCCTCGGGATCGTGGTCGAAGCCGTTGTGCCAGTCGGGCTTGTCGAACCCGGTCTGGAACACGGCGTCGCCGGCGAACGTCAGCCGGTCGCCGCCGGACTCCAGGCGGATGATGCTGTGGCCGGGGGTGTGACCGCCGGTGCGCTGCATCATTACTCCCGGCGCCACCTCGTACTCTGTCTCGAACGGCCGCAACTGGCCGCGGTACACGTCCAGGAACTGAGCGGCGGTCTTCCGCAGCACGTCCGGCACCGGTGTCGGCATGACGGTGCGGGAGAAGTCCGGCGCGTCCCAGAACTCGGCCTCGGCCGCCGCCAGGTGCACGCGCAGGTCCTGGCGCAGCCGGCCCCTCAGCCCCTCGACGAGCAGCCCGCCGATGTGGTCCATGTGCAGATGGGTGAGCACCACGTCGGTCACGGACCCGGGATCGATCCCGGCGGCGTCCAGCCGTATGGCCAGCTGCCCGGCTCGCGGGAAGCCCGGGAACTCCGTCCCCAGCCCGGAATCGACGAGGACGGTCCGGTCACCGCTGCGCACCACGGCGACGTTCAGCGGCCAGTTGCACACCTCGGGCGGCAGGAACATGTCGCCGAGCCAGGCCGCCAGGTCGTCCTCGGCGGCGTTGGTGGCCAGCGTCGTGGTGGTGATCGGCAGCACGCCGTCGCTGATCACCGTCACATCGATGTCGCCGATCTTCAGCGCGTAGCGCGACGGGACCAGTTCGTCGTGCCCCGCCGCATGGGAGTGTGCGATGTTGACCCGGCTCATGTTGTTCTCCTCTTGAAGAGAGTCGACCGAAGACATCGACGGCGCCATGGGACGCACCGTCCGGTCACTCCTCAAGACCGGGCAGCGGACCGGGTTGTGACAACCGTTCTGCTGCCTCGCACCCGCCCCGCCCCGCGCGGTCGGACCGGGGCGCCGGCCGCGCGGTCGGTCACCCGGTTCCGCGACCCCGCCCCGTCGCACGGCCACGACTCCTCACAGGTCCTGGGCCAGGCGTCCCGTCGCGGAGGCGAAACCCAGCCAGGTGTGCCGGTTGCCCGCCCAGCACCAGCCCACCTTGGGGGCATTGCGGCGCTCGCGGCCGTCCCGCCCGGTGCCGTTGCTGATCCAGATCGCCGGTGTGCGGGCGTCCAGTGCTCCGTTGGCTTTGCGCAGCCGGGAGCCGATGGTCATGAAGCAGTGGTTGCGCTCCAGGACGGCGGGCTGCTGCATCAGCCAGTGGATGCCCTCGGTGAGCAGCAGCGGGGTGCGGTTCTTCGCGGTGAGGGCGGGCAGCGCCTCGTTCGGGCTCCAATTGGCCATCTGGTCGCCGCGGTCGACGCCGGTGAGGAGGTAGAGCGGAGCATCGGGCAGCGTGACGGTGTCGAGCGGGGCGAAGAGGTCGACGTCGGGCATGTCGGTGACGACGAAGCCCGGCTTGCCGGCGTGGCGGAGCATCGGCGCGAGGGCGGAGGCAGGGGCCCGGTCCGGGTGAACGGCGAGCAGGGCGCCGTTGCCACCCGCGGGGACCTCGACGGTCTCGGCGAAGGCGCGCAGATCGTCGGCGGGCAGCCCGGCGATCTCGTGCACCCCCAGTTCGATCAGTCGCTCGGCCTGTGCGCTCAGGGCCGGAAGTGCGGGGAGGACGGCGGGGACGGCGGACGTGGCGGACACGGCTTCGGACACGATGCTCCCAGGAGTCGCGGCGTGGAGGGCGCAGAGGCAACGAAGCCGCCTGCCGGAACATTCCCGCACGGCCCGCTGCGGACCACGGGGCGCCGACAGGGGACCGCGGACCGGCGGTCGGCACCGGTGGGGAGCGCGAGGTGCCCGATCGGCACGAGGCCGCCGGGTACTCGACCGTGCGTGTCGTGACCGTCGTCAGGAGGCCGGAGCGCAGTGATCGCCGTTCTGCCGACGGGGAAGACCGGCCCGGATGGTGAGGGGCGGCGCCGCTTCCGTGCCGGGGAACCGCCCCGTACGGCCCGTTCGTCGGTTACAGGTGTGACTGAAGTGACGCCTGTTCTGCCTGACGACCACAGTCAACTGATCTCCGACCTGTCCGGAATCGTCAGTGACTATCCCTACGTGGACCCCGAGGAGGCCCTCGCCGCTCTCGCCGGTGACGCGGCGGACGCGCTCGGCCGCGTCGGCTCCCCGGAAGGCCGCCGCGAGCGGACCGGGTACACGATCCTCCTGTACGCCACTTGCTGGTATGTCGCGTCGAGGGTCTTCAACAAGTCCCTGTTCGAGTCGTACATGGAGGCCCTGGACGGGTTCCGGGCCACGCTGGACCCGGACGAGTGCACCTGCCCGGCCGACTCCCACCCCTCGGGCCTGGACTCCGAGTACGGGGTCTCGGCCGGGGCGAGCCTGCTGACCGGGGCCGGCCGGGCCGTGTTCGCCGAGGACTACGACCTCGAGGACGAGGAACTGGCGGCGTTCGACTGCGAGGGGTTCCTCGCGGACCTCGCCGACCAGGCCGAGGGCCACGTGCGCGATGCGTATCGGAGCAACTTCGGCAGGGTCGACGTCTCCTGTCTCGACGCGCAGTTCGTCCGGGACGACGGCGGCATCGACATCGTCGCCATGCAGGAGGCGCTCCGCCGCTCCTGGGAGAACAACACGGGCCCGGTCGCACTGTGGTCGGCCCGCCGTTGGCTCTCCGGACAGGTGCGGGACGAGGAGCGGCTCGGTCTGTTCCTGTGCATGTGGATGGGCATCGCCCAGTCCTACGCGGGGCTTCCGCCCTCCTACACCCGCGAGCTGGCCGCCGCGCTCGACACCGTCGACCTGGACGCCTCCTGCGACCATCCGAAGCATCCCTGGTCCACCGCCGACAGATTCGTGCAGAGCCGGTACCGCGCGGTGGTCCACCTGTACGCCCCGGAGGACCACCCGGACACCCCCGTGCCCGCCGAACTCTCGGCCCGTGAGTTGTGGGAATGCCCGGTGCAGTACGCCGAGTTGGCCCGCAAGGCGCAGGAGGACCTCCAGGGCTGGGGCGTCATGCGCGGCGGCGAGGACTGAGCAGCCTCTGCCTCGGGCCCGGTGACGGCGGTCGGCCGGGGGCCCGCCACGGCCGTGGCGGGCCCGAGGGGGCACCATGAAATGAGGTCGCCACCACAGGTTTCTCCGGGTAGTTCTTGAGGATGACCTCCCTACCCGAACAGTTGCTTCCCGGTACCCGGCGCGCCCTGCTGCACCGCATCGCCACCGCGCAGTCGGAAGGCCGTGCGCCCTCGCTCGTCGCCGCGGTGCAGCGGCAGGGGCAGATCGTCTGGAGCGGTTCCCGCAGCTGCGTCGACGACCACGCCCCCGACACCGACACGCAGTTCAGGATCGGCTCCATCACCAAGACCTTCACCGCCGTGCTGGTGCTGCGCCTGCGGGACGAAGGTCTTCTGAACCTGGACGACCCGCTGGAGAAGCACCTGCCGGGCAGCGGCGTCGGCGACGTGACGGTTCATCAACTGCTGGGTCACAGCGCGGGACTCGCCGCCGAATCCCCCGGCCCCTGGTGGGAGCGGACTCCGGGCGCACTGCGACCCGAGCTGGCCGACGTGCTCGGCGAACAGACGCGGATGCACATCCCCGGCCACCGCCACCACTATTCGAACCCCGGTTACACCCTGCTGGGCGCGCTGATCGAGAAGGTGCGCGGGGCGAGCTGGGAGCAGGTGCTGCAACGGGAGATCCTGGAACCGTTGGGCATGCGCCGTACGAGTTCCCAGCCGCAGTCCCCGCACGCGGGGGGCTGGGCCGTGCACCCCTGGGCCGATGTCATGCTGCCCGAACCGACGGAGGACCTCGGGCTGATGGCCCCGGCCGGTCAGCTCTGGTCGACGACCGGTGATCTCCTGCGTTTCGCGGCCTTCCTGGCCGAGGGGGACGACCGGGTGCTCGGCGCCGCCTCTGTACGGCAGATGCGCGAACCGTCCGCGCCGGGCGAGTCCGGTGACTGGGAGCTCGCCTACGGGCTGGGCCTCCAGGTGCTGCGTACGGACGGCCGTACGCTCATCGGGCACACGGGCTCGCTGCCCGGCTTCCTGGCGTCCTTGTGGATCGACGTCGAGAACGATGTGTCGGCCGTCGTGCTCACCAATACGACGGCCGGTGTGGTGGTCGGGGGCGTCGCTGCCGATCTCGTGGGCATCGTGGCCGAGGCCGAGCCCCGCATTCCCGAGCCCTGGCGTCCGCTGCCGGAGGTGGACGCCGAGCTGCTCGCGCTGACCGGCCCCTGGTACTGGGGCACCCGGGCGAACATCCTGCGCATGACCGCAGGCGGAGGGGTGGAGCTCCGGCCGATGCAGGGCGGTGGCCGCGGGGCCCGGTTCGTCGCGCGGCCCGACGGCACCTGGGTCGGTCTCGACGGCTATTACGCGGGGGAGACGCTGCGTGTGGTCCGGAACGAGGACGGCAGCGTGAACCATCTCGATCTCGGTTCGTTCGTCTTCACGCGGGAGCCGTACGACCCCGCGGCGGCCGTTCCCGGCGGTGTCGACGAGGGCGGGTGGCGGGGCCTCGAAGCCTGAGCGCCACGTTTCACGTGAAACACGGGCGGCCCGATCGGGTCGCCGACTCCCGCCCCAGCGGGGTACGGAGGCACGGAGCGGTCCGTGGGCGCCCGCCCCGCTGGACGGGGCGGGGCGGGGCCTCGGACCGCGAATCAGAGCGCGAGCTTGAAACCGACGTGGCTGGCGGTGAAACCGAGCCGCTCGTAGAAACGATGGGCGTCGGTCCGGGTGGCGTCGGACGTCAGCTGGACCAACTGGCAATCCTGGCGCCGGGATTCCTCCACGGCCCATTCGATCAGCAGGGTGCCCAGGCCGCTGCCGCGTTCGTCGGCGTGGATGCGCACGCCCTCGATGACCGAGCGGGTCGAGCCGCGCCGGGAGAGCCCCGGGATCACGGTCAGTTGCAGCGTTCCGACGACACGGCCCTCGCGCACGGCGACGACCAGGTGCTGGTTCGGGTCGTCGGCCAGCCGTTGGAACGCGGTGCGGTACGGGGCGAGATCGTCCGGCGACTCCCGCTGTGCCCCCAGCGGGTCGTCGGCGAGCATGGCCACGATCGCCGGGATGTCGGTGGGGCCCGCAGGGCGTATTTCCAGGTCGTTCATGATCGGCAGACTATGCAGAACGGCCGGGTGGCGCACCCGGGTTCGGGCTGCCCAAGCGGCCGGTGGCACCTGGGCCGGTGCACGCGGCCGGTGGCATCCGTTCGGTTCACGCGGCCGGCGCGGGGGCCTTCAGCGCCTTGACGGCTTCGACCAGCGTGGCCAGCTCAGGGTTCCTGGCGGCTTCGTCGAGCGCGGTACGCAGCGCGCTGTCGTTGGTCGGCCGGGCCTCGGCGAGCAGGGCGAGGCCGGATTCGGTGACGTCGGTGTAGATGCCGCGACGGTCGGTGGCGCAGAGATACCGGGTCAGCAGCCCGCGGTCCTCGAGGCGGGTGACCAGACGGGTCGTGGCGCTCTGGCTGAGCACGACGGCATCCGCGACCTGCTTCATCTGGAGGTGCCCCCCGGGGCCGCTGTGCTGTCTGCTCAGGACGTCGAGCAGGGAGTACTCCCGCACGCTGAGACCATGGCCGGACTGCAGGGCCCGCTCGACGCGGGCCTCGATCTTCCCGTGAAGCAGGGAGAGGGCGCACCACCCCTGGGAGAGGGAGGTCGGCACGGAGTCCGTCTCTGTCATGGGTCTCTCTTCCGGGTCGGAGCCGCTTTCATCCAGGGTAGGCGACTTCCGAAACAGCCCCCGTTTGCAAGGGATCAGTGACTGCAGACAGGGGAGACGCGCATGGAGCGCCGCTGGTGCTCCATGCCGTCAGGACCTCCGGGACCGGCTGTCAGCCCATCGCCACGGTCAGCGGGGCATAGCGGCGGCTCCAGTCACCGGGCGGGCCGGAAGCCCCGCGGACCATCAGGGTGGTCGTGGGGCCGACCCGCAGACCGCACTCCTCGAACCAGTCGAGCAGTTCCGAATGACGTGCGTCGATGTCCGTGCGCAGGGGGCGATCCGTCGCCCCGGCGAGGGAGACGACGAGCTCCCGGGCCGTGGCGGTGTCACGAGCGATCAGCGGGCCGATCACCTGAGTGCCCGCGCTCGGCCAGGCCGCCGCGTAACCGACGAGGTCTCCACCGTCCTCGGCGACCCGGATGTGGTCGGCGTACGAGGGCAGCCGGGCGAGGACGTGGGTCCGGTCGGTGCCGAAGACCTCCGCGTCCAGCCGGACCAGGGCGCGCAGGTCCTCCGCCGCGGCCGGGCGGACGGACACGGCGGAGGACCTGTCCCCCGCCGGCCGGAGGAGGCCGGTGACCCGCTCGATGCGGCCCACGCCGGTGAACCCGAGCTGTTCGTAGAGCGGCCGTCCCGCGGCTGTCGCGTAGAGGCTGAGCGGTATGTCCCCGGTCTCGGCCAGCACGTGGTTCATCAGCCGCCGGCCGACGCCCTGCCGCGCGTACCGTTCCGCGACGAGCAGCATGCCGATGGCGGCCAGCCGCGAACCGTAGGAGGTCACCACGCAGGTGGCCATCAGCCCCTTTCCCTCGGGGGCGTCCATGCCGTAAGCCGTTCCCGCGGCCAGGAGGAGGCCCCATCTGTGCTCGTCGCGGGACCAGCCCCGGTCCTCGCAGAGATCGGCGCAGGCGACCAGGTCCCCCGGGGTGAGGCGCCGGACGGGCGAGTCGGCGGGCGGGCGGGGAAGTGAGCTGGGCATGGGGGTCAGGCTGTCCGACGCGGTGCTCGCGCGTCCACTGCTTTACCGGTCCCGGCAGCCGGACGTGGCCGTCGGCCGCGACGGGTCGGCCCCCAGGGCTTCAGTACCGATATCGCGGTGATGAACAGGTACGTCGCAGTCGCCACCGAGGGAGCGACCACCAGGTCGATGTCGACGGTGCCGCGTGCCGCGGCTTCGTCGATGCCGGGGCGCAACGAGAACACGGACAGTGCCGCCGTGATCAATGTGAGCCAGAACTTCGTCCAGACCCATCGGTGCCTGGCCAGCCCCCAGGGGGTGCCGAGGGCCAGGACGAGACCGCTGAGCAGGGAGAGCAGGGCGACCGGCACGACCAGCCAGTCACCGAAGATTTTCATGGCGAGGGTGGCGGCCCGTGCGGTGCCGGGATCCTCGGTGAGGAAGGCCGCGGTGCCGAGTGTCAGCAGTCCGACGGTCAGTCCCAGCCAGCTCACGGATATCGAGACGTGCGCCACCAGGAGACCGCGGCGGACGGGGCGTTTGAGTGGTTTCACGTGAAACACGGTGCCCGGACCGACGCGATCGGACGTCCCACAGCGGGAGTAACCGCGCGTACTGGTCTCGGCGTACAGCACGCCTTCTCCGTGTGCTCCCTCCTGGGAGCGGACCGTCGTCCCGCCCGGCTGCGGGGCTGTTGCCGGAACCGGAACGACCCGAGTGCGCGTGATGGATTCCGCAGGTCGGTCCCGGGGCAGAGAGCCGGACGAAGGCCGTTTCGATCAACCGGACTTCCTGCTGTTCCGTCCGGCCCGTATTCGGGGCGGGCATGCTGGACCGAGGGATGTGGCAGCGCTCACCGGGCGACTGCCGATGGGTCCCGACCGCATCCATGAACAGGGCTGCGGACCGTGTGGGTACGTAAGGCGACCATAAGACGTTTGAGGCGAGGCACAGGATGGATGCTCCGGCCACCGGGTGGACCGAGGACGCGACACACAGATCTGCCGACGCGACTCTGATCCACCGCACTCTGACCGAGATCTCACCCGTGGCCGACCAGGTGACCTCGTACTTCTACGCCTTGCTCTTCGTCCGGCGCCCGGAGCTGCGCGAGCTGTTCCCGGTCGCGATGGACACCCAGCGCGACCGTCTCCTGCGCGCGATCCTCACTGCGGCCGATCGGCTGGACGATCCCGTGGCCCTGGCCGACTACCTCGGTGAACTGGGCCGGGGACACCGCAAGTACGGCACGCTGTCCGGGCACTATCCAGCGGTGGGGGAGGCGTTGCTGGGTGCCCTGAGCCGGTACGCGACCGTCACGTGGGACGGGGAGGCGGAAGCGGCGTGGGTGCGTGCCTACACCACGATGTCGCAGATCATGATCGACGCGGCTGCCGAGGACGAGCAGTGGGCCCCCGCCTGGTGGCACGCGGAGATCGTCTCCCACGAGCTGAGAACCCGCGACATAGCGGTGCTCACGCTCCGCCCCGACCACGCCTACCCCTTTCTCGCCGGTCAGTACACGGCCATGGAGACCCCGTGGTGGCCCCGGACCTGGCGGCACTACTCCTTCGCCTCGGCGCCCCGCCCCGACGGCCTGCTCACCTTTCACGTCAAGGCGGTCCCGGCCGGCTGGGTCTCCAACGCCCTGGTGCACCGGGCCCGGCCGGGGGACATCGTGCGCCTCGGTCCGCCCACCGGCAGGATGACGGTGGACCACTCCACCCACAACGGTCTGCTCTGCCTGGGCGGGGGCACGGGCATAGCCCCCATCAAGGCACTGGTGGAGGAGGTCGCCGAGCGGGGCGACCGGCGTCCGGTGGAGGTGTTCTACGGGGCGCACAGCGATCACGACCTGTACGAGATCGACACCCTGATCGAGCTGGAGCGGACCTACCCCTGGCTGGCGGTGCGGCCGGTGGTCGCCTCCGGCCCGGGGGAGGACGGAGTCCTGCAGGGGCTGCTGCCCGAGGCCGTGCGCACGTGCGGCCCGTGGCACGAGTACGACGCCTACCTCTCCGGCCCGCCCGGCATGATCCGCAGCAGCGTGGACGTGCTGAGAGGGGTCGGCATACCGGCCGAGCGCATCCGCCACGACTACCTGGAGGAGCTGACGGGCACCGGCCACAGCTGATCCGGGCGGCCGCCCCGGGCCCGACCGGCCCCGCGCCACCGCCTTCGCGCCGGAGAACGAGGACAAGGACAGAACGAGAACGGGCCGGGGCCGTCGCCGGTCAGCCCAGGTCGGGTGCGTGCATCGCCCGTACGCCCTCGATGTTGCCGTCCAGGTAGTGCCGCAGCGACAGCGGCACGAGGTGGACGGCGGCGATCCCCATGCGGCTGAACGGCACCCGCACGACGTCGTATTCCCCGCAGGGGTCGTCGATCTCGGGGCCGTGGCGCCGGGACAGGTCCATCGACTCCAGACGGCAGACGAAGAAGTGCTGGACCTTCACGCCCTTCACCCCGCCGCCCTCGATGTGCTCCACGGTGTCGACGAAGCAGGGGACCACATCGGTGATCTTGGCGCCGAGTTCCTCGTCCACCTCGCGGTGCAGGGCGTCGACGACGGTGGCGTCCTCGGGCTCGACCCCGCCGCCCGGCGTGAGCCAGTACGGATCCACTCCGGGTTTGGTGCGTTTGATGAGGATCAGGTCGTTGCCGTCGAGCAGGATGGCGCGTGCGGTGCGCTTGACCACAGGACGTTCGGTCATGGCAAGAGCGTGGCCCGCTGAACCGATTCTGAAACACTCGTCCGGTCCCGGGCGGGTGTGCGCTCACCAGTCGGCGGCGGCACGCAGCAGCCACTCGTGCGCCCGCGCGATGTGCGGCAGCGCGAGGGTGCCGGTGCGCACCGCCAGGAAATAGGTGCGCAGCGGGGGCACGGGAGGATCCAGGAGGGCCACGAGCTCCCCCTGCTCCAACGCCCTCTCGCACAGGTAGCGCGGCAGCACGGCGAGGCCGGCGCCCGCCGCCGTGCATTCCAGGACGGCCCGCAGATCCGGCACGATGACGGTCCCGGAGACGGCGGGCGGGCTCTCGAAGACGGCGGTCCAGTAGCGGGAGACGAGCGGCAGGCTCTCGTGGACCTCCACGATCGGCAGCTGGGCCAGTACCACCGGTCCCTTGTGCCGCAGGGATCCCGGCCCGAGGCGCCCGGCCCAGCGCGGCGCGGCGACCAGCACGTGCTCCTCGTCGCAGAGCGGGGTCGCGGTGAGCAGTCCGCCGCGCGGCCGGGCCGTCGCGATGGCCAGGTCGTGGTGCCCGGCCGCGAGGCCCGCCAGCGTCTCCTCGGCGCAGGCGAAGAAGGAACTGCGCAGCGCCAGTCCCTGGGCGACGAGCGGGGTGAGCGCGGGCAGGGCGCGTACCGAGGTGAACTCGGGCGGCCCGGCCAGATGCAGGGTCCGTACGCCCGACTCCTCGTCGAGCTCCGCCTCGGTGATCTCGATCAGCGCGTCCAGATGCGGTGCCGCCCGGTGCGCGAGTTCGTCGCCGATGGTCGTCGGGGTCACCCCGCGGGCCCTGCGAAGGAAGAGCGGGCGGCCCAGCTGCCTTTCCAGCGTGCGGATCTGTGAGGTGACCGCGGGCTGGGAGAGGCCGAGCAGGGCGGCCGCCCTGGTGAAGGAACCGGCCCGGTGCACCGTGACGAACGTGCGCAACAGGGCCAGGTCCATGTCCGGTCTCTCCCACCTTCGCGATGCTTCGGACCCGTACAACTATAAATATGTCGATAGGTCGCTGTCGCCACGGTGATTGGACACTGACGGAGAGTCAACTAGCCTGGCTTGGGCGGTTCTTCGCAGGAAGAAGCAGGAGGAACCGGAGGCGGTCCGAGCCACGAGGGGGGAGGCTCGGACCGCCGTACCACCGGTCGATCAGCTGTCGGCCGCGGCCACGTCCAGGGCCCGTTCCACGTCGGCCACCAGGTCGTCCGGGTTCTCGGCGCCGACCGAGAAGCGGATGAAGCCTTCCGGTACGGCGTCGCCTCCCCACCGTCCCCGGCGCTCGGCGGTGGAACGCACGCCCCCGAAGCTCGTCGCGTCGTCGACCAGCCGAAGCGCGGACAGAAAACGCTCGGCCCGCTCGCGGTCGGACAGGACGAACGACACCACCGGGCCGAAGCGCCGCATCTGCAGGACGGCCTGCGGGTACGAGGGGTCGGAGGGCAGCCCCGGGTACCGCAGCCCGGTGACCTCGGGCCGCCGGGACAGCGCCTCGGCCAGGGTCAGCGCGGTGGCGCACTGCCGGTCGATCCGCAGCTCCAGCGTGGCCAGCGAACGGTGCGCGAGCCATGCCTCCATCGGCCCCGGGATCGCGCCGACGACCTTGCGCCAGCGCCGCACCCCCGCCATCAGCTCCGGATCGCGGCAGGTCACATGGCCGAGCAGGATGTCCCCGTGCCCGGTCAGGCCCTTGGTGTCGCTGGCCACCGAGAAGTCGGCCCCCAGCTCCAGCGGCCGCTGGCCGAGCGGGGTGGCGAGCGTGTTGTCGACGGCCACCAGGGCGCCGGCCGCGTGCGCCGCCTCGACGAGCCGGCGCACGTCGCAGACGTCGAGCCCCGGATTGGACGGGGTCTCGATCCACAGCAGCTTCGCCCCTTCGAGGACCGTCAGCTGCTTGTCGCCGCCGGTCGGCGCGGTCCGCACCTCGACGCCGTACGCCTCCAGCTGCTCCCGTACCAGGGGCAGGGCCTGGTAGCCGTCGTCGGGCAGCACGATCACGTCGCCGGTGCGCGCCCGGGACAGCAGCACGGCCGAGATGGCCGCCATCCCGGAGGCGAAGACCGCGGTCTCGACGTCCTCCCCCGGGGCCTCCAGCTCGCTGATCGCACGTTCCAGCCGGGTCCAGGTCGGGTTGGTGTCCCGGCCGTAGGTATAGGGGCCGGTCGGCTCACCGGAGAGGTGGAAGTGCGCGGCGAAGACCGGGCCGGGCAGGGTGGGCTCGAACTGTTCCGGTTCGGGCAGGCCGGCCCGTACCGCCCGGGTTCCGTCGCCCAAGGTGCTCATGGTTCATCCTCGCTGCTCTCCGGTGTACCACCGGCTCCGTGCGCACCGTTCCGGTTGCTGCCGGAGCGGTGCGCGGATGTCGTTCAGTCGTTGTCGGGCAGGATCGCGTTCAGCGCCCACGAGACGATCGAGATGATCAGTCCGCCGAGCACGGCGGTCCAGAGGCCCTCGACGTGGAAACTCAGGTCGAACAGGCCGGCCAGCCATGAGGTCAGCAGCAGCATGACCGCGTTGACCAGCAGGGTGATCAGGCCGAGCGTGAGGATGAAGAGCGGCAGCGTCAGCAGTTGTACGACCGGCTTGACCACGAAGTTCACCAGGCCGAAGAGCAGGGCGACCAGGATCAGCGTGAGCGCCTTGCGGCCGGTGCTGCCGCCGGTCAGCGTGATGTCCTGGATCAGCCAGACGGCCACGGCCAGGGCACCCGCGTTGGCGATCGTCTTGACTAGGAAATTCTTCATGTGTCTGATCGTGGCAGACATGATCGGTGGTGGACACCGGCAGTGCAGAGGCAAGGGACGGACTGGCCATGAAGGCATTCAGACTGGACGAACTGGAGGCGGAGCGGGCCGCCAACGACGGCGCGTACCTGCAGTTCGTGAAGGAACGGAACATGTCCGTCGGCCTCTACGCGCTGAACGCCGGTGAGCTCGACCCGCAGCAGCCGCACAACCAGGACGAGGTCTACCTCGTGGTCAGCGGGCGTGCGGCGATCACGGTCGGCATGGAGACCACACAGGTGGGCAGGGGCAGTGTGGTCTACGTGCCCGCCGGGGTCGCCCACAAGTTCCACCACATCACCGAGGACCTGCGGGTGATGGTGGTCTTCTCCCCGCCGGAGAGCTGACTCCCGCCGGGCCGGGAACCGCTCACTGCCGTCCGGGGAGCAGGGGTTCGGTCTCAGGGATCCCTAAGGGGTCGATCAGGGGACTTCAAGGGCCGCGGAACCCCCGCCGGCCCCTTCCGCGCCTCTAGCATCGAAGGCAGGAACTCACAGAGGCACAGAGACACAGAGACGAGGTAAGGACGATGGCCGTGCGGGAGATATTCGCGGGGATGCCCTGGTGGGTGAAGTGGATCGCGGTGCCGGTCCTCGCGATCGTGGTGTTCGGCGGTCTGATCGCCAACGTGGTCGGATTCATGATCGGACTGCTCTTCAAGGTCCTGGTATTCGTGATCCTGGTCGGCGGGCTCATTTTCGTCGTACGCAAGTTCATGTCATCCTCCTCGCGTGGTGACTGGTAGGAAGATCGGAAGCAGGCCGGGAATTAGCCCGGCTGAGCTAAGCGTCAGAACGAAACAACGCTCCGTGCGGACCCGGCCGATACAGTGACAATTCGCTGCCACCATCTGGGAATCAACCAACCGTCACCGAGCTGACCAGTGGTTTGTACGGCTTCCACTCTCCGGACCCAGTCATGCGGCAGTCGGTGGGGGCGGCCCCCACAGGCGGGCTGACCGCCCGTCACCATGCCTGGGGGTGACCGTTGACCACGGCATCGAGCACTGCTGCCCCGACGTTGATCGGTTCGGTTCAGCGAGCGCTGAGACTGCTGGAGGCCGTGGGGGCCCACCGGGACGGGGCGCCCGCGAAACAGCTGGCCAGGGAGACGGGTCTGCCCCTCCCCACCGCCTACCACCTGTTGCGCACGCTGACGCACGAGGGCTATCTGCGCCGGGAGAAGGGCGTGTTCCTCTTCGGGGCCGCTGCCGAACGCCTGGCCTGCGAAGGGGCTTTGCGGCACCGCCGCAGCAGAATGGCCGATTCGCTGAGCCGGTGGCGCGACGTCATCGGTGCACCGGTGTATTGCGCCGTCTACCGCGAGGGCGAGATCGAACTCATCGCGGTCGCCGACGCACCTGCCACCCCCGCCGTCACGGAATGGGCCTCCTTCCGGGAGACCGGGCACGCCCACGCGATCGGCCAGTGTCTGCTGAGCCAACTCGGCGAGAAGGCCCGCGAGGACCACCTCGATCGTCACCCTGTGCGTCCGCTGACCCGCTATTCGGTGCGGGATCGGGCGGCACTCCTGGAGCGATTGCGGTCGCTGGAACGGATGGAACCTGTCATCGAACGACAGGAGTACGCGCTGGGCACGGTCTGCGCCGCCATCCCGATCGCGGCCGGATTCACCGCTGCTGCGATGGCCATTTCGGTACCCCTGGAACAGGAGAGCCGGTTGCTCCCCGCAGTCGAACAACTACGTGGCGAAGTGTCCAACCTCTTGCGTTCGTTCGTGTTCTCTATCAGTATCTGAAAAATCACTCCTTGTGATCTGCTATCGCGTGCACCACGATGGCGTCAATAGGGCCATGGGGGATCATTCCTGGCCAGATTCATCTACTGCGGGGTTGAACGATGCGCGAGTCGGTTCAAGCTGAGGTCATGATGAGCTTCCTCGTCTCCGAGGAACTCTCTTTCCGGATCCCGGTGGAGCTCCGGTACGAGGTCTGCGATCCGTATGCGATCCGCATGACCTTCCATCTGCCCGGCGATGCCCCCGTCACCTGGGCATTCGGTCGTGAGTTGTTGCTCGACGGCCTCAACAGTCCCAGTGGGGACGGTGATGTGCACATCGGGCCGACGGAGCCCGAGGGGCTGTCCGATGTGCACATTCGCCTTCAGGTCGGCGAGGACCGGGCCCTCTTCCGGGCCGGTACCGCGCCGCTCGTGGCTTTTCTCGACCGGACCGACAAGCTCGTGCCGCTGGGGCAGGAGTGCACGCTCGGTGACTTCGACGGCAACCTGGAGGAGGCCCTGGGCCGGATTCTCGCCGAGGAACAGAACGCGGGCTGAAGGAACCGGTGCCGCCGACCGGATCGCCGGTCGAACACGACACCTGCCGAACGGGTGAATTGCTCACCCGGCGGAGACGTTCAGGCCCTCGTCCTGCGACGACGGCCCTTCCCGGCCCGTACGGGTGCCGAAGCTCCGGCTTCCGCGCCGAGTCCTGTGCGGTCCGCGGAGACGACCAGAGCAGCGAGCACCGTCGTCACCGGCACCGAGGCGACCAGTCCGATCGAGCCCACCAGGGTTCGTACGATCTCCTCCGCCACCAGCTCGCTGTTGGCCACCGTCCCCACGCTGCTCTGCGCGATGGAGAAGAGCAGCAGCAAAGGCAGCGCGGCGCCGGCATAGGCGAGCACGAGCGTGTTGACGACCGAGGCGATGTGGTCGCGTCCGATCCTGATCCCCGCCCGGTAGAGCCCGCGCACGCCCATCGACGGGTTCGCCCGGTGCAGTTCCCAGACCGCGGACGTCTGGGTGACGGTCACATCGTCGAGCACTCCGAGCGAACCGATGATGACACCGGCCAGTAGCAGACCGCTCATGTCGATGTGCGGATACAGGCCGTGGATGAGGCCGGTGTTGTCATCGGTGTTGCCGCTCAGGCTCGCCCAGCCGATGAAGAGTGATCCGAGCAGGCCGATCAGCAGCAGCGAGACCAGTGTGCCGATCACCGCCACCGAGGTGCGGGCGCTCGGGCCGTGGCACATGTAGAGGGCGATCAGCATGATCGCGCTGGCTCCCACCACCGCGACGACCAGCGGGTTGGAGCCCTGGAGCACGGCCGGGAGGATGAACAGGGTTAGCACGGCGAACGACACCGCGAGCGCCACCAGCGCCAGCACCCCGCGCATGCGGCCCACCGCGACCACGACCAGGGCGAAGATCCCGGCCAGCAGGGTCATCGGAAACTCCCGGGCCACGTCCGTCACCGAGTACTGGAGCTCGCGGGGCGCGTCGGGCGCGTACGACACGATCACGCCCTGGCCCTCGCGCAGTTGGCGCGGGGCGTCGGGCTGCACGATCTCGACGAACGTCCGGCCCTTGTCCGGCCCGGACGTCACCTCGACGGTGGCCTTTCGGCACAGCCCCCTGTCGTTGTCCGCCGGCGGGGCGGCCTCCTGGCCGACGGGCACCTGCACCGCGTTCACGTCCTTGCAGTTCACCTTGTCGACTTTCACCACCTTCGCCTGTTGGGTCTGCCGGTCGAATCCCACGCCGGTCCGTTCGTGCGCGGGGGCGCCGCCCGGCCAGAGCACCACCAGGCCGACGACGACAGCGGTGGCGAACGGGATCAGGACGGCCGCGATGACCTTGCGCAGATGTCTGGAGACGGGCGCCGCGGGGCCGTGGCCGTGCGAGTGGCCGTGCTGATGGCCCTGGGATTCGGTGTCGATACGGGGGGACGTCACCGGCAGATCATTGCAAGAAGGACGGGCCCTCTGTTCATCCCGCCGGAGGGGACGCTAGCGTGGAGGGACCTTTGCACACGCGGGAGCTCGGAGCACCGGGCTGAGAGGGCGCTGACATCCGTACGTCCGTACGGAGAGAGCTGCGCCGACCGCCGAACCTGTTACCGGGTAATGCCGGCGTAGGGAGTAGGTCTCATGACCACATCGGACGCACGCACGCCTGCCTCCAGTCGGAGCGACGAGGCCGGGAAGTCCATCGGCTGGCACAAGGGATACGTCCGGGGCTCGCGCCCGGACCTCCGGGTGCCGGTCCGCCAGGTGCACCTCACCAACGGCAAGGACGTGACGCTGTACGACACGTCGGGGCCGTACACCGATCCCGCCGTCGAGACCGATGTCCGTCGCGGACTCGCGCCGCTGAGGGAGAACTGGATCACTGCCCGCGGCGACACCGAGGAGTACCCGGGCCGCCCCGTCCGTCCCGAGGACGACGGACTCAGGCACACCTCGCCGCGCGGGGGGCTGCGCAACCTCGACGCGGTCTTCCCGGGCCGTCCCCGACTGCCCCGCCGTAGCCGGGACGGGCGGCCCGTGACCCAGCTCGCGTACGCCCGACGGGGCGAGATCACCCCGGAGATGGAGTACGTGGCGATCCGGGAGAACGTCGCGCCGGAGGTGGTGCGCGAGGAGATCGCGGCCGGCCGGGCCGTGCTGCCGGCCAACGTCAACCACCCCGAGATCGAGCCGATGATCATCGGGAAGCGGTTCCTGGTGAAGGTCAACGCCAACATCGGCAACTCCGCGGTGACGTCCTCCATCGAGGAGGAGGTGGAAAAGATGACGTGGGCGACGCGTTGGGGCGCCGATACCGTGATGGATCTGTCCACCGGCCGCAACATTCACACCACCCGTGAGTGGGTTTTGCGTAATTCACCCGTTCCGATCGGTACCGTCCCGCTCTACCAGGCGCTCGAAAAGGTCGACGGCCGGGCGGAGGAACTGAGCTGGGAGATCTACAAGGACACCGTCATCGAGCAGGCCGAGCAGGGCGTCGACTACATGACGGTCCACGCCGGCGTGCGCCTGCCGTACGTGCCGCTGACCGCCCGCCGCAAGACCGGCATCGTCTCGCGCGGCGGCTCGATCATGGCGGCGTGGTGCCTGGCGCACCACAAGGAGTCGTTCCTGTACGAGCACTTCGAGGAGCTCTGCGAGATCCTCGCGGCCTACGACGTGACGTACTCGCTGGGCGACGGGCTGCGGCCCGGGTCGATCGCCGACGCCAACGACGAGGCGCAGTTCGCCGAACTGCGGACGCTCGGCGAACTCAACACGGTCGCCAAGGGGTTCGGCGTCCAGACCATGATCGAGGGGCCGGGACACGTCCCGATGCACAAGATCAAGGAGAACATCGACCTCCAGCAGGAGATCTGCGAGGAGGCGCCGTTCTACACCCTCGGCCCGCTGACCACCGACGTCGCGCCGGCGTACGACCACATCACCTCCGGCATCGGAGCGGCGATGATCGCCTGGTGGGGCACGGCGATGCTCTGCTACGTCACGCCGAAGGAACACCTGGGCCTGCCCGACCGGGACGACGTGAAGACCGGCGTCATCACCTACAAGATCGCGGCCCACGCGGCGGACCTCGCCAAGGGGCACCCGGGGGCGCAGGAGTGGGACGACGCGCTCTCCGACGCCCGGTTCGAGTTCCGCTGGGAGGACCAGTTCAACCTGGCCCTCGACCCGGACACCGCGCGGCAGTACCACGACGAGACGCTGCCCGCGGAGCCGGCGAAGACGGCGCACTTCTGCTCGATGTGCGGCCCGAAGTTCTGCTCGATGAAGATCTCTCAGGACATCCGGCGCGAGCACGGCGGTTCGCAGGAGGAGATCGAGGCCGGGATGCTGGAGAAGTCCAAGGAGTTCGCGGCCTCGGGCAACCGGGTCTACCTGCCGATCGCTGACTGACGCCGGACCATTGATCACGCTGTTCCGGGAAGGGGAAGGGGCTTCCCGGAACAGCGCTCCGGGCTCCCGTGGCCTGCGGCGAGATCGCACGAGGTTCCTATGCTGAGCCGGTGACGCTCTACTACGACCCCGTTGCGAGCCTCGGCAAGGACTGCGAGGCATTCCGAGGCGGCTGGGACGACCGGCTCTGGCTCAATGTCCCGGGGCCCTTCTACGGCGGCGAGACCGATACCTGCCGAACAGGCCGGCTCTCCGCGCCTCAACACGTTCTCTACGGCGGTGAGTACCTGACGGGATACGTCTACCGCCAACCCCGAACCCCGGCAGAGACAGCTCGGTTGGTCGAAGCAGCAGACCAGGACCCCTTTCTTGGTTACGGCTGTGACGGCGACTCGCGGTGGACCCCGGAGGCGGTCCGGGAGTGGTGGCGTGGCCGGGGCCGGATCACGCGGTACCTGTCCGCCCATGACTGGGACGACATGGACTGGGCGGAGCAGGGTGTGGCCGCCGCGGTCCGGGATTTCGCGGACTACATCGCCGGCCCTCTGCCGGGGGACCTGCGGATCTACCTCTACTGGCTGGAAGAGGGACGGTCACCCGTCCCCGGTGAACGGCTGCCCGAGCTGTAGTCGACAGGGTTTCCCGTCCTGGGGCGCTGGTTCAGCCCGAAGTTCCGCTCGGTGAAGATCTCGGGGCCTCCGGCGCGAGCCCGGTGGTTCGCGGGCGGCGGCCGGGGCAGGCCGTCCCCGGCCGGTGTTCGAAGGCGGTCAGTCAGTTTCGTGCTCGGGGCCGCCGAAGTCGGGACTGGTGAAGTCCGGGCTGGTGAACGTCGGCCGGGGGCCCGCCGCAGGGCCGCCGTCGGGACTGGTGAAGTCCGGCCGGCTGTAGCCGACCTTCGGGATGCGGTTCGCCGAGCGGACCGGTGTGCGCGCGGCGCGTCCGGCGGCGGGGTCGTCGAGCGCGTCCCGCAGGAACGGCAGTATGCCGCGCTCCAGCAGGGCGTGGCGCCAGGCCTCCCGGGCCCGCGCCACCTCCTCCGGAAGCTCCTCCTCCGCCTCTTCGACGGGACGCGGCTCCGCGCCGTTGCGCAGCGCGGTGACGAGCAGTCCGACGACGGCGACCAGGATCGCGGCCGCCATGACCGCGGCGAAGAACCAGCCCGCGGAGACCATGGTCGAGGCGAAGGCGGGCGGGTCGTCGAGCAGCCGCAGCAGATAGCCGACCAGCAGGAATATGAACGCGGCGGAGCCCGCGAGCACCGGTGCCAGGGCCGTGACGACGGCCGCTGTGCCCGCGCCCGACTGGCGTTGCCCGCTCGTGCCGGGGGGCGGGCCCGCTTCCTCGTCCTCGTCCTCGGCCGGTCTGCGCAGCTCCTCGCGGGCCTGCACGTAGTGCTGGTACTCGGTGGCGGCCGTCGCGGTGATCAGCGCCGTGGCGTCCAGCGCCATGGTGCGCAGCTGCACGGCGTTGAGCCGTTCGCCGACCGCGGCCAGATCTGGTCGTTCATGGGCATGACGCAGTGCGTCATCGAGGATCCGCTCGTACTCGGGGCGGTCCTCGGCCAGCAGGTGCGGAGCGCTGTTCATGTGCATCCCCCGATGCTCCGTAGGGCCCGATCACCCGCGTTCTCACCGGGCTTTCGAGCGGAAACGGAGGAGAGCCTGCTACTGATACGCCGATGGTAGAGCGCCCACGGCACGGGGAGACAGGGGGTTTCCGGAAATAGGCCCAGCAGTCGGCGCGGTCAGGTCGTGGATGCGTCTTCCCGAAAGAGCGTCAGTCATGCAGAGGCAGCTGGACGACCAGTAGCTTTCCGGCCATGGTCACGCCGCCGTCCATGGCGATGGCGAGTCCGTCCGCGTACACGTGCGGGCCCTCGACCACGGGGCCGGAGCCGTCCTCGCCATCCTCCGAACCGACCTCTCCGAGGAGGTACGGAATGGGGCTGTGACCGTGGACGATGCGCTGTCCGCCGTAGGTCGCCATCAGTTCCCGGACGGCCTGCGGGCCCGCCTCGTCGCGGAAGGCGAACCGCTTGGTGAGCTTCCGGAAGAGGTCCCAGCACTCATCGGCGTCGTTGCGCGTGAGAATGGCGTGCACGTTGTCGTTGACGTCCTCGATGGTGGTGCCGTATTCGAGGTACGCCGTCGTGTCGGAGTGCATCAGCAGATGCCCGTCCTCCTCGACGACCGCGTCGAGCCGGGACATCCACTGGAGGTGGACGTCCTGGAGCCGCTCCATGTCGTTCTTCTGACCGCCGTTGAGCAGCCAGGCGGCCTGGAAGGTGGCGGTGCCCGCGCCGGAGTTGACCGGGGTGTCGTTGAACCGCTTGGCGCCGAGGAGCAGCAGTTCGTGGTTGCCCATCAGGGCCTTGCAGTAGCCGCCGGCGGCGGCGGCCTCGGCGGACAGCCGCATCACCAGGTCGATGACGCCGATGCCGTCGGGGCCCCGGTCGGTGAAGTCGCCGAGGAACCAGAGCCGGGCGTTGCCCGCGGACCACTTGCCGTCGGCGTCGATGAGGCCCTGCTCGGCGAGGGCGGCGCGGAGCTCGTCCAGGTAGCCATGGACGTCGCCGACGACGTACAGCGGGCCACGTCCCTGCTCCGGGGCGGGACGCGGGTCGGGGACGGTCGGCACCTGGAGGGTGTCACCGCGGTTGATCACGGGCAGGTCGCGCGCGGTGGGCGTGTACCCCTCCGGCGGCTCGTCGCCGGGCCCGGCGCTGCCCGGGTGCGACGACGGCGGCACCGGGTTCTGGGCATAGGGCGGTACGCGGAAGTCGCGCAACGTCGCAGTCCGCACCACGGGTTCCTGACCGGCCCCCTGTGTCATCGACCCCTCCACCACCGTCGCGCCGCCGTACACCTGACGGGCCCTGCTGGTCGGGGCGGTCCGCGGTGTCGTGCGCCCATCATAGGAATGCGGATCGTGCTGTGTGACGCACCAGGGGTGGTGAATCCGGACGCACATCGGGTTCACCGGTCGATTGGTCCGAAATCACCCGATCAATCCCTGGCCGGGGAACGGGGCGCACTGACCGTGGTGCGTGGAGGACGGCGCTGCGAGGACGTCCGCACGATGAGTTCCGTCGGTATGACCTGCTCCACGGGTCCGTCGTGTTCGACGCCCTCGATGGCGTCGATCAGGAGCTGGACGACCGCCGTGCCGATCCTGCGCGGCTTGAGCGAGAGCGTGGTGATGGGGGGCTCGGTCGTCGCGTACACGGTCGACTCGCTGCAGCAGACCAGCAGCAGGTCCTCGGGGACCCGCAGACCGTAGCGGCGGGCCGCCGCCAGCAGGTCGGTGCCGTTGGGGTCGAAGAGGCCGTAGACGGCGTCGGGGCGGTCGGGGCGGGCGAGCAGGCGGTCGGCGGCCACCGCGCCCGCGCACGGGTCGTGGGCGGGGTAGGACTCGTACACCGGGTCCTGGCCCACGCGCTCGCACCAGTGGAGGTACGCGGTGGTGGAGAGCCGGGTGTAGGTGTCGGTGGTGGTGCCGGTGAGCAGGCCGATGCGGCGGGCCCCGGCGGCGGCCAGGTGGTCGAGCAGGTCGAGCACGGCGGCGCGGTGGTCGTTGTCGACCCAGGCGGTGACCGGGAGCGTGCCGGCCGGGCGGCCGTCGGAGACGACGGGGAGGCCCTGGCGCACCAGCTCGGTGACGACCGGGTCCTGGTCGGAGGGGTCGATCACGACGGTGCCGTCGAGGGCGACGTTCGACCAGACGTCGTGGCGCGAGGTGGCGGGCAGGATGACGAGGGCGTACCCGCGGGCGAGCGCGGCGGAGGTGGCGGCTCTGGCCATCTCCGCGAAGTACGCGAACTCGGTGAAGGTGAAGGGTTCGTCCCCGTAGGTCGTCACGGTCAGGCCGATCAGGCCCGACTTGCCGGTACGGAGGGTGCGGGCCGCTGCGGAAGGGCGATAGCCCAGGCGCTCTGCGACCTCGCGGACATGGCGGCGGGTGGCGTCCGGGAGCCTGCCCTTGCCGTTGAGCGCGTCGGAGACGGTCGTGATGGAGACTCCGGCGGCGGCGGCCACGTCCCGGATTCCCGCTCGTCCCTGTCGGCCGCCGCCGCGCCGGGGTGTGTCCGTCCGGCTCACCTGGTGCTTCCCTGCTGCTGTCATGGCGAGCCGATAGTAGGGCTCGGACGGGCGGTTGGCCCGGTCGCATATTCATCCGTTGACAGGCACGTTTTTGCATGATCATCAACGGTCAATTGCCTTGTAAATAAAGGGCGTTGGTAAGTCTATCCATGGTGTGTCAGGTGCCTGGGCCGATGGGCCTGCCGAATGACCGATGTCTCGAAGAGGTCTCATCTCACCTCTTCGGGGGACGCGCGCCACGGCGTGAGCCACCGGCGTGCGCGGGAACGGATGGCGCTCCCCCCATTCCCGGCCGCACCGGACGATTGGTCGATCGCCCCATTCGCAGCGGCGCCCAATCCTCATAAGGTGAGCAGTATTGATGTGTACAGACGGTCGAGGAGGACCTGCGGTGAGCGAGACGAGCCCCAAGCTGCGCGCCGAGCTGGACGGCGTCCCCGCCTATGTGCCGGGAAAGCCGGCTGCTGCCGACGGACCGGTCGCGTTCAAGCTGTCCTCCAACGAGAATCCGTATCCGCCGCTGCCCGGGGTGCTGGAGTCCGCCCTGGCGGCGGCCTCGAACTTCAACCGCTACCCGGACATGGCCTGCACCGGTCTGATGAACGAGCTGTCCGACCGTTTCGGTGTGCCCCTTTCGCATCTCGCCACCGGAACCGGTTCGGTCGGTGTGGCGCAGCAGCTGCTCCAGGCCACGTCGGGCCCCGGTGACGAGGTCATCTACGCCTGGCGTTCCTTCGAGGCGTACCCGATCATCACGCAGGTCAGCGGCGCGACCTCGGTGAAGGTCCCGCTGACCGACGGCGAGGTGCACGACCTCGACGCGATGGCGGACGCGATCACGGACCGGACCCGGATGATCTTCGTCTGCAACCCGAACAACCCGACCGGCACCGTGGTGCGCCGGGCCGAGCTGGAGCGGTTCCTGGACCGGGTGCCGGGCGACGTCCTGGTGGTGCTCGACGAGGCGTACCGGGAGTTCATCCGCGACACCGAGGTGCCGGACGGCATCGAGATCTACCGGGACCGGCCCAACGTGGCGGTGCTGCGCACCTTCTCCAAGGCGTACGGCCTGGCGGGTCTTCGGGTCGGCTTCGCCGTGGCCCACGAGCCGGTGGCGGCCGCGCTGCGCAAGACGGCGGTGCCCTTCGGAGTCAGCCAGCTCGCGCAGGACGCCGCGGTGGCCTCGCTGCGCGCCGAGGACGAGCTGCTGGGGCGGGTCGGCTCCCTGGTCTGCGAGCGCGACCGGGTGCAGCGGACGCTGGCCGAGCAGGGATGGACCGTTCCGGAGTCCCAGGCGAACTTCGTCTGGCTGCGGCTCGGGGAGCGCACGGCCGACTTCGCCGCGGTGTGCGAGCGGGCCGGCGTGATGGTCCGGCCTTTCGCGGGCGAGGGCGTGCGGGTCTCGATCGGTGAGGACGAGGCGAACGACCTGTTCCTCAAGGTGACGGAGGCGTACCGCAAGGAGCTGTAGCGCGGCGCGGTCCGCCCGCGCACGACGGCAGGCGCAGGGCCCCGCACCTCGACGAACGAGGTGCGGGGCCCTGTCGCGTGGAGCCCCGGCAGGGGTCGGGCGGTGGCCCGGAAGGGCTGCCTCCGGTTGTCTGCTTCGGGGGGAATGATCGGAACGCTGCCGGAACGCCCGAAGAGGGGTACCCCGCCCGAACGTCCCGAAAGTCTGTGCGCCATAATGCTTGTGAATGTGAACGCGTTCACAAGCGTGTCCTTTTTGCTCCTCTGGTTAGTCGGGCTTAAAGGGCAAACTGCCGGAATGGATACGGCGAAGTAAGGAGAAGACGACGTGGAGCTGGCTCTGGCGCCGGAAACCATGGCGCGATGGCAGTTCGGTATCACCACCGTCTACCACTTCCTGTTCGTCCCGCTGACGATCTCTCTCGCCGCGCTCACCGCCGGCCTGCAGACCGCCTGGGTACGGACGAACAACCAGAAGTACCTCAGGGCGACGAAGTTCTGGGGCAAGCTCTTCCTGATCAACATCGCCATGGGTGTCGTCACCGGCATCGTCCAGGAGTTCCAGTTCGGCATGAACTGGTCCGACTACTCGCGGTTCGTCGGCGACATCTTCGGTGCCCCGCTCGCGTTCGAGGCGTTGATCGCGTTCTTCTTCGAGTCCACCTTCATCGGGCTGTGGATCTTCGGCTGGGACAAGCTGCCGAAGAAGATCCACCTCGCCTGCATCTGGATGGTCTCCATCGGGACCATCCTGTCCGCGTACTTCATCCTGGCCGCCAACTCCTGGATGCAGCACCCGGTCGGCTACCGGATCAACGAGGAACGCGGCCGGGCCGAGCTCACCGACTTCTGGCGCGTGCTCACCCAGAACACCGCGCTCACCCAGTTCTTCCACACCATCACCGCGGCCTTCCTGGTCGGCGGCGCGTTCATGGTCGGCATCGCCGCCTTCCACCTGGCGCGCAAGCGGCACATTCCGGTGATGCGGACCTCGCTGCGGCTCGGGCTGATCACGATCGTGATCGCCGGACTGCTCACCGCCGTCAGCGGCGACCGGCTGGGCAAGGTCATGTTCAAGCAGCAGCCGATGAAGATGGCCGCGGCCGAGGCGCTCTGGGAGGGCGAGGAGGGCGCGCCGTTCTCGATCTTCGCGGTCGGTGACGTGGCCAAGGGCCACAACACCGTGGAGATCTCCATCCCGGGGATACTGTCCTTCCTCGCCGACGACACCTTCACCTCGTACGTCCCCGGCATCAACGACATCAACAAGGCCGAGCAGGAGAAGTTCGGCCCCGGCGACTACCGGCCCAACATCCCGGTCGCGTTCTGGAGCTTCCGCTGGATGATCGGCTTCGGGATGGCCTCCTTCGGCCTCGGCCTCCTCGGGCTGTGGCTGACCCGGAAGAAGTTCATGCTGCCGCCGGCGCTGCGGACCGGTGAGGACGAAGTGCCGAACCTGGTCCTCTTCAAGAACAAGGCGCTCAGCCCGAAGCTCGCCAGGGGCTACTGGATCCTCGCGCTCTGGACCCTGCTCTTCCCGCTGATCGCCAACTCCTGGGGCTGGATCTTCACCGAGATGGGGCGTCAGCCCTGGGTCGTCTACGGCGTGCTCCAGACCCGCGACGCGGTCTCCCCCGGCGTCTCGCAGGGCGAGGTGATCACCTCGCTGGTCGGATTCACCCTGCTCTACGCCGTGCTCGCGGTCATCGAGGTCAAGCTGCTCGTGAAGTACATCAAGGCGGGCCCGCCGGAGCTCACGGAGGCCGACCTCAACCCGCCCACCAGGATCGGCGGCGACCACGAGGACGCCGACCGGCCGATGGCCTTCTCCTACTGAGAACAGCGGAGCTGAGAGATGGAACTCCACGACGTCTGGTTCGTGCTCATCGCCGTCCTCTGGACCGGCTACTTCTTCCTGGAGGGATTCGACTTCGGGGTCGGTGTCCTCACCAAGCTGCTGGCCCGTGACCGCAAGGAACGCCGGGTCCTGATCAACACGATCGGGCCCGTCTGGGACGGCAACGAGGTGTGGCTGCTCTCCGCGGGCGGCGCGACCTTCGCCGCCTTCCCCGAGTGGTACGCCACCCTGTTCTCCGGTTTCTACCTGCCGCTGCTGATCATCCTGGGCTGCCTGATCGTGCGCGGGGTCGCCTTCGAATACCGGGCCAAGCGGTCCGGCGAGAAGTGGCAGACCAACTGGGAGCACGCGATCTTCTGGACCTCGTTGATCCCCGCCCTGCTCTGGGGCGTGGCCTTCGGGAACATCGTGCGCGGCGTGAAGATCGACGCCGACATGGAGTACGTGGGCAACTTCTGGGACCTGCTCAACCCGTACGCCCTCCTCGGCGGACTGGTCACGCTCTCCCTCTTCACCTTCCACGGCGCCGTGTTCGTGGGGCTCAAGACGGTCGGGGACATCCGGGAGCGGGCGGGCAGGCTGGCGCTGAAGCTGGGCGTCGTCACCGCGGTGCTCGCGCTCGGCTTCCTGATCTGGACCCAGCTCGACCACGGCAACGGCTGGAGCCTGCTGGCGACGGTCATCGCCGCGGTGGCGCTGGTCGGCGCGATCGTCATGATCGCGGTGGGACGTGAGGGCTGGTCGTTCGCGCTCTCCGGAGTGACCATCACGGCCGCGGTGGCGATGCTCTTCCTGTCGCTCTTCCCGAACGTCATGCCGTCCTCGCTGAACGACGCCTGGAGCCTCACGGTCACCAACGCCTCGTCCACCCCGTACACGCTGAAGATCATGACCTGGTGCGCCGGGATCGCCACCCCCCTCGTCCTGCTGTACCAGGGCTGGACGTACTGGGTGTTCCGCAAGCGCATCGGTACGCAGCACATCGCCGAAGCGCACTGAACGCACACGGGGCCCGGTCGGCGGGCCGGGACCGGGGCGCGACACCGGCCCCGTCCCGCCGGCCAGGACCTCGTCCACCGACCTAGCTCGCCAGGGGCTGTTTCACGTGAAACCGATCGATCCGCGGCTGCTCCGTCACGCCCGTGCCACCCGCCTCTTCCTGGCCGCCGTGGTGGCGCTCGGCGCCCTCGGGGCGGGGCTGGTCATCGCCCAGGCCATGCTCATCGCCGAGGTGGTGGTGGGCGGCTTCGAGGACGGGCTGACCGTCTCCGGGCTGCGGACCCCGCTGATCCTGCTCGCCGCGGTCGCGCTGGGGCGGGCGCTGGTCTCCTGGCTGACCGAGCTGGCCGCGTACCGGACCGGCGCGGCGGTCAAGTCCGAACTCCGGGGTCGGCTGCTGGACCGTGCCGCGGAGCTCGGGCCGGGATGGCTCGGCGATCAGCGCACCGGCTCCCTGGTGACGCTCGCCACCCGGGGCGTCGACGCGCTCGACGACTACTTCGCGCGCTATCTGCCACAGCTCGGACTCGCGGTGATCGTGCCGGTGGCGGTCCTCGCCAGGATCGTCACCGAGGACTGGGTCTCGGCGGCGATCATCGTGGTCACCCTGCCGCTCATCCCGCTCTTCATGATCCTGATCGGCTGGGCCACCCAGACACGGATGGACCGTCAGTGGCGGCTGCTGTCCCGGCTCTCCGGACACTTCCTCGACGTGGTCGCCGGACTGCCGACGCTGAAGGTCTTCGGCCGGGCCAAGGCGCAGGCCGAGTCCATCCGCACGGTCACCGCCCAGTACCGCGGGGCCACCCTGCGGACCCTGCGCATCGCGTTCCTGTCGTCCTTCGCGCTGGAACTGCTGGCGACGCTGTCGGTGGCCCTCGTCGCCGTCACCATCGGGATGCGGCTGGTACACGGCGAACTCGACCTCCACACCGGTCTGGTCGTGCTGATCCTGGCCCCCGAGGCATATCTGCCGATCCGCCAGGTCGGTGCGCAGTACCACGCGGCGGCCGAGGGGCTCTCGGCCGCCGAGGAGATCTTCGCGGTCCTGGAGACCGAGCCCCGGACCGGCGGCACGGCACCGGTCCCCCGGTCGCTGCGGCTGGAACTGGAGGGGGTGACGGTACGGCACGAGGGCCGTACCGCGCCGTCCCTGGACCGGGCCTCGCTGGTGGTGGAGGAGGGGGAGACCGTCGCCCTGGTCGGCCCCAGCGGCGTCGGGAAGTCCACCCTGCTCGATGTGGTGCTGGGGTTCACGGCGCCCGCCGAGGGGCGGGTGCGGGTCGGCGGCGTCGAGCTGGCGGACCTCGCGCCCGAGCGGTGGCGGGAGCGGATCGCCTGGGTGCCGCAGCGCCCGTACCTCTTCGCGGGCACGATCGCGGAGAACGTACGGCTGGCCCGTCCCGACGCGGACGACGCCGCGGTGGCGGCCGCCCTGCGCGAGGCGGGGGCCCACGACTTCGTGGCGGAGCTGCCCGACGGCGCCCGGACGCTTCTCGGCGAGGACGGGGCGGGGCTCTCCGCCGGACAGCGGCAGCGGCTCGCCCTGGCCCGGGCCTTCCTCGCCGACCGGCCGCTGCTGCTGCTCGACGAGCCGACCGCGAGCCTGGACGGCGAGACGGAGGCGGGCATCGTCGAAGCGGTACGGAGGCTGGCGGCGGGCCGCACCGTCCTGCTGGTGGTGCACCGCCCGGCGCTGCTGTCGGTGGCCGACCGGGTGGTGACGCTGGCCCCGGGGACACCGCAGCGGCCGGAACGGTCCGGCGGGACCGGGGCGCCGGTCGCGGCGCCGGCGCTGCCGGAGCGGGCCGAGGGGCCCGTGGCGGCGGAAGTCACCGGGGCTATCCGGGAGACCGCGCCCCGCTCCGGAAACGTCCTGGCCCGGGTCAGGGAGGCCGCGGGGGCACAGCGCGGCCGACTGGCCCTCGCGCTGCTGCTGGGAAGCCTCGCCCTGGGCTCGGCGGTCGGGCTCATGGCGGTGTCCGGCTGGCTGATCTCCCGCGCCTCCGAGCAGCCCCCGGTGCTCTATCTGATGGTCGCGGTGACCGCGACGCGCGCCTTCGGCCTCGGGCGGGCCGTCTTCCGCTACGCCGAGCGCCTGGTGTCGCACGACGCGGTGCTCAAGATGCTCGCCGAGCTGCGGGTCTCGGTCTACCGGGGGCTGGAGCGCATCGCACCCGCCGGTCTGCGCCGGACCCGGCGCGGGGACCTGCTCTCCCGGCTCGTCGCCGATGTCGACGCCCTGCAGGACTACTGGCTGCGCTGGATGCTGCCGGTCGCGACCGCCGCGGTCGTCGGCACGGCCACCGCCGGTTTCGTCGGCTGGCTGCTCCCGGCGGCGGGCGCCGTGCTGGCCGCCGGACTCCTGCTGGCCGGGGTGGGAGTCCCCCTGGTCGCCGGGGCCTGCTCCCGCCGCACGGAACGCCGGCTGGCCCCCGCACGCGCCGAGCTGGCCACCCGGATCACCGACCTCCTCGGCGGTACCGCCGAGCTGACCGTCGCGGGCGCCCTGCCCGCCCGCTCGGCACGGGCCCGGGAGGCCGACGGCGTACTGACCCGCATCGCCGCCCGAGCGGCGGCCGCCACCGCCCTCGGCGGCGGCCTCACCGCGCTGATCGGCGGCCTCACCGTCATCGCCACCGCGCTCGTCGCCCTCCCGGCCGTGCGGGACGGCCGGCTCGCGGGCGTGGAACTCGCCGTGGTGGTGCTCACGCCGCTGGCCGCCTTCGAGGCGGTGACCGGCCTGCCGCTCGCCGTGCAGTACCGCCACCGGGTCAAGCGGAGCGCGGAGCGGGTGTTCGAGGTGCTGGACGCCCCGCTGCCCGTGCACGAACCCGACGACCCGGCCGAGGCCCCCGCCACGCCCTTCCCGCTGGAGGTGCGGGGACTGTCCGCCCGGTACGCGGGAACGGACCGGGACGCCCTCGACGCCGTGGACCTGACGCTGACGGCCGGTCGGCGCATCGCCGTCGTCGGCCCCTCCGGCTCGGGGAAGACGACCCTCGCCCAGGTCCTGCTCCGCTTCCTGGACGCACGGACGGGGACGTACCGGATCGGCGGGGTCGAGGCCCGTGCGCTGGAGGGGGACGCGGTGCGGCGGTTCGTCGGGCTGTGCGCCCAGGACGCCCATGTCTTCGACAGCTCCATCCGGGAGAACCTGCGGCTCGCCCGCCCCGACGCGACGGACGACGAACTGCGCGACGCCCTCGGCCGGGCCAGGCTGCTCGACTGGGTCGAGTCGCTGCCCGACGGGCTGGACGCCCCGGTCGGCGAGCACGGCGCACGCCTCTCCGGTGGTCAGCGCCAACGCCTCGCCCTGGGCCGGGCGCTCCTCGCCGACTTCCCGGTGCTCGTCCTGGACGAGCCGGCCGAGCACCTCGACCTGGCGACCGCGGACGCCCTGACCGCCGACCTGCTGGTCGCCACCCGCGGACGCACCACCGTCCTGATCACCCACCGCCTGCGGGGGCTCGAAGCCGTCGACGAGGTGCTGGTGCTGGACGCCGGACGGATCTTGCAGCGCGGCCCGTACGCCGGCCTCGCCGCCGTCGAGGGCCCGCTGCGCCGGATGCTGGCACGCGAACGCGAGCAGGAGGCCATGGCCGTACGGCATCCGGACGAGGCCGCGGAACCGGTGCCCGACAGGGCGGTGGACGTACGGGTGTGAGCGGCGTACGGCCGGGGCGGCACGGGGACGTGTGGGACGGGTGCACGGCCACGGGGGACGGGCACACGGACGCGGGAGACGTGCCCGTGAGGGGCCGGAGCATCGAAGCCGACTTTCCTCGCCAATCGTCCCTAATTACGCTCTGGGTATGTCTGAGCAGGTCCCGAAGGACCCACGCGAAGCCGCTGCACGGGAGCCCCACGGCCTGCAGGGTCTGTCCACCGAGATCACCACCCGCATCCCGCGCCTGCTGGAGGCCATGCGCTCCGTCGGGGCGGGCCTGGAACTGCACTCCACCCTCGACCGGATCTGCGAGACGGCCGCCGAACTGGCCCACTGCCGCTACGCGGCCATCGGCGTCGTCGACGAGGAGGGCGCGGGACTCTCCGACTTCGTCACGTACGGGGTGCCGGACGAGGTGGCGGACGAGATCGGCCACCGCCCCGACGGCCATCGGGGACTGCTCGGTGCGCTGATCCACGACCCGGTACCGCTGCGGCTGGCCGACCTGACGGCCGATCCGAGGTTCGCCGGGTTCCCGCCGGGCCACCCCCCGATGCGGACCTTTCTCGGCGTCCCCATCCGGGTGCAGGACGAGATCTTCGGCAACCTCTACCTGGCCGAGAAGGACGACGGCGCCGAGTTCAACGACTACGACCTGCACATGGTGCGGGTCCTGGCCACGGAGGCGGGCATCGCCATCGGCAACGCCCGGCTGTACGAGGCGGCGCGCCAGCGCGAGCGCTGGATCGACGGATCGGTCGCCGTGACCACCGCGCTGCTCTCCGGCGGGGACGCCGACGACGCGCTCTCCGTCGTCGCCGAACAGGCCCGCCGCCTCGCCGGCTCGGCCGCCGGCATCGTGCTGCTGCCGACCGGGGAGGGCGGCCTGGAGATCGTCGCCGTCTCCGCGGACGACCCGGCCACCTCGCTCGGGATGATCATCGGACCCGAGAGCCCGGTGGTGGCGAAGCTGCTGAGCGGCGAAGCAGTCTTCGTGGACGACTGCGCCACCGACTTCCGCATGGTCACCGAGCTGGCAAATCGTTTCGGCCCGAGCATGCTGCTGCCCCTGCACAGTGGCGGGCGGGTGCTGGGCGCGCTCGCCACCCCCCGTGCCCGCGGCGGTCGGCCGTTCACCGAGGCGGAACGGACCCTCGCCGTCCAGTTCGCCTCGCAGGCCGCGCTCGCGCTGATGATGGCCGAGGCGCAGCGGGACCGGGAACGGCTCGCGGTCTACGAGGACCGGGACCGGATCGCCCGTGACCTGCACGATCTGGTCATCCAGCGGCTGTTCGCCACCGGGATGATGCTGGAGAGCGCCCAGCGCAGATCGGCCGAGACGGACGTGCAGACCGGTGTCGGCCGGGCGGTCGACGAACTGGACGTGACCATCCAGGAGATCCGTACCGCGATCTTCGCCCTTCAGCAGGAACCCGCCGAGGCGCCGTCGGGGCTGCGCACCCGCGTCCTGCGCGAGATCAACATGGCGGCGGTCCCTCTGGGCTTCAAGCCCTCGCACCGCTTCCTCGGGCCGGTCGACTCGCTGGTCGGCGAGCTGACCGGCAAGAACCTGATCGCGGCGCTGCGCGAGGCACTGTCCAACGCCTTCCGGCACGCGGAGGCGTCGCTGATCGACGTGGTCGTCGACGCGACCGCCACCCTGCCCGACGGGACGGACGCGGTGCGGCTGTCGGTCGCCGACGACGGGGTGGGCATCCCGGAGGGCGGCCGTCGCAGCGGGCTGCGGAACCTGGCGCGCCGGGCGGAGTCGCTCGGCGGCGCGAGCTGGTTCGGCCCCGGCATCGGTCCGGACGGGGGCGGCACGACCGTGGTGTGGGAGGTGCCCCTCTGATCCGCCGGGGGCGGCCCGGACCGCCCGCCACCCGGCCGGCGGGGCACGGCGTGATGCGGCGGGACGGGACGCGACGCGGCGGGGGTCAGTGCGCCGCGTCGGCCGCGCGGCGCTCGGCGATGATCCGCTCGATGACGACGGCGACGCCGTCCTCGCCGTTGGTGGCGGTCTGCCCGGAGGCGGCGGCGATCGCGGCCGGGTGGGCGTTGCCCATCGCGTACGACGTGCCCGCCCAGCTGAGCATTTCCACGTCGTTGGGCATGTCTCCGAAGGCGACGACCTCGGCGGGCGATATGCCGCGCTCGGCGCAGCACAGCTCCAGCGTGCTGGCCTTGGAGACCCCGGGGCCGCTGATCTCCAGCAGGGCCGTGGGGCTGGACCGGGTGAAGGAGGCCCGGTCCCCGGCCGCCGCGCGGGCCAGGGCGAGGAACTCGTCCGGGGTCAGTTCGGTGTGGTGGGCGAGGAGCTTCAGCACCGGTGCGCCGGTCCCGGGCGCCTCCTCGTGCAGCAGCTTCTCGGCGACGGCGACCGTGGCGCCCGGGTCCAGGTGGAAGGGCGGGTAGGCCGGTTCGTAGTGGATGCCGGTGGACAGCTCGACGGCGAACGAGGTGCCGGGGACGGCGGCGCGCAGCGCGTGCACGATGCCGAGCGCGATGGGCCGCTCCAGCGGACGGACCTCGATCAGCCTGCCGCCGTCGTGCAGATCGGCAACCGCCGCGCCGTTCGCACAGATCGCCAGGCCGTGGCCGTGGACGTGGTCGCTGACGACGTCCATCCAGCGGGCCGGGCGGCCGGTGACGAAGAAGACCTCGATACCGGCCTCCTCGGCGGCGGCGAGCGCGGCGACCGTACGGTCCGAGACCGTCTTGTCGTCGCGCAACAGGGTGCCGTCCAGGTCGGTGGCGATCAGCCGGATGGCGGCAGGCGAAGGCGAGTCGGTAGCTGAGGTCACCCACCCATTCTCGCGTACGAGGGTGCACGGGCGTGCGGAGGGGCGCACATCTGAGGGTGCACGCCCCTGACCGGGGAACATGCCAGACGCATATGCCAAGAGGGCGGAAACGGCTTGTCGGTCCGTCGGCCCGATGACCGCGCCGCGACCGGTGACGACGGCCGCGGCGGGCGACGGGTGATGGGGGACGGACGACGGACTACGGGCGACGTGCCCCGGCCACCGGGTTGAAATGCCGACCGGGTCGAGGTGCCGAACGCGGTACGGGGCCGACTGCGGTCAGTGGCCGATCTGGGCCAGGCCCTCCGTGGCGATGCGCTCGAAGACCTTCTCGTCGGCGGCGAAGTCGGAGTCCTGGATCGGCCAGTGGATGACGATCTCCGTGAAGCCCAGCGCGAAGTGGGTGCCCGCGAAGTCCACGAAGGCGTCGAAGGATTCCAGCGGGCGGTCCGGGGTGAAACCGGTGAGCAGGATCTTGTCCAGCTCGGCGACGTCCCGGCCGATGGCCTCGCAGGCGGCGCCCAGCTTGGTGAGCTGTCCGCGGATGGCCTCCACCGACTGCTCGGGGGTGCCCGTCTCGTACAGCTTCGGGTCGCCCGTGGTCACCCACGCCTGGCCGTGCCGGGCGGCGAGCCTCATGCCGCGCGGGCCGGTGGCCGCCACCGCGAACGGCAGCCGGGGCCGCTGCACGCAGCCGGGGATGTTCCGGGCCTCGTTCGCCGCGTAGAGGGGGCCCTCGTACGTCACCGAGGGCTCGCGCAGCAGCCGGTCCAGCAGCGGGACGAAGTCGTCGAAGTGATCGGCGCGCTCGCGCGGCGTCCACGGCTCCTCACCGGCCCGCCGCAGCGTCATGGCGTCGAAGCCGTTGCCCCCGGCGCCGATGCCGAGGGTGACACGCCCGTCGGAGACGTCGTCGAGGGTGATGAGGTCCTTGGCGAGCGTGACGGGATGCCGGAAGTTGGGGGAGGTGACGAGGGTGCCCAGGCGCAGCCGTTCGGTGGCCGCAGCCGCGGCGGTGAGGGTCGGTACCGCACCGAACCACGGGCCGTCGCGGAAGGTGCGCCAGGACAGGTGGTCGTACGTGTAGGCGGCGTGGAACCCCAGTTCCTCGGCGCGCCGCCAGACCTTCCGGCCCTCGCTCCAGCGGTGGATCGGCAGAATCACAGTGCTCAGACGCATGGATACGACCATACGGACCGGTCGTGCGCACCGGAAACGACCGGGCGCGCTCTGCCCGGGTCAGTCCCGGAAGCGCAGGAACTCGGGCGGCACCGCGGCGGTGAGCCAGACGCCGTTGGCACTGACGCAGAAGGTGTGGCCCGCGCGGTGCATCGCGCCCGCGTCCACGGACAGGACGACGGGCCGGCCGCGCCGGGCACCGACTTTGGTCGCGGTCTCGCGGTCGGGGGAGAGGTGGACGTGGGTGCGGTTCATGGGCCGCAGGCCCTCGTCGCGGATCGCGTCCAGCACCCGGCCCACCGTGCCGTGGTAGAGGTACGCGGGCGGCTCGGCCGGCAGCAGACCGAGATCGACGGGAACGGTGTGGCCCTGGCTCGCACGGATGCGGTCGTTCTCGACGGCGAAGCGCTGCTTGTCGTTGGAGGCGACGACGTGGTCGAGCTCGGCCCGGGTGAGGGGGAAGTTGTTGCGGGCCGTGGCACGCAGCAGCTCGTCGATCGGCACCCACCCGTTGGCGTCGAGCGTGATCCCGATCCGCTGCGGCTGGTGCCGCAGGTGCTTCGAGAGGTACTTGGACACCTTTACGGTGCGTTTCTCGTCCATCCCGCCAGGGTGCCCGGCACCATTTTCCGGGCGCATCCGAATTTTGCGCACGGTTTGCTCAAGCGATTTCCGTCCACAGGTTTGATCCACAGTCAACTTGAGTTATCCACAGAAGAATTGGCGATCCTGTGGACAAGTCCCTTGAATATCAACCCATTTGGTCAACTTGCCCTGTTCTGGCGCCTGGTGAGGCAAGTGCATCCAATGTCCTTGACTGCACCTCGCGTTCCGCAGCGGCCGCGATGAAGGCGGAGACGTTCTGTTCCCCGACGAGCCGCCGCACCGCGCTGACGGTGCCCGGCGGCAGCTCCACCCGGTGCGCCGCCGTCGGGGGCGCACCGGGGGTCAGTGGGGTGTCCGCACTCAGGTGGTGGTGCAGATGACGTGTCGCGAACAGGCGCATCGCACGCGCCAGTTCGGCGTCCACGGTCTGCTGGGCCAGCGGACGCAGCCTGCGCACCATGGCGGCCGCCTCCGCCGCGTCCGAGTCGGTCGGCGGCCGGTGACCGAGATAGCGCGCGAAGACGTGCTCGGTGGTGAACTCCAGGAAGCGGGAGGCTATGTGCTCGACCTGGCCGCGGAGCTCCCGCAGATGGCCGGAGATCGCGCTCAGCGGAACGCCCGCCGCGTACAGCTCCACCGCCACGGCCAGCTCCTGGGGGCTCGGCACCAGGAACTCGTCGTCCTTGCCCGGGATCGGTTCGAGCACGCCGAGGTCCATCGCCTCGACGACCGCCTCGTCGTCCGGGGTCCCGCCGAACCTCTCGTTCAGCTCGGCCCGGGTGATCCGGTCGGCCCGCTCGTCCGTCCACGGGCCGTGCACCTCGGCGACGAGACCGAGCACCCCGCCCAGTCCCCGGCCCGTGTCCCAGGCGTCCAGGAGCTCCTTGATGCTGGCCAGGGTGTAGCCCCGGTCCAGCAGATCGGCGATCTGCCGGAGCCGGGCCAGGTGGGTGTCCCGGTACACATTGGCCCGGCCGCGCCGCTCGGGCGTCGGCAGCAGGCCGCGGTCCTGATAGGCGCGGATCGTTCGGACGGTGGCCCCGCTCGCGTGCGCCAGGTCCTCGATCCGGTACTCGGCGGCTGCCGACCGGTCCACCGCCGGCACCGGCTGCCCGGGGCCGCTCACAGCGGCGGCTTCAGCCGGGCGATCCCGCGCAGCGCAGCGGGACTGAACCGGGACAGGAGCCGGGCCCCGCGGGCCTCCGGCGTCACCGGCACGACGGCCTGGTTGCGCACCACCGCCTTGAGGATCGCGTCGGCGACCCGCTCCGGCGGGTAGTTGCGGAGCCCGTACAGCCGACTGGTCCGTTTCCGCAGCCGCTGCTCCTCCGCGGCGTCGGCACCGGCGAAGCGCGCGGTCGCGGTGATGTTCGTGTTGACGATGCCGGGGCAGATGGCGCTGACCCCGATCGACCGGTCGGCGAGCTCGGCCCGCAGACACTCGCTGAGCATCAGCACGGCCGCCTTGGACGTGCTGTACGCGGGCAGCGCCCGGGAGGGCTGGTAGGCGGCGGCGGAGGCGGTGTTGACGATGTGGCCGCCCTGGCCGCGCTCGGCCATCTGCCGGCCGAAGATCCGGCAGCCGTGGATGACCCCCCACAGATTGACGTCGAGGACGCTCTTCCAGTCCTCGCTCGTGGTGTCCAGGAAGGAGCCGGACAGGCCGATCCCGGCGTTGTTGACCAGGACGTCGACGACGCCGTACTCGGCGGCCACCTTCTCGGCGAGCTTCTCCATCGCCTGCTCGTCGCTGACGTCCACGGCTTCGCCCCAGGCGGCCGGGGAGCCGATCAGCCGGGCCATCTCCGCGGTCCGGGCCGCCCCCTCCGCGTCCCGGTCCACGGCCACCACCCGGGCCCCCGCCTCGGCGAACGCGAAGGCGGTGGCGCGGCCGATGCCGCCGGCCGCCCCCGTCACCAGGACCAGCTGCCCCCCGAACCTTTCCGAGTACGCCCCGGACGGCGCGGTGTCCTGCACCGGACGGCCGTCCTCCGTGGCGGACTCGTTGGCGGCGACGAACTCGTCGATCCAGGCGGCGAGCCGGTCGGGCCTGGTGCGCGGCACCCAGTGCTTGCCCTCCAGCGAACGGCGCACCAACTGCGGGGCCCACAGCTCCAGTTGGTCGTACAGTTTCTCCGAGAGGAAGACGTCCCCGGTCGGCGTGATCAGCTGGACCGGCACATGCGCGTAGGCGTCCGTGCGCGGCCGGCTCAGCCGGGCGCGCACATTGTCCCGGTAGAGCCAGGCGCCGTGTGCCGCGTCATCGGGCAGTGAGGACGTCGGGTAGTCGCCGGCGGGCACCTTCTCCAGCCGCTGGAGCATCTGCGGCCACCGCTTGCCGAGCGGGCCGTGCCAGGCCAGCTCGGGCAGCACCGGGGTGTGCAGCATGTAGACGTACCAGGACTTGGCGCCCTGGCCGAGCAGCTGGCCGACCCGGCGCGGGGTGGGCCGGGACATCCGCTGCTTGATCCAGTGCCCGAAGTGGTCCAGGGAAGGCCCGGACATCGAGGTGAACGAGGCGATCCGGCCCTCGGTGCGCTTGACCGTGACGAACTCCCACGACTGGACCGACCCCCAGTCGTGCCCCACCAGGTGCACCGGGCGGTCCGGGCTCACCGCGTCGGCGACGGCCAGGAAGTCGTCGGTGAGCTTCTCCAGGGTGAAGCCGCCGCGCAGCGGCTTCGGGGCCGTGGACCGGCCGTGCCCGCGCACGTCGTACAGCACGACGTGCCACCGGTCGGCCAGCTGCCTGGCGACCTCCGTCCAGACCTCCTTGCTGTCCGGATAGCCGTGCACCAGCACGACCGTCGGCCGCGCCGCGTCCCCCAGCTCGACCACGCACAGCTCGATGCCGCCCGTGCGCACCCGGCGCTCGCGCGCCCCCGGCAGATCCAGCAGGCTCATGCCGCCACCCTTTCCTCGGCCCAGCGCCGCACGTGCGGCAGATCGTCGTCCAGCCAGAAGGCGCTCTGCTCGGGGTCCTTGGAGTCGGTGACCACCAGGATCTCCTCGAACTTGGCCCCCGTGCCGCGGAATCCGAGATGGGGCTCGACGGCCCACAGCCCCGGCTGCGGCGGATGGTCGGAGAAGCGGTACGGGCTCCACAGCGGCGACCAGCCCTCCCGGTGCCCGTGCAGCGCGTCGCTCAGCAGCCCCTTGAGGGACTGGGTGCCGAAGCCGAACACGTGCGGGGCCCAGCGCCGCTCGACCACCCGGTCGACCTTGTGGGCGATGACGCCGAACGGATACGCGCGATGCCGGTTGGCGTACCCCTGCCGGATCATCAGGCGCTCGACGTCCTCGTAGATCTCGCGCAGCGAACGCCGCTCGCGCACCTCGCGCAGGATCAGCTCGCGATGGTCCTCCAGGTCGGCCAGGAGCCGGTCGTGCAGCGGATTCAGCCCGAGGCAGCCGGAGTAGCCGATGTCCGCCGTGAAGCCCTTGTACACCGGGGCCATGTCGAGGATGAACGGCATCCCCGGCTCCAGCCTCCGGTCGGTCGGGAAGAACTGCAGCGGCACCTTGAACCCGGCGAACGCCGTGCGGTCGCCGAACCAGGCGAAGGGGAGGTGGAACCAGTCCCGCACCCCGCGCTCGCGCAGCCAGTCGCGCTGCATGCGGGCCGCCTCGCGCTCGGTCACCCCCGGCCGCAGCCGGCCGGCGACCGCTTCCGCGCAGGCGTACGCGAGCCGCTGGACTTCTCTGAACCCATCCAGCTCCGGGGCCCGTTGGTCCTTCACTGCCGAGGCCATGCCACCGTCCGTTCCCTGCCGTGTGCGGTACGTGTCCGTAACGTGACACTGATGAATGTGACAATGCCCGGCGGCTACGTCAAGGGGTGCGCGGAGACCTGTGGACAACTTCGGGGCAACGACGGGGGCGCGGCCGGCCCCGGCCCTCGGCCTCATACCTCGCGGTGCCCCCTTACGGGTCCGTACATCTGGAGTCGGATGCCGATCCAGCCGCCAGGGCTGACGACCGATGTGGTCCGCGCCACTACCTTCGAACACGTGACTGTGATCGCGACCGAAAGCCTGAGCAAGCGGTTCCCCCGGGTGACCGCGCTTGACCGGCTCTCCTTGGACATCGGACCGGGTGTGACCGGCCTGGTGGGTTCCAACGGGGCCGGCAAGTCCACACTGATCAAGATCCTGCTGGGTCTGTCCCCCGCCACCGAGGGCCGGGCCGCGGTGCTCGGGCTCGACGTCGCCACCGATGGTGCCGCCATCCGGGAACGGGTCGGCTACATGCCCGAGCACGACTGCCTGCCGCCGGACGTCTCGGCCACCGAGTTCGTCGTCCACATGGCGCGGATGTCCGGACTGCCGCCGACGGCGGCGCGCGAGCGCACCGCCGACACGCTGCGCCACGTCGGCCTGTACGAGGAGCGCTACCGCCCCATCGGCGGCTACTCGACCGGCATGAAGCAGCGCGTCAAGCTGGCCCAGGCGCTGGTCCACGACCCGCAACTGGTCCTGCTGGACGAGCCGACCAACGGCCTGGACCCGGTCGGCCGCGACGAGATGCTCGGGCTGATCCGCCGCGTCCACAGCGACTTCGGCATCTCGGTCCTGGTCACCTCGCACCTCCTGGGCGAACTGGAACGCACCTGCGACCACGTCGTCGTCATCGACGGCGGAACCCTGCTGCGCTCCAGCTCCACCAGCGACTTCACCCAGACCACCACGACCCTCGCGGTCGAGGTCACCGACAGCGCCGCCCACCCGGACGGCACCGACGCGCTGCGCCGGGCCCTCACCGGGGCGGGCGTGAAGCTGATCGGCCACGACGGCCTCGACGACCGGGGACTGCCCGGCGCGGGCCACATCCTGCTGGTCGAGGCGACCGGCGAGGAGACGTACGACATCGTGCGCGACAGCGTCGCCGGGCTCGGCCTCGGGCTCGTGAGGATGGAGCAGCGGCGCCACCACATCGCCGAGGTCTTCAACTCCGACGAGACACCGCGGACCGCGCCCACGGCCGCCGACGCCACCCGGCAGAAGGGGGAGCGGTCGTGATGAGCACCGAGCACGGCACCACGGCCGGGAGCGAGACCTCCCGCATCCACAACATCGGCTACCGCTCCTACGACGGCCCCCGCCTGGGCCGCGGCTACGCGCGCCGCTCCCTCTACTCGCAGTCCCTGCGGGGCTCCTTCGGACTGGGCCGTTCCGCCAAGTCCAAGGTGCTGCCGATGCTGTTGCTCGGCGTGATGTGCATGGTCGCGGCGATCATCGTCGCCGTCGCCATCGCCACCCCGGGCTCGACGGCGCTGCCGATCAAGTACACGGCGTTCGCGATCTACCTCCAGGCCGTCATCGGCCTCTTCCTCGCCGCGCAGGCGCCGCAGTCGGTCTCCAGGGACCTGCGGTTCAGGAGCATTCCGTTGTACTTCTCGCGGCCGATCGAACGCGTCGACTACGTCGTCGCCAAGCTGGCGGCCATGGCGTCCGCGCTCCTCATCATCACCGGGATGCCGCTCGTCATCCTCTACGCGGGCGCTCTGCTGGGGAAGTTCGACTTCGCCGACCAGACCAAGGGGTTCGGGCAGGGGATGGTTTCGGTGGCGCTGCTCTCCGTGCTCTTCGCCGCGCTGGGACTGGTGGTGGCGGCCCTGACGCCGCGCCGCGGCTTCGGCGTCGCGGCGGTGATCGCCGTGCTGACCATCTCCTACGGAGCGGTTTCCGTGGTCCAGTCCATCGCCTGGGAGACGGGCTCCGCGGGGGCCGTCGAATGGCTGGGGCTCTTCTCCCCCATCACGCTCATCAGCGGCCTGCAGACCGCCTTCCTCGGCGCGAACTCGGCCTTCCCCGGAGGGGAAGACCTGGGAGCCGGGGTCGGCATGGTCTATCTGATCGTTGTTCTCGCGCTCGTCGCCGGCTCGTACGCCGTACTGATGCGCCGCTACCGGAAGGTCGGGCTGTGACCACCATCGAGATCGACCACACCTCGCGCTGGTTCGGCAACGTGGTCGCCGTCAACGACGTGAGCATGACGGTGGGCCCGGGCGTCACCGGGCTGCTCGGGCCCAACGGGGCGGGAAAGTCCACGCTGATCAACATGATGGGCGGATTCCTCGCCCCGTCGACCGGCGCGGTCACCCTCGACGGCAAACCGATCTGGCGCAACGAGGCGGTCTACGCCGAGATCGGGATCGTGCCGGAGCGGGAGGCGATGTACGACTTCCTGACCGGCCGCGAGTTCGTCGTCGCCAACGCGGAACTGCACGGGCTCGGCGACGCGGAGGCGCAGAAGGCGCTGGCCACGGTCGAGATGGAGTACGCGCAGGACCGCAAGATCTCGACGTACAGCAAGGGCATGCGCCAGCGCGTGAAGATGGCGTCCGCCCTGGTCCACGAACCGTCGGTGCTGCTGCTCGACGAGCCGTTCAACGGCATGGACCCGCGCCAGCGGATGCAGCTGATGGAACTGCTGCGACGCATGGGGGCCGAGGGCCGGACGGTGCTCTTCTCCTCCCACATCCTCGAAGAGGTCGAACAGCTCGCCTCGCACATCGAGGTGATCGTGGCGGGACGGCACGCGGCCTCCGGCGACTTCCGGAAGATCCGCCGTCTGATGACGGACCGCCCGCACCGCTACCTGGTGCGTTCCAGCGACGACCGTGCCCTGGCCGCCGCGCTGATCGCCGACCCGTCGACGGCCGGCATCGAGGTGGACCTGGGCGAACGGGCCCTGCGCATCCAGGCGGTCGACTTCGGACGCTTCACCGAACTGCTGCCGAAGGTCGCACGTGAGCACGGGATTCGCCTTCTGACCGTTTCGCCGTCCGACGAGTCCCTCGAATCGGTCTTTTCCTATCTCGTAGCGGCCTGAGTAGTGGCCTGAAAGGAGCTGTGAAGCGTCATGTACGACCCCACAGTCGCCCGGCTCACCTACCGGGCCCTGCTCGGCCGGCGCCGGGCCGCCATCCTGTTCGTCCTGCCGGCCCTGCTGCTGGTCATCGCCGGTGCGGTGCGGATGTTCGCCGGGGCCGACGACCAGGTCGCCTCGGACGTGCTGGGCGGCTTCGCCATCGCCACGATGGTGCCGCTGATCGGGGTGATCGCCGGGACCGGGGCGATCGGCCCCGAGATCGATGACGGATCGATCGTCTACCTGCTGGCCAAGCCGGTGAAGCGGCCGACGATCATCTGCACCAAGCTGACCGTGGCCATCGCCGTGACCATGGTCTTCTCCGCGGTGCCCACCCTGATCGCCGGACTGATTCTCAACGGCAACGGCCAGCAGGTCGCGGTGGCCTACACCATCGCGGCCCTGGTCGCCTCGATCGCGTACAGCGCGCTGTTCCTGCTGCTGGGCACCGTCAGCCGGCACGCGGTCGTCTTCGGTCTCGTCTACGCGCTGGTGTGGGAGGCGCTGTTCGGCTCCCTGGTGCCCGGCGCGCGCACGCTCAGCGTCCAGCAGTGGTCCCTCGCGGTCGCCGAGAAGGCCGGCGGCTCGGACGTGATCACCTCGGACGTCGGGCTGACGACCGGGACGGTCCTGCTGGTGGCGGTCACGGTGGTGGCCACCTGGTACGCGGGCCGGAAGCTGCGCACGCTGAAGCTGGCCGGGGAGGAGTGACCGGGGACGGCGGAACGGGGGACGGCGGTCCCCTCCGGTACGGGGCTGCGGCCACCGCGCCCCATCGACCACTCCTTCCCCACCCGTCGCCCCGCTCGTCAACCCTCGCCCTCCGGGCGGGGGTTGGTCCGTTTCGGGGCCGGTTCGTTTCGGACAGCCGTCGGGCGTACGCGTGACTGTGCGGGTGCCGGTTCGTTGGTCGGGGTGCGTGGAGGCAACTGGAATCCGTGGCGACCTGGCTTTCGTGAAACAAGGGATTGCCGATGCCGGTGCGGGAGAACCCCGCCGGGTCGGTCATTGAGTAGTGGCAACCGTGAGCGTCCTCCACCCTCGGGCCCGGGACGGGGCCGTCCACCGACGTTCACGATCGAAAGGCATGCTCATGCCAACAGAAGTCGCCCTGCTCGAATCGCGCGCACTGCGCGTCGAACAGATGGGACGCGTCGACGTCCTCGACAAGGTGAAGAGCCTTGTCATGCTCCCGGACGGAATTCACGTTCGCACAGAGGACGTGGCGCGGTACTTCGAAGTATCCACAGAGGTCGTCAAAAAGGTCACCCAGCGGCACCGGGCCGAGGTGTCGGAGAACGGGCTCAAACTTCTGCGCGGTACTGAGCTGCAGAAATTCCATAGGGACATGTTGTCCCTATGGGGTGGTGGAGGGGTCGAAAGTTATCCACAGGCAGCCACTCAGCTCACCCTCTACACCCGCCGAACCGTCCTCGACATCGCGATGCTTCTTCGCGACAGCGACATCGCCCGATGCGTGCGTACCTATCTGCTGGACGCCGAGCAGGATCTGCGCGCGGGCTACGCCTCGCTCGAACACCGTGTCACCCGGGTCGAGAGCTGCCTCGCCGGGGTGGGCAGCGCGCTGCAGGAGCTCGGGCCGGTGCTCGACCGGATGTCGCACCGGCTCGACAGCCTCGACCGGAGGCTGGACGCCACGCATCAGGTCGTCGGGGCCATGAGCGTGCGGCTGGGGCACGTCGCGGAGGACATCGTCCGTATCGACGGCAGGGTGGATGAACTGGCCCGCAACCTGAAGGAATTGAACCGTAGACACGACAAGCGCCGCTGACCGGAGGGGAGTTCGTGGTCCTTCGGCTCCGCGCGGAAAACCGGTGGCGCCGAAGGGCCGTGCGGGGCACAGTGGTCGGTACGATACGCGCCGATACGCGGACACCTGCGCATGCGCGCACGCCACGAACCGGGAGAGGAGCGCGACGATGACCAGGAGTACGAGTCCGTCGAGTTCCCGGCAGGGCGGACCCCCACCGGCACCGAAGTAGCGGAGCGGTCACCGACGGCTCCCCGCGGTGCGGTTCGGGGCGGAACGCCCGGGGCGGCACCGTTCGCGCATCGCGTCGGCCGCCCTCCCGGAGGATTGGCCGAGTGGTAAGGCAGCGGCTTGCTAAGCCGTCGTCGGGGTCTTCGCCCCGCGCGCGTTCGATCCGCGCATCCTCCGCAACAGCAAGGGCCGCCGACCGGCGGCCGACGGGTGGGAGCTGTCGCGCCCACCCGTTCGGTTTCCCCGCCCGAACCGCCCGAACCGTCCGGGCTGTTCAGGCCGCCCCGGACGGAAGACCCTGGAGCAGCCGCTCCAGGACCACGGCGATGCCGTCGTCCTCGTTGGACGCGGTGACCTCCTGGGCCACGGCCTTCAGGTCCTCGTGCGCGTTGGCCATCGCCACGCCGTGCCGCGCCCAGGCGAACATCGGGATGTCGTTCGGCATGTCGCCGAAGGCCAGGGTGTCCGCGGCCTTCGCGCCCAGCCGGCGCGCGGCCAGCGAGAGGCCGGTCGCCTTGCTCAGCCCCAGCGGGAGGATCTCCACCACGCCGGGACCGGCCATGACCACGTCCACCAGGTTGCCGACGGCCGCGCGGGCGGCCTTCGCCAGCGCGTCGTCGTCGAGGTCGGGATGCTGTATGTAGACCTTGTTCAGGGGCGCGGACCACATCTCGGCGGGGTCGTCCACGAAGACGGCCGGAAGCGGCCCATCCTGTACGCGGTAGCCGGGGCCGACCAGGACTTCGCCGTCGAGCCCGTCACGGCTCGCCGCCAGTGCCAGCGGCCCGATCTCGGCCTCGACCTTGGACAGCGCGAGACCGGCGAGCTGCCGGTCCAGCGTCAGCGAGGTCAGCAGCCTGCGCTCGCCCGCGTGGTAGACCTGGGCGCCCTGGCCGCAGACCGCGAGCCCCTCGTATCCCAGGTCCTCCAGGATGTGCCGGGTCCAGGGGACCGCCCGGCCGGTGACGACGATGTGCGCGGCACCGGCCGCGGCGACCGCGGCCAGCGCCGCGCGGGTGCGCTCGGAGACCGTCTCGTCGCCGCGCAGCAGCGTGCCGTCGAGATCGGTCGCGACGAGCTTGTACGGGAAGGTCACCGGTCGACCGGCTCCAGGACCTCGCGCCCGCCCAGGTAGGGCCGGAGCACCTCGGGAACCCGGACCGAACCGTCGGCCAGCTGGTGGTTCTCCAGGATCGCCACGATCGTGCGCGGGACGGCGCAGAGCGTGCCGTTCAGCGTGGACAGCGGCTGGAGGACCTTCTTGCCGTCCTGGGTGCTGCGCATCCGGACGGACAGGCGACGGGCCTGGAAACCGTTGCAGTTCGACGCGGACGTCAGCTCGCGGTACTTGCCCTGCGTCGGGATCCACGCCTCGCAGTCGAACTTCCGGGCGGCCGAGGCCCCCAGGTCGCCGGTGGCCACGTCGATCACCTGGAAGGGCAGCTCAAGAGCGGTGAGCCACTGCTTCTCCCACTCCAGGAGCCTGCGGTGCTCCGCCTCGGCGTCCGCCGGGTCGACGTACGAGAACATCTCGACCTTGTCGAACTGGTGGACGCGGAAGATGCCCCGGGTGTCCTTGCCGTACGTGCCGGCCTCGCGCCGGTAGCAGGGCGAGAAACCGGCGTACCGCAGCGGCAGCTTCTCGGCGTCGATGATCTCGTCCATATGGTACGCGGCGAGCGGGACCTCGGAGGTGCCGACCAGGTAGAAGTCGTCCTTCTCCAGGTGGTACACGTTCTCCGCGGCCTGACCGAGGAAGCCGGTGCCCTCCATGGCGCGCGGACGGACCAGCGCCGGGGTCAGCATCGGGACGAAGCCGGCCTCGGTGGCCTGCGCGATCGCCGCGTTGACGAGGGCGAGCTCCAGCAGCGCGCCGACACCCGTCAGGTAGTAGAAGCGCGAGCCGGAGACCTTGGCGCCCCGCTCCATGTCGATGGCGCCGAGCTTCTCGCCGAGCTCCAGGTGGTCCCTGGGCTCGAAGCCCTCGGCCCCGAAGTCACGGATCGTGCCGTGCGTCTCCAGGACGACGAAGTCCTCCTCGCCACCCACCGGCACGTCCTCGTGGACGATGTTGCCGATCTGCAGCATCAGGCTCTTGGCCTCGGCGTCGGCCTCGGCCTGGGCCGCGTCGGCGGCCTTGACCTCGGTCTTCAGCTGTTCGGCCCGCTTGAGCAGCTCGGTGCGCTCCTCGGGCGACGCCTTGGGGATGAGTTTGCCGAGCGACTTCTGCTCGGAGCGGAGTTCGTCGAAGCGGACCCCGGACGACCTGCGCAGCTCGTCGGCGGAGAGAAGGGCGTCGACGAGGCCGACGTCCTCTCCACGGGCGCGCTGGGAGGCGCGAACACGGTCGGGGTCCTCACGAAGCAGGCGAAGGTCAATCACCCCTCCAGGCTACCGGTGCGCACTTCCCCAGCTCGAACCGATATGGCCGAGCGTGTCACTTTGCCCTAATTGACCGAATTGGTAATTCTGAAAGGGATTGCGTGACTGGTGGCGATCTTGCCCGTCAATGAAAAGAGCGCATTCATCTGAATGGAGCAGAAGTCGCGTGCGGCTTGACGTACCGGCCTTGCAGGGAGGGGGAGTTGGTCGCCGGTTGTCCACAGGTGTTGAGGCTTTCGCAAGTTATCCACAGCCTGTGTAGGCAATCTGTGGAAGTCGGAATGATCTATTCCGGAAAGGTCGTGGCGGCTCGTAGATTTTCCGCTCAAACCCACCCCATACGCTCGTTCGGGTGGGAATTCTCCGCATTGGAGGGTCGATCGGCGGGGTGGGGTGGCGGCGGGAGGTGGGGGTGGAGTGTCGACCTGTGGATGGATCCGGGGCGACTGGGGCGATATGTCGACCATGTCGTATAGAGGGTGTCGACTTGTCCCCAGGTCGAGAACCGCCCCTGTGGATAACTCTGTGGATTATGAAAAGCGGCTCATAATATCGACAGTGAGGGTGTGGGGAGCCGCGATACGAGGGCCCTCGGCCCCGCCCCGTCAGCCCCGGCCGTCCATGTTCCGGGCCAGCCAGTCGGAGGCGTCCGTGAACTCCGCGTCCGACGTACCGGCACGCAGCGGCCGTACGTCTTCCGGGGCCACCCCCGCCCGCGGGTAGGACCCCAGGAACCGCACCTTCGGGCAGATCCGCTTCAGCCCCATCAGCGCCTCGCCGACCCGGCGGTCCGCGATGTGGCCCTCCGCGTCCACCGCGAAGCAGTAGTTCCCGATGCCGGCCCCCGTCGGCCGCGACTGGATCAGCATCAGGTTCACCCCGCGCACGGTGAACTCCTGGAGCAGTTCGAGGAGCGCGCCGGGGTGGTCCTCGCCCAGCCAGATGACCACCGACGTCTTGTCCGCGCCGGTCGGCGCCGCCGGCCGGGCGGGACGGCCGACCAGGACGAAGCGGGTCTGCGCGTTCGCCGCGTCGTGGATCTCCGTCACCAGCGGTTCGAGCCCGTAGGTCGCCGCCGCGAACTCACCGGCGAAGGCCGCGTCGTACCGGCCCTCCTGGACCAGCCGGGCGCCGTCCGCGTTGGAGGCCGACGACTCCCACACGGCCTCCGGGAGGTGGGCGGCCATCCAGTTGCGCACCTGCGGCTGCGCGGCCGGATGCGCGGTGACCGTCTTGACGTCGGACAGTTGGGTGCCGGGCCGCACCAGCAGCGCGAAGGTGATGGAGAGCAGCACCTCGCGGTAGATCATCAGCGGTTCGCCACTGGTCAGCTCGTCGAGCGTCGCGGTGATGCCGCCCTCGACGGAGTTCTCGATCGGTACGAGTGCCGCCGCGGCGGCACCGCTGCGCACCGCGTCCAGGGCCGCCGGAACCGAGACCATCGGGACGAGTTCGCGGGTGGCGGCTTCCGGGAGCGTACGGAGGGCGACCTCGGTGAAGGTGCCCTCGGGGCCGAGATAGGCGTAGCGCGTGGCGGACATACGGTCACCCTAATGCGCCCGTCGGCTCAGGACTCCAGGAGCCGTTGCCCCACGTACTCGCCGTCCGCCGCACCTCCCGGCACCGCGAACAGCCCGCTGGCCTCGTGCCGGATGAACGGCGAGAGGGCGTCGCCCCGGTCCAGTTTCCGCTGCACCGGGACGAACCCGCGCAGCGGATCCGCCTGCCAGCAGATGAACAGCAGCCCGGCGTCCGGAACACCGTCGGACGAGATGCCGTCGTGGTACGAGAAGGGGCGCCGCAGCATGGCCGCGCCGCTGTTCTTCTCGGGGGAGGAGATCCGGGCGTGGGCGTTGTCCGGGATCAGGAGCTTGCCGTCGGGGCCCGCCCTGTCGAGGTCCATCGGGGTGGTCTCGGTGCCGCCGCTCAGTGGGGCGCCGTCCTTCTTCCGGCGCCCTATGACCTGCTCCTGGCGTTGCACCGGGAGTTTCTCCCAGTCGTCGAGCAGCATCCTGATCCGGCGCACGACCGCGTACGAGCCGCCCGCGAGCCATTCGTACTTCGCACCGGTCCCGCCGGGGACGAAGACGCGCCGGTCGAAGTCGCTCTCGGTGGGCTTCGGATTGCCGGTGCCGTCGATCTGGCCCATCAGGTTGCGGGCGGTCATCGGCCGCGCGGTGGCGCCGGGTGCGCGGTTGAAGCCGTTCATCTGCCAGCGGACCCGGGCGGCGGGGGCGGCCTCCTTCTGCACGGCGCGCAGCGCGTGGAAGGCGACGAGCGCGTCGTCGGCGCCGATCTGGACCCAGAGGTCGCCCTCGGAGCGCCGGGCGTCGATGTGGTCGGAGGAGAAGGGCGGCAGCGGGTCGAGCCCCGGCGGCCGGCGGTCGGCCAGGTCCGTGCGCTCGAAGAAGGTCCGGCCGAAGCCGAAGGTGACGGTCAGCGAGGACGGCCCGGCGTCCAGCGCGATCCCGGTGTCATGGGTGGCGCCCTCCGCCGCGCCTCCGGAGGGCTCGCCGGCCATCAGCCGCCGGGCCGTGTCCGACCAGCGGCGCATCAGGGCAATCGCTTCCTTCCGCCCGGCCCCCGGGACCAGGTCGAAGGCGACGAGATGGCCGCGCGCCTGAAGCGGAGTGGTGATCCCCGGTTGATGTTTCCCGTGAAACATCACCTCGGTGGAGCCGACCGAGGCCAGCGCGGTCGGCTCGTCGGGCCTGGTCGCGGCGTAGCCCGTCGCACCGCCCGCCGCCCCCAGTACGAGCCCGGCCGCCCCGGCCGCGCCCGCACTGCCGAGCAGCCGCCGCCGGGAGATGGCACCGCCATCGCGCACCCCGGAGCCCCCGCTCCCGCCTCCGTCGCCGCTCCCGTTCCCGTTCCTGGGACCGGCGGCGTTCCCGTTCCTGGGACCGCTTACCTTCCCGCTGCCGCTCCTGGGACCGGCGGCGTTGCCGGTCGCGCGTCCGCCATCCGCGCGGCTGCCATCCGCGCGTTCGCCGCCCGTACGACCGGCGGGGCTCTTCCTGCTGCTTCCGCTGTTCCTGCTTTTTCCGCTCACGATCCCTGCTCAGCCGATCTTCACGTTCTTGTCGACGGTCGTCTGATCGATGTCCGACGTACGGACGGTCACCGAGACCTTCCAGTCACCCGCCATCGGGATCTGGACGCCGCTCGATGCCCAGTGCCCCTCGGCGATCCGGTCGGGAAGGACGGGGAGCGGGCCGATGTCCTTGGACTTCAGGGTGAAGGCGACCTTCAGCTCGGGGACATCCATGGGCTTCTCGTCGGCACCGTCGATCCAGATGTGGAGTTCGTTGGCGCCGGGGCGGGCGGGGTCGATGTCCATCCGCACCGTCCCCTTGCCGTTCTCGCCGCCGGTGTCGAAGGGCAGCGTCAAGTCGACCGGGCCCGCGGATGCCGGGGCCGCCGCCGTGGCCGAACGGGCCTCCTCCTCCGTACGGGCCGGCTCGGTCGAGGTCAGCACGGTCGTCACCGCCAACAGCGCCACCGCGACCCCGACTTCCGCCAGCACCGAACGCCGGAGCCCGGACCGCTCCGGGTCGGCGTCGCGGACCCGCTTCTTCCGGGCGGTGGTCACCGCGGCCCGCTGCCGGGCGAGCTGGGCCGCCCGTACGGGGTCCTCCGCACCGTCTGCCGCCGTGACGACCTCATCGGTCTCGGCCTCGGCCCCGTCGGCCTCATCGGTCTCGGGCCCGTCCGCCCCGGTCCTTTCCGTCTTGTCCGTCCCGGTCCCGCTCGTGATCAGCCGTGCCGTCCAGCGCCGCGAGAAGAAGGCGATCGCGACGAGGGCGCCGACCAGCCCCACCTTCACGAGCAGCAACTGCCCGTACGCGGTGCCGGTGAGGGCGGACCAGGTGCCTACCTGGCGCCAGGACTGGTAGATCCCGGTCGCGGTGAGCACGAGCACGCTGCCGAACGCGACGCGGGAGAAGCGCCGTACGGCCGTCGCGTCGATGTCGGGGGTCTTGTGGAGCGCCACCAGCAGGGCGACGAGACCGCCCAGCCAGGCGGCGACGGCCAGCAGGTGGAGCACGTCGACCGGCATGGCGATGCCGGGCTGGAGGCCGGCCGAGGCGTGCTCGGCGAGTGCCCAGGTCCCGGCGATGCCCGCCGCGATCACCGTGCCGCCGATGGCCAGCCCGAAGGTGAGGTCCTTCTTCTCGCGTTCGTCCTCGCGCTTCGCGTACCCCCCGAACAGCACGGCGACGAAGAGCGCGGAGGCGCCGAGCAGCAGCAGCCGGGAGACGAGCGCCGCGCCGGGCTTGGTGTCGAGCACGGCCTTCAGCCCGTCGAGGTCGAAGGCGTCCGCGAGCTTCCCGGAACCGGTGTACGGACTGCGCAGGAGCAGCATGGCCAGGGTGGCGACGGTGAGGGTCAGCCAGCCGTGCGCGACCAGACGCTGCAGGGGACGCGCGCCCGCCCCGCGCCGCCAGCAGGCGAGCACGAAGGCGGAGCCGCCGACCAGCAGGACGAAACCGGCGTACGCGGCGTAGCGCGCGATGCCGTAGAGGGCGCCGACGACGCCGCCGCCGGCCCGGTCCGTCGGAAGCGCGACGGCGGTCTGTGAGGGCGCCCCGATGGAGAAGGTGAAGGCGCCGGACACGGGGTGGCTGTCCGCGGACACGGCCTGCCAGGCGACGGTGTACGTGCCGTCGGGCAGTCCGGCGTGCAGCGGGACGCCGTACTTCACGACGGAGCCGCTTCCCAGGTCGCGCGGGGCGGTGCCGGTGTCGGCGCGCTTGCCGTCGGGGTCCAGGATCCGGACGGAGTCGTCGCCGAGGGCGACCTGCTCGGAGAAGGTGAGCGTGACCTCCTTGGGAGCGGTGGCGACCACCGCCCCGTCCTGCGGGTCGCTCCCGGTGAGCGCGGCGTGCGCGGACACCGGGCCGGCGCCGCCCAGCAGCAGGGCGAGCACCGTGCCGACGAGGGCGACGAGGAGCGCGGCCGCGGCGAGCGGGCGGCGTACGGCGGGAGCGGACGGGGAAGGCCCGAAGCGCGGGGCGGTGGCTGTCATGACGAGTCAGTCCCTCACTGCTTCTTCGGGTTGTAGGTGGTCTCCTTCACGGGAAGGTCGACCTTGATCGGGTCGGCCTTCTCGAAGTGCAGCTCTATGGACACCTTCTCGCCCTGCTCGGGCCGCTGCTTGAGCTTCATGAACATGATGTGGTTCCCGCCGCGCTCCAGGTCCAGTTCGCCGCCCGCGGGCACCTCGAAGGACGTCACCATGCGCATGGCCCGGTTCTTCGTCTCGTGGATCGTGACGTCGTCCGAGAGCGGGCTGGTGACGGAGGTGAGCCGGTCGGAGGTCCCGCCGTCGTTCTTCACGACGAGGAAGCCGGCCGCCATGTCGCCGACCGGCTGCGGCATGAACGCGCCGGTCACCTTCAGCCGGGGCGCGCCGTCCGACGTGGAGCATCCCGCCAGGGCCAGCCCGGTGGCGAGGGCGACGACGCCGGCGAGGGCGGTGCGGCGGGTCACGGGTTCTCCCCCTTGACGATCTTGGGGAGGTCCTTGGTGTAGTCGTCGGGCGAGGTGTCCTCGCTGTAGACCAGGTAGCCCTTGTCGGTCTTCGGGGAGAAGGCGATGACCTGGGAGCCGTGCATCGAGACGACGGTGCCGTCCTTCTCCTTCTTCGGCGCGTCGATGCCGATGCCGATCTGGCGGGCGCCCGCCTGGATGGCGGGGAACTCGCCGGTGAGGCCGATGAAGGAGGGGTCCTGGGCCTTGAGCCAGCTGCCGAGCGAGGACGGGGTGTCCCGCTCGGGGTCGGTGGTCACGAAGACGACCCGGAGGTTGTCCTGGTCGGCCTTGGGCAGTGCCTTCTTGGCGATGGCGATGTTGCTCATGATGAGCGGGCAGACGTCGGGGCAGTTGGTGTAGCCGAAGTAGATCAGCGTCGGCCTGCCCTTGGTCTGCTCGCGGAGGTCGTACTTCTTGCCGTGGGTGTCGGTGAGGACGAGGTCCGGCTTGGTGAACGGCTGGTCGAGGACGGTCGCGGCCTTGGTCTTCGGCTGGACCGACACGTCGGCGATGGGCTTCTCGGCACCGTCGTCGCTGCCGCCGCAGGCGGACAGGGCGAGCGCGGCAGCGGTGACGAACGCCGCGGCCAGCATCATTTTCTTACGCATGGGGCTACGCATGGAGCACTGTTTCCTGGGGGTCGGTGGGGCGGGTGGGGCTCCGGGGCGCCCGGAACCCCGGCTGATGCGGGGTTCCGGACGGGTCGGGACTCCGGACGGGACTGTGGACGGGTGGGGGCTCCGGCTGCGCGGAGCCCCGGATCAGGCGGTACGGGCCCGGACCGGGCGGTTGCGGGCCAGGGGCCGGGACCGGGCCGTACGGGCCTGGATCAGGTGGTGCGGCGACGGCCGGCGAGGACGCCGAAGGCCACCCCGGCGATACCGATGACGATGCCGACGATGCCGAGGACACGGGCCGTGGTGTCGCTGGAGGACGTGTCCGAGGCGGCCGCGGTCTCCTTGTCGGCCGCCCGGTCGGTGTTCTCGGAGCCGGCGGCCGCACCGTGCCCGCCGTCGGCCGCCTCGGTCAGCGCGAGCACGGGCGCCGGGCTCTCGGGCTCGTCCGCGCCTTCCTTCTGCTCCTCGATCCAGCGCACGACCTCCTTGTTGTCGTACGTCTGGATGGCCTTGAACACCAGCTGGTCGGAGTCCTCGGGGAGCTGGCCGAGGGAGAGCGGGAACTGCTGGAAGGCGCCGGGGCGGATGCCGCGCTCGTCCTTGGCGCCCTCGGCGGTCCAGGTGACCTTGGAGACGGCCTCGTTGATCTTCTGGCCGTGCATCTCCAGCGGCTTGGCCAGCTTGCTCCGGGTCACCTCGACGTTCCAGCCGGGCACGGCCTGCGGCATGACGGAGGCCAGCGGGTGGTCGCTCGGGAAGTTGACCTCGACCTTGATCGTCGAGGCGTCGTCGCGCTCGTTGGGGACCTTGAAGTTGACGGTGGCGTAGCCGCCCTTGGCGGCCTCGCCCTGCGGCTGCACGCTGACGTGCGCGGAGGCCGTACCGGCGAGGACGAGGACGGCGGAGGCGGCGATGCCGCCGGCGAGGGCGATGCGGGAAACGTTCATGACAGGGATCACTCCACGGAAGCACAGGGAAAGGTGGCCCGGCGCGCGGGTGCGCGCCGGCATCGCGACACCTCTTCCCCGGGTACCGGGTACGGCGTGCGCACTGATGACCGGTACGGCACGGAGAGGTCCGCGCCCCGGGGCGTGCGTACGCCGGGGTTGGGTGTCGCGTCAGGCTGCGAGCGCGTACGCGGAGGGCGGCCCGCGCCTGATCACCAGGTGCTGGAGGGGGTCCCCGGCGGCGGGAGCCGGGGTGTCGGCCTCGGTACGGGCGATGCGCGGTCCGGTCGTCGGGCCTCCGGGAAGCCCGGCGCGCAGGGCGTTGACCAGGGCCAGCGCGGTGCGCAGGGCACGCAGCCGGGCCCCGGCCGCGAGCTGCTGGGCGCCGTGCGCGGACAGCCGGACCAGCCGGAACAGGGCGATCTCGCCGCGTCGCAGCAGCCAGCCCGTGACGGTGGCGGCCAGCAGGTGGCCGAGCAGCATGGGCAGGCTGGGCAGCAGTGCGGCGAGACCGGCCGCCTGCGCACCGGACACGGAGGCCAGGTGCTGCTGGCCGTCGCCCGCCACCGCCGCCGGGTCGATGCCCGCGGTGGTGACGATGCGGTGGGCATCGGCGGCGTTCAGCCGGTCCGGGCCCGCGCCGCACACGAGGCTCGCCGCGAACCGGATCAACGCGTCGTCGCCCGCCGCGGTGTGCGCCGGGGCGCCGTGTGTGCCCATGCCGAAGAGGGTGTGCAGGGCGATCTGCCCCCCGGCCAGTGCGGCGGCGATGGCTGGCAGCGAACGCTCGCGTCCGGCGAGCGGCACCGTCAGTGCGAGGATTCCCAGGAACCCGGCGAGCAGGGTCCACCAGGGGACCGCCGTGTACGAGGCGAGGGAGTGGCCTGCCGCGGACAGCGCGACACAGACCGCGGTGAACACCGCGGCCCTCAGGAGCCGCAGACCGGCTCCGGCGCGTGCGACAGGCATAGACATGGCGGAGCCATCATCGCACCGGGTCCCGCGCCCGGGAACGGCAGGTCCGGAAGGTCGCCCCGGTTCGGCCGGATCCGTACCGGCCGCGCGCACGACCGCACCGGCCTCGCGCACGACCGCGCCGGAACCCCGGACGGGCATGCCGGGTCGGCGGTGCGTGGTTCGTCGGCGGGGGCACCGGCCCGGCATACACGGGCGCGCGGAGCACGGCCATCCGCCGAATGAGCGGTCTCACATCCGGTCCGTGCTTACGAACGGTGCGGTGCGGCAATACAGCTATCGGTATGTCGAGCCGTGGCCAGGAGGCTGGAGCATGAGCATCTGGTGGTCCCTCCATCTGCGGCGTGAGGCCGCGAGCGTTCCGCTCGCCCGCCGCTTCCTGTTGGGGACGATGGAGACCGCGGGTGTGGACCCGGACATCTCCTTCGATCTGTCGCTCGCGCTCAGCGAGGCATGCGCGAACGCCGTCGAGCACGGCGGCGACCACCGGGACGCGGAGGACCGGGAGAGCCGGGAGGACCGGGGCGTCGCCCTCGACCCGTGGGACGTATGGGACGAGCTGCCCGGATCGGCCTCCGGGCAGTACCGGGTCACCGCTTATCTGGACGGCGAGAAGTGCCGCATCGAGGTCGCCGACTCGGGCCCCGGCTTCCCCGCCCGGCAGCCGTCCGGCACGTCCGCGGAGCGACACGGGCCCCCACCGTACGAGGCGCAGCCGGCTGATTCGTACGAGGCGCAGCCGTGCGCGTTCTCCCCGCAGTACCCGTCGCTCAGCGCCGAGGACGGCCGGGGCCTGTGCCTGATCGAGCAGCTCGCCGACCACGTCCACTTCGGCAACCGCCCCGGCCGCGGCGCCGTCGTCAGCTTCGACAAGGTCCTGAAATGGCGGAAGGACGCCCTGCTCATGGTGTCCTGAGCAGAGCGTCCCTCCCGGGGCTCCCCGGTCCTCGCCGGACCGGGCCGGGATCAGCCCTTCAGAGCGGCCATCCACGCCTCGACCTCGTCGGCCCGGCGGGGCAGCTTGTCGGAGAGGTTCCGGTTGCCGTCCTCGGTGACGAGGATGTCGTCCTCGATCCGGACGCCGATGCCCCGGTACTCCTCCGGCACGGTCAGGTCGTCGGCCTGGAAGTACAGACCGGGCTCGACGGTGAGGCAGACGCCGGGCTCCAGCGTGCCGTTCACGTACGTCTCGGTGCGGGCGGCGGCGCAGTCGTGGACGTCCATGCCGAGCATGTGACCGGTGCCGTGCAGCGTCCAGCGGCGCTGGAGGCCCAGCTCCAGGACCTTCTCCACGGACAGGTCGCCCAGCAGGCCCCACTCGACGAGCTTCTCGGCGAGGACCCGCTGCGCGGCGTCGTGGAAGTCGCGGAAGCCGGCGCCCGGCTTCACGGCGGCGATGCCCGCCTCCTGGGCCTCGTACACCGCGTCGTAGATCTTCCGCTGGAGCGGGGTGAACGTGCCGTTGATCGGGAGGGTGCGGGTCACGTCGGCGGTGTAGAGGTCGTTGGTCTCCACACCGGCGTCGAGCAGCAGCAGCTCGCCGGAGCGCACCGGGCCGTCGTTGCGCACCCAGTGCAGGGTGGTGGCGTGCGGCCCGGCGGCGCAGATCGAGCCGTAGCCGATGTCGTTGCCCTCGATGCGGGCGCGCAGGAAGAAGGTGCCCTCGATGTAGCGCTCGCTCGTCGCCTCTGCCCTGTCGAGGACCTTCACGACGTCCTCGAAGCCGCGCGCGGTGGCGTCGCACGCCTTCTGCAGCTCGGCGATCTCGAACTCGTCCTTGACCAGCCGGGCCTCGGAGAGGAAGACGCGCAGCTCCTCGTCGCGCTCCGCGGTGACCTTGTCGGTCAGCGCGGCCTCGATGCCGGCGTCGTGGCCGCGGACGTTGCGGACCGGGCCGGTGGCCTCGGCCAGCGCGGCCGGGAGCTCGCGCACGTCCTTCGCCGGGATGCCCAGCAGCTGCTCGGCCTCGGTGAGGGAGTGGCGACGGCCGACCCACAGTTCGCCCTGGCCGTCGAGCCAGAACTCGCCGTTCTCGCGGTTGGAGCGCGGCAGCAGGTGGATGGTGGCCTCGTGGCCGTCCGCGGTCGGCTCCAGGACGAGGACGCCGTCCTGGGTCTGGTCGCCGGTGAGGTACGCGTACTCGGTGGAGGCGCGGAAGGCGTACTCGGTGTCATTGGAGCGGGTCTTCAGGTTGCCCGCGGGGATGACCAGACGCTCGCCGGGGAAGCGCGCGGAGAGCGCGGCGCGGCGGGCGGCCGTGTGGGCGGCCTGGGGGATCGGTTCGAGGCCGTGGAGTTCGGTGTCGGCCCAACCGGACTTCATGTTCGCGGCGAGTTCGTCGGAGACGCCCGGGTACAGGCCGTTCTTCCGCTGCTTGACAGCCTGCTCTTCTTCGGTCTCCGGGTTCTCCGGGGTGAGCTCCTCAGCCACGACTTGTCTCTCCTTGATACGACACTGGACCCCGTCCATCGTACGGGCGTGCGGAAGGGGGCACAGGGCCGGAAGACCTGTTACACGGCCGGGACGGGTGCCTCGGGGCGAGGATCGGGGAAGACGCGGGAGCGTTCCGGAAGGGGCCGGGGAGGACGCGCGGAGGGCCGGGCGCGCGGGCTCAGTCGAAGCGCGCGGCCAGCAGGGCCACGTCCTCCGTGCCGCCGGACCGGTCGAGCCCGTCCGGCAGTACGGCGCGCAGCACGTGGTCGGCGACGGAACCGGGGTCGTGGCGCAGCGCCTTCGGTACGGAGGCCGCCGCGGAGTGGAGCCGCGCGAACGCCCGGTCCGTGGAGTCGCCGGCGCGGCGCAGCAGCCCGTCGGTGTAGAGCAGAACGGTTTCGCCTTCTGCGGGGGCGATCTCCACGCTGGGCGCCTCCCAGCAGGCGAGCATGCCCAGCGGCGCGGAGACCGAGGTCTCCACGAACTCGGTGCGCCGCTCACCGACGACGAGCGGAGGGGCGTGCCCGGCACCGGCGAGCAGGATCTTGCGCCGGGCCGGTTCGCAGTAGGCGAACAGGGCGGTCGCGGAGCGGGCCGGTTCGGTGAGCCGCAGCAGCAGTTCCAGGTCGGAGAGCACGGCGACCGGGTCCTCGCCCTCCATCACCGCGTACGCCCGGAGCCCGGCCCGCAGCCGTCCCGAGGCGGCGAGGGCGCCGGGCCCGGAGCCGCTCACCGAACCCACGGCGAGGCCGAGCGCGCCCTCGGGCAGGGCCAGCGCGTCGTACCAGTCGCCGCCGCCCTGGGGTGCCCTGCGGTGGCGGGCGGCCAGCTGCACGCCGGGCACCCGGGGCATCCGGGTGGGCAGCAGCTCCTCCGAGATGGTCGCGATGTCGGCCCTGGCCCGCTCCAGCTCCAGCAGCCTGGCCAGGTGCTCGCCCGCGTACGCGGCGTAGAGGCCGATGAGGTGGCGTTGGCGTTCCAGGGGTTCGGCGGGTTCGTCGTACAGCCAGACGGCCGCGCCGAGCCTGCCGGTCGCCCCGGCGGTGAGCGGCAGGGCGTAGCTGGCGGCGTATCCGAGGCGGGCGGCGACCTCGCGGCGGCGCGGGTCCAGGCTGGTGTCGCCGAGCAGGTCGGGGGTGGTCAGCGCGCCCTCGGCGTCCGGGAACCCTTCCAGGATCCGGCCGTAGGAGGTGGCGCTGCGCGGCACCGTCTCGATGTGCCCGAGCTCGGCGTGGGCGAGACCGAGGCCGATGGTGCTGACGGGGCCGCGGCGGTCGGAGGGTTCGAGGACGACCAGGCCGCGGCGGGCGCCGACCAGGGCGGCTCCGGCCTCCAGCAGTTCGTGGAGCGCGTCGTCGAGCGTGCCGGTACCGGCCAGCCGCTCGGTGAGTTCGTGAAGGGTGGTGAGGTCGGAGACCCAGCCGGCGAGGCGGTCCTGGATGAAGGCACCCGGAGCGGCCGGCACATCGGGCGAAGACCCGGCAGTGTGCGTTGAAACCGGAACTGTGGGATCGATTCCAGCCACTTTTGGCAGGTGGGGGGTACTCATGGCTGTCGGCTTTCCGACCGGCGCGTTTCATGGAATAGCATCGCGAACCCCCATGTCATTCTGCGCCGTTATCAGTGCATCCGCATGTACACGTAGCACCAGATGTACACGCAGAAGTGAGGCGATGTCCAGCATTGTCCCTACGGGTTTTGTGGTGTCCGATCGCCTGCTAAGTTGGCCAAAAAACGCACCTTGCGACAGGCATTTGAGGTCGACTGGGTCCGCTCGACAAGGGGGTGTTCTCGGGGTGAAGTCCCGGAGAGAGCGTCATTTCGGGCATGCTGGGTACGTAATCAATGATGGTCGGGGGCAGTTCTGATCGCCCCGGAACCCGGCAGTGGGCCCGGACGTCCTCTCATGTGACGGTCATGTCCCCACCCCCGAGTGGCGGGGTTTGCACCCTGGGACAGCAGGCGCGAGCATGCGCCGCTCCCCCGCCATGTTCCGCGTCCCGACCCGTATCGCCCCTGCACGAATCGGCTCGGCCCGTGCCCGGTACGACGAACCTTCCGTACCGCGGACACGAGAAGCATGTACGCACGGTGAAGTGATGCACACGTACGGCAACGCACCCGTGGTGTGATGTGGACCCTCGGCGTTCAACGGAAAGGAACGAGCGCTCATGCGCGAGATCCTCGGAAGGCGACGCAGGCTCCGGTTCCGGCGCGGGGGAAGGCCCGCCCGGCTCGACGCGGCCCTGACCTGTGCCACGACATGGCAGTGGCCCGTGCTTCCCGGAGTGGGACTCGCCGCGGCCGGTGGCCGCGGCGACCGCGGCCGGGGCTGCGCCTGCCCCGATCCCGAGTGCGCCGTGCCCGGCGCGCACCCCTTCGACCCCGGCCTCCTCGCGGCGACCACCGATGAGCGCATGGTGCGCTGGTGGTGGACCAACCGGCCCGCCGCACCGATCGTCCTGGCCACCGGCGGGCGCGCCCCGTGCGCGCTGAGCCTGCCGGCCGTGGCCGGTGCCCGCGCGCTGGCCGAGCTGGACCGGATGGGGGTGCGGCTCGGACCGGTGGTGGCGACGCCGACCCGGTGGTCGCTGCTGGTCGCCCCCTACACCCTCGAACGGCTCGGCGAGCTGCTGTACGCCCAGGACCGGGTGCCCAGTTCGCTGCGGTTCCACAGCGAGGGCGGCTATCTCGTCCTGCCGCCGTCCGAGGCGGGGACGGGGCCGGTGCGCTGGGAGCGGGCCCCGGCCGCCGACCCCCCGGCGCCGTCGCGCGCCTCCCGGTCGTCCTCGGACAACTCCCGGTCTTCCTCGCGGGGCCTCCGGTCGTCCTCGCGCGGGGAGGGTTCCGCCTCCGGGGCCGTAGCGCCGTGGCTGCCGGACGTGGGGACGGTGCTCGAAGCGCTGGTCGAGGCGAGCAGCAGCGCCCCGGGCGGTGGAAGCCGGCTCGCGTACTGACGGAAAGAGCTTTGCAGTCGGGGGGGCGCGGGGTGCCCCGCGCCCCCCGACGGGATCGTGTCCCGTCGGCACCGGCACGCGGACGGGACCGGCCCCGGCCGGGTCCCGTCACGACAGGACCCGGCGGGCCCCGGCGGACCGGAGCCCCGAGGGGCCGGACCCCGGAACCGGCGGTCCGGGAGGACCCGAAGGTCTGAATCCCGGTTTTCCCGCTGGGTCCGATACGAAAGGGCGAGCCGCCCCGAACCTCCGGGGCCGTGTATTCGGTCGATATGCCGGGCGGCCCGTCAGGAATTCGGCCGAAGCCGGCAGGTGACGCCGAGTGATTCCCCGCGAGGGCCGATATCGCGGACGGCGGGCGGTCCTCCGGTCGGATCTCGGACAATGCAAACTCTGCCGTTGCAAAGTCTTCCGCCCGAGGGCTTTCTGATGGCCTTTCCGAACCCCCCGAAAAGTATTTCGAATATCTATTCGAAATACCTCGTGCGGGTGTGCTCCGGAGGGGGTCGTCCGGCGTTCGGTATCTGTCCGAGACCGATCGGTTCGCCCCTGCGGTCCGCCGGTGCCGGGAGTCCTGTGGGTCCCGGGTGTTACGGTCTCCGGCCTTCTGCGCCCCGGTGCCCCGCGGGCGCGGAGCCGGCCCCGCTCGTGGGGCAAGTCGGGGGCGGGGGCGGGGGAATGCGGGCCCGGATCGTCGTGCGAGGGACGCCGTACGGGCCCCGGTACGGAGACTGCCTGGCCGGGCGGGCTCCGAGGGCGGGTCGCACCGGCGGGCGGTTCGTTCCCGCCGGTGAGGGTGCCGGGCGTCAAACCGGTTGCCGGTACGCGGGGTTGGCGGGTGCGGTGAGGGCACGGCAACGCCGGGGACGTTCGAGCGCGGGGAAGGGGCTACGGGCCCGGGGTGGATCGGTGCGGGCTCGTGCGCCGGTACATGCGCCGCGTCGCGCGCTGTGCGCCGTATCCGGAAATGAGGATGCCCGGTCGCTGGCGACGGGGGATGCACCAGCGACCGGGCTTCCAGAACCGTAACAAGAGATCTGCCGTTCGCAAATTCGATCTCGCGTATTAGGACAGGGATTTACCTGCCGGTACGGCTAGTTGTGACGCGTGTCACCATGAGGTGGGGTGCTCGTCGCTGTCAGCTGAGGGTCACTTGGCGGTTGGTGAGCCCGCCGCGGGCCCGGCGCTCCTCGGCGGTGAGGGGCGCGTCCGTGGCGAGGGCCGCGGTCAGTCGTTCCGCGAACTCGGCCGCGGGCTTCTCGCACTCCTCGGCGCCCATCGTGGTCGGCAGGTCCCAGACCGGGACCATCAGGCCGTGCGCCCTGAAGGAGCCGACCAGCCTGGTCCCTTCGCCCAGCGAGGAGTTGCCGGCGGCGTGCAGCCGGGCGAGCGCGTCGAGGAGCTGCTCCTCGGCGTGCGGCATGACCCAGCGGAGGTGGTTCTTCTCCGGGGTCTCGCACCAGTAGGCGGCGTCCACACCGGCGAGCCGCGTCGTCGGGATCGCCGCCCCGTTCGCGCGCTCCAGGGAAGCGGCCACCTCGGGCGTGGCGTTCTCCGCGTCCGGCACCCAGAACTCGAAGCCGGCGTGGACCGTGGGCTCGAACGCCGCCCCGGGGTCGAGCAGGTCCTGCAGGCGCGGACCGTCGGCCGCCACGCGCTGCGCCGCCACGGGCGAACCGGGCTCGGCGGCCAGGGCCCGCAGCAGGGTGTCCGCGAGGTCGCGGCTGAGGTCGCCGGACGGGGTGTCGTTCTGCAGGGCGAGCAGCACCGAACCGTCGTCGCGGCGCAGGGCCGGCCATGCCATCGGCAGGACGGTCGCGAGCGTCACGGAGGGAACGCCCTCGGGCAGCCCGTCCTTCAGCTTCAGCTCGACCGTGGCGGCGGGCACCAGTTCGCGCAGGGCGACCCAGTCGCACTCGCCGGGCAGCCCCTCGAAGGGACGGTGGACGAGCTCGGTCACGGCCTGGGCGGCGGCGCGGCCGTGGCATGCCTTGTAGCGGCGGCCCGAACCGCACGGGCAGGGTTCGCGAGCCCCGACCACCGGGATCTCGCCGTCCTTGAGCTGCTGCTTCCCGGCCTTGGTCTGAGGGCGCTTCTTGGCCATGGTGGGCTTTCTCCCGATTGCGACAGTGCGGTCTGGGCCGCGAGCCTAGCCGCCCGTGTGGAGTCGGGGACACATCTGCCCGGACGTCCGCCGGTTCCGGTGCGCGGAATGCGGTCCGACGCCGGGGCCGCCCGGTACGGCGACGTCAGCCCACGTCGTCGAAGATGTCCGCGAAGCCCAGCTCGTCGAGGTCCGCACCCCCCGGCATGCCGCTGCCCGACACCCCGGACGCACCCGCCCCATGAGGCGCACGGGAGACACGGGGCGCGTGCGACGCGTGCGACGTACGAGACACCCCGGGAACCCCGGACGCACCGTGGGCAACCGGCGTACCGGAGACGCCCTGGATCCCCCGGGCGCCCGGAGCCCCCGGTTCGCCCGGCAGCCCGGACGGCGCCCGGTCGTGTCCCTCGTTGACGAGGACCCAGACCGTGACCTCTCCCGACGAGCTGTCGCGTACGCCCCACTCGTCGGCGAGCGCGCTGATGATGTTGAGCCCGCGGCCGCCGCGCGCCGTCACCGAGGGCGTGGCCGGGACGGGTCTGGTCGGGCCGCCCCCGTCCGTGACCTCGACGGTCAGCCCGCCGGCCCTGTCGACGCGCCATGCGGCGCGGACGTCGCCGTCCCCCACATCCGTGTGCCGCCCCAGCGGCCTCCCGTGCCGGCAGGCATTGCTGAGCAGTTCGGAAAGAATCAGTACAGCATCGTCGACGACCGAATCCGACACCCCGTGGCTGCGCAACTGCTCGCGCATCCGGTGCCGCGCCTGGCCCACGCCCGCAGGGCCATGGGGTACGGCCATGCTCGACGACGCGGGCACTTCCTGTGCCACCACCAACGCCACCCCCGAGACCTCCTTTGCCCCACGCCACGGAGTGGATGCCCCCTTGGACTGGACCGGAAACCGGCCAATGGTCTGCCAATGACGCACTCGTAACGATCGAATACGTTTCGAATGCGCCGGTGTACTCCGCGTAACTGTCGTCAGGAGCGTCCCAGTTGTGCCAGAACCTGCTTCGGGCGGTTGGTGATGATGGCCTCGACGCCCAGGTCGAGGCAGAGCTGGACGTCCTCCGGCTCGTTCACCGTCCATACGTGCACGCGGTGTCCCGCGCGGTGCAGCCGCTCGACGTAACCGGGGTGGCTGCGCACGATCCGCATGCCCGGACCCGCGATCCGGGCCCCGGCCGGCAGCCGTCCGTCGCGCAGGCGCGGCGAGAGGAACTGCATCAGATAGACGGTGGGCAGGGTGGGGGCGGCGGCCCGGACGCGGTGCAGCGAGCGCGCCGAGAAGCTCATGACGCGCACCGGCGACGGACCGTCGGCCGGCGGGGCGTCGAGCTCGAAGCGCTTCAGCAGGTGCAGCAGCCGTTCCTCGACCTGGCCCGCCCAGCGGGTGGGGTGCTTGGTCTCGACGGCCAGCTGGAGCGGGCGGCCGGCGGCCCGGGTCTCGACGACGAGTTCGAGCAGCCGCTCCAGGGTGAGCACGGAGGTGAGCTCGCCGGGCACCGGGTCCCAGTCGGGGGACTCCTCGCGGTCCTTCCAGGACCCGAAGTCGAGGGCGGCGAGCTCGGCGAGCTCCAGCGCGGAGACGGCGCCGCGGCCGTTGGACGTACGGTTCACCCGGCGGTCGTGCACGCACACGAGATGGCCGTCGGAGGTGAGCCGTACATCGCACTCCAGGGCGTCGGCGCCGTCCTCGATCGCCTTCCGGTATGCGGCCAGGGTGTGCTCGGGCGCGTCCTCGGACGCGCCCCGGTGCGCGACGACCTGGGTGGTCTGGGGCGTGGTCTGCTGTCGTGCGTGGGTCACCGCGTCATGGTGTCACCGGGAGACGGCCGCTGTGCACACGTCGCGCGAGCCCGGGTGCGGCCGGGGCGGGTGCGACGCGTCGCGAGGGGGCCCGGGCGCTCCGGTGCGCGGCTTGCGGCGGGTAGTCGTTTTGCCCGATGTAAAGATTGATGTGCGGATGCACAGGTCCTGCTTACAGTGGCCTGACGGGTCTTGGGAAAAGCTGGCTCAGGACACGTACACAGCGGATCTCTTGCCGAACATGATGTGGAACCGAGGAGTAAAGAGCTGTGAGCACAGAGAACGAGGACAACGAGGGCACCGCGGCCGGGGCCGTCCAGCCGCCCGTTCCGTCCGCACCTCCCGTGCCGGCCGACGCTCCTCGGGAGACGCCCGGGAGCACGCCCGGGCCCGCCCCGGCGGGAGCGGCCCCCGCCTCCGCCCCGGCTCCGGAGTACCCGCAGCCGCAGGACGTGCAGTCGCCCGCCCCGGCGGACGGGACGACCGCCACCACTCCCATGGCCCCCGTTCCGGCGACGCCTCCTCCTCATACGCCCCACACGCCCCCGGCCTTCCAGTCGGCGGCCGAGGCGAACTGGCCGCCGCCCCCCGCCGTTCCCGCGTACGCGCAGCACGGCGCCGGTGGGAGCGGTCCGGTCTGGGGCGCCCCACCCTCTTCCCCCGAACAGCCGCGCCGGCGCGGCGCGGGCGGCCTGGTCGCGGCGGTGGCGGTCGCGGCCCTGGTCGCGGGCGGCCTCGGCGGGGCCCTCGGCTTCTGGGCGGCCGACCGCAACGGCTCCTCGGGCTCGACCACGGTCGCCGCGTCGTCCACCCCGCAGGACCTCAAGCGCGACCCCGGCACGGTCGCGGGCGTGGCGGCCAAGGCGCTGCCCAGCGTGGTCACCATCGACGCGCAGGGCGGTGACGGCGAGGGCGGCACGGGCACCGGCTTCGTGTACGACAAGGAAGGCCACATCCTCACGAACAACCACGTGGTGGCCTCCGCGGCGGACAGCGGGCAGCTCACGGCGATCTTCTCCAACGGCAGGAAGTACGACGCGGAAGTGGTCGGCCGGGCTCAGGGCTACGACGTCGCCGTCCTGAAGCTGAAGAACCCGCCCGCGGGCCTCGCCCCGCTGTCGCTCGGCGACTCGGACAAGGTCGCGGTCGGCGATTCCACGATCGCGATCGGTGCGCCGTTCGGCCTGTCCAACACGGTCACCACCGGCATCATCAGCGCGAAGAACCGCCCGGTCGCCTCCGGCGACGGTTCCGGCGGCAGCAACTCGTACATGAGCGCCCTGCAGACCGACGCCTCGATCAACCCGGGCAACTCCGGTGGCCCGCTGCTCGACGCGCGCGGTGCGGTGATCGGCATCAACTCGGCCATCCAGTCGACCGGCAGCAGCATCGGCCAGGCCCAGTCGGGCTCCATCGGCCTCGGCTTCGCGATCCCGGTCAACCAGGCCACGAACGTCGCCCAGCAGCTGATCAAGACCGGACAGCCGGTCTACCCGGTGATCGGTGCCACGGTCACCATGAACGAGAAGACGGGCGGCGCGGTCATCTCCGACCGGGGCGCGAGCGGTACGGAAGCCGTCTCGAAGGGCGGCCCCGCGGACCGGGCGGGCCTCCGGGCCGGCGACGTCATCACGAAGTTCAACGACACGGTGGTCGACAGCGGCCCGACCCTGATCGGCGAGATCTGGACCCACCAGCCCGGCGACCGGGTGACCCTGACCTACACGCGCGACGGCAAGTCGTCGACGGCCGAGGTGGTCCTGGGCGAGCGCAAGGGCGACAGCTGACCGACCGGCCGTCCTCGCCCCGGCCCCGGCTCACGGCCGGGAGGCGCGGCCCGGTCCGCCCGGGCGGACCGGGGGAACGGTCCCGAAAACCGTCGTGGCGCGAGAGCGCCATCGCGGGCCATGGACGTGCCGGCCGGAAGGGGTGTCCCTCATCGAGGGGCACCCCTTCCGCATGGGCCCGCCCCGCCCTGCCCGGATCCGGTACGCGGACGATCCGACGGCGGCAAGTCCCCATACGGGGTTGAGTACGTGTACTCAATCCCGGGTCAACCAGGGCTGACAGCCTGTGACCCGGCGGCGCGGAGGGGCGTCGCGGAAACAGCTGACACGCATTCACGGGGAGACCTGTCATGTCCCGACGCATCGTTCTGTCCTCGGCCGCCGCCGTCATCGCCCTCGGCGGTGCCGGGGCCTTCGCCCTCGCCCACGCGGGGGACCGGCCGTTGGCCGTGGAGAACGGCGCGGCCCGCTACACGGCCCCCGAGGGGAACCGGGACGGCTCGTTCACCTTCACCACCGAGGTCACGGCGCCCTCCGGCCTCAAGAACCTGAAGGTACTGGCCTGGCCGGCGACCGGCCCCGCCTTCGCGAAGAGCGGGCCGACCGCGAAGGACATGGCCGAGGTGGAATCGGCCACCTGCCGGCCCGCCGATGACGGCATCGTCCGCTGCGCCTACGAGGTCACCGTGACCGCGGCCGACGCCGCAGCTTCCGGGAAGGGCACCTGGTACGTCGCGACCCTCGCCACCGCGGACGACGGCGAGACCGTGTTCGACGGGAAGACGTCGGCCTTCACGACCGGCTGATCCGCGAACCCGGAGACGGGACACATCGCGCAGCCGGGCAGCGGCTTCGGCGGTACGAGCCCCCGATCGGGTAACCCGGCGGCGGCGCGGTCGAGCGGGCGCACTCGCGCCGGGGACGTCACGGCACGCCCGAGAACGGCCCCACCCCAGAGACCCAGACACCCAGCCCCACCCACACGAGGAGCCAGAGTTGTCCGCCTCCCCCACATACGCCGAACCGTCGTCCGGCACCCCGCCGTTCTCCGGCCGCGCCGACGGTACCGGCCGCACCGGGCGCCGACTGCCCGCCGTCCTCGCGGTCCTCGTCGCGACGGCGCTCGTGGTGTCGGCGTTCGGCGCCGAGGACCCGGCCACCTGGGTGCTGGAGACGGTGTGGGTGATGCTCGGGCTGCCGCTGCTGATCCTGCTGCGCCGCCGGTTCCCGCTGAGCGGACTGCTGTGCGGCCTGCTGGCCGTGCACGCCGCGGTCCTCGTCGTGGGCGGCCACTACACCTATGCGGAGGTACCGGCCGGCGACTGGGTGCGCGACTGGTTCGGCCTGGACCGCAACCCCTACGACCGCTTCGGCCACCTCATGCAGGGCTTCGTCCCGGCGATCCTGGTGCGGGAACTCCTCGTCCGGACCTCGCCCCTGCGCGGCAGCCGCTGGCTCGCCCCGCTGACGGTCTGCGCCTGCCTCGCCTTCAGTGCCGTCTTCGAAATGCTGGAGTGGCTGGCTGCCGTGACCGGGGGACAGGCGGCCGACGCGTTCCTGGCCACCCAGGGCGACGTCTGGGACACCCAGTGGGACATGTTCTGCGCACTGATCGGCGCCACCTGCTCGCTGCTGCTCCTCAGCCGCTTGCACGACCGTTCCCTCGTCCGCCTGATGGTTCTCACGAAGCACTGACGCCGGGGCCCCGCGGAGGGCCGATGACGGTTCTAGCGAAGGCCGGCCCGGGCGCGAACAGGGCCGATGGACCTCGTACCGACCACGGCCCCCGGGCGGGGTCCGGGGCCGGTAGGCTGTAGCCGCTCCGCAGCAGGCGGGCGGGGCATGGGTGGGTTGCCCGAGCGGCCTAAGGGAACGGTCTTGAAAACCGTCGTGGCGCGAGTCACCGTGGGTTCAAATCCCACACCCACCGCTTTGCAGGTCAGAGGAACAGTTGTCAGAGGGTGGGCTCCGGAATCCGGAGCCCACCCTCTGTGTACACGGTGTCTCACTCTGACTCGCCTGCATCCCGGCCCTGACCCGCCCGAACACAGCCTTGTGTAACGCCCCTAGAACCGTCCGCGGATCTGCTTACCCGTTGTGCTCTCGGAGTGGTTCAGCGCGTCGTAGACCTTATGACCGGAGTCGCGGGCGCCGCCGGCCCAGGAGACGGTGCCCCGGTCGGTCACCTTGGCGGCGATACCGCTCCAGTACTTCGCCTCGCGTTCCCACTGGATGCCCTCCAGCAGACGCTCCAGACTGACGCCCTCGGGCAGGGGGTCCGTGCTCCAGGACATGACCCGATTCATGGTCGCGCCCAGTCCGGCCACGACGGCAGGGGCGGTGACGGCAGTCTTGGCGTGGAAGAGTGCGGCGTTCTCCTGCAGGAATGCTCCTACCGTCTCCATGACCTCGCGCTGGACGACGAGCTTGTCCGGGCGGTCGCCGTTGGAGTCAGCGGGGATGTCCTCGTGCTCGATGCCGGTCGATGCGGCGTGGATGCCGGCCTTACCGAGCATGGCTGTGGAGATGAGGGTCCTCAGGACCGACAGTGTCATCCATTCCGGAGCCTTGTCCGACACCTGACGCTTGCCGGTAAGGATCAGGCTGGACAGCGGGACCGTGGTCTCGTCGACCACCACCTTCAGTGACTCCATCAGCTTGCGCGTCACAGTGGTGCCGAAGTCGCGACCATCCATGGACATGGCCAGGGACTTGTCGACCGGAACGCCCTTCAGGTTGCGGTCGTGGAAGATCTGGCGAGCGGCCATGGTGCTGATGCCATGGAAGATCTCGAACGACAGCGGAATCGCGCCGAAGTCGAAGTCTTCCTCCAGCTCGAACGCAGCCGGGTTCTTCTTGATCCGGTGCCAGGCGGTGACCTGGGTCTCGCTGTCGAGAGCATAGAGGCCGTCCTTGATCGGCAGGGCCGCTGACCCTTCCTCGGAGATGACCAGCGGGCGCGGCGACCACAGGGTGATCTGCGGCAGCGACCAGCCGTCTCCGAAGTCTCCCCGCAGGCCAGCCGCAATGTAGTCGGCATACTCGCCGATGTTCTTGGCCTTCTTGCTGCCTGCCGTGCCGATGAGCCGCTGGATCTCGGCACGCGTACGGGCGTACTCGCTGACCGGCTGTCCAGCCTTCTGTGCGCGCTTGGTTGCGTCCTCGACCTCCTGGGGGTCGTTGACGATGGCGAGCAGGTTCTCGCAGTCGATGACGCCGTTCGCCATAACCCCCTTACGAATCTCCCGGAGGTCGACGGGCAGGCCGGTGGTGACCGGCTTCAGAGACTTGGGAATGGTCATGAGTCAGCCCTCCACTGGGCGTCACTTTGACGCGCCGTCATATAGGGGGACGCTACCGGTCGGGCTGTCAGACGGTCAACTGAGGTGTGTGTAATCGCCGATTCTCAATGCCGCAGTAGATGATCCCTCGTCTGCGGTAGGTGGAATCTTGCTAGAATGTGGCTGCGGTGAGTGCCTTCTATGCCAAGACGACCGTCCGCGGAAAGCCTCTCCCCTGCATCAGGTGACAAGTCACAGAGAAGGGGAGGGCGCCCTTCGTCGTTCTTCTTGTCCAGTGCGCTGACGATCGCCAGGGTTCCTCACCGTTCACGCATCCGTTCTGACCTGCTGCGCGAACCCCTGTGAACATCGGCGTACGGCCACGCGAACAGCCGGGAGGCGTGTTGGCGATGGAGGGCCGGGTGGAGGGCTGGGCAACCAGCACGGTTCATGTGCGGGCCAGTTGAGCTTTCCAGAGTGGCGCCCCGGGTGTCGGCCCAGGTCAACGCGTGCGGGTTGGAAAGTCTGGCCGGTCTTGAAAACCGTCGTGGCGCGAGTCACCGTGGGTTCAAATCCCACACCCACCGCAGTGGATTCGTCCCCCGACCGGCATCGCCGGTCGGGGGACGTTCCGTGTCACCGGTGCCCGGGGCGTCCGGTGTCGCCGGTGGTGAGGCGGGCCGCCGATTCGACGGTGGCGCGGGCCTCGTGCTCGGTGAGGCCGGTGTGGACGGCGGCCCGGACGAGGGCGTCCGCCAGGGCGTCGCCGAAGCCGTGTTCGTAGGCGCGGCAGGCGGCCCAGAAGAGCCGGGTGTTGCGCTGGCCCTCGTGGGCCGCGAGGACGAAGCGGACCAGCCCCCGGCCCCGGTCGGGCCGGGCCGTGGCCGGGCGGTGGGGGCGTGCGGGTGGTACGAGCAGGCGCAGGAGTGCGCGGGGGCAGGGGGCCGGCGGGAGGTCGGCGGTGCCCGGGGCGAGGCGGTAGCCGCCGTGGGCGGTGACCGAGCCGGGGCCCACCAGGTAGCCGCCGGCGCCGCGGACGTCGATGCCGGGGGCGAGCCGGCTCGCCGAGTTCGGCACCGGAACGTCCGGCGGGCCGGTCAGCCAGATGTGCCGTCCGCCGCTGGGGGTGAGCACCGTGATGGTCGGCGGGATCGTGAACAGGTGGTGCAGTGCCAGCCGCTGGAGCGAGGCGGCCGAGTCGCCGCCGGTGGCGTCGACGTCCAGGTCGATGCCGATGAGGTGGTGCGGGGCCCGGCCGCAGGCGATGCCGTAGCCGGTGGCCCAGGGGGCGGCCGCGAAGAGGGCGCGTACGGCGGCGGGGTCCGTGGTGGCGTCGTGGACGCCGTGGCCGGGAAGGCCGCACGCGCCCCGGCAGGTGGAACGGCGGCCGTCGTTCCGGTGCGGGGAGGGGAGCGCGGGGAGTTTGCGGGCGGTCAGCGGGAAGACGGGGAGCCCGCGCTCGGCGGCGGAGAGCGCGTGGGCGAGGGCCAGGGCGGCGGTCTGCCGGGCGGTGATGGCCATGACTCTATTTTCGTACGAATGTTCGATGAAGGGAAGGGGGCGCGAAATCGGCCGCAGGGCGGCTGCCGGAACGCTTCTCCTGCGGGGTGGCGCGGGATTCTGCGTTCCGGAAGCGGCCGAACGGGGGGCGTGAGGGGTGCGAGTCGGCACTTCCGGGGCGCATGAAGGTTTGTCGGAAGGTCCTCATGCTTGCGGGGTAATCGGGCCGTACGGGTGATTCGCCGAGGGGACGGTGGGCAGTCCTGGTCTCGCGACGTCGCGACCGACGCAGAGACGGCGGGCCGACTGCCTCGGTACAAGCCGTGCTTCCGGTTCCTGGAGGAATTCACATGGCAAGCATCCGTACCGCTCGTGTTCTCGCAGCCGTTGCCGCCCTGCCTCTCGCCGCCGTGCTCCTCGGCGGGGTGGCCCGGGCCGACAGCGGCTCGTTCGCGAACGACGGATCGAACGCGGGCGTCGCGACGGTCGTCGGCGGCGGTGTCGCCGACGACAACCTGGGCAATTCGTCCACGTCGCAGCAGCAGGCCGTCGGCGAGGAGGCGTCGAACCGGAGCGCGTCCGCGCAGGTGAACGGCTCGGCGTTCACCGCGATCGACCAGCACGACGAGAGCGTCACGGTGAACTTCGCCAACCTCTGGTGAGTCCCCGGCCGGGCAGGGTTCGGCCGGGGGCGGGCCGTGACCGGTCGGGCGGCGGCCCGTGCGACGTGCTCCGGCACCCGTGCGGGCCGCCGTGCGCCGTGCCTCGTGATCCGTGCCGTTGGCAGGGCGGCGCGCGCACCGGTTCGGGGTGTCGGCGACCTTGACAGTCGCCCCGTATCTGACGGACAGTCAGAAACCAGTCGGGGCAAGCCCCGGTCCGTACGCCCGTGTCCGGAAGGCGGCCGCCGTGCATCTCGTCCAGACGGAACGCCAGCGACAGCTGCGCGCCGAACTGCGCGCGTACTTCCGCGAGGTGATGCCCCACCGGGACACCGGGACGGCCCCGGGCGCCGAGGACCCCGCCGAGCAGCGGCGGCTGCTGCGCAGGATCGGTGCCGACGGGATGCTCGGACTCGGCTGGCCCGTCGAGTACGGCGGCCAGGGGCGCGGCGCCGACGAGCAGTTCATCTTCTTCGACGAGGCGTACCGGGCGGGCGCACCCGTCTCGATGGTCACTCTGAACACGGTGGGCCCGACGCTGATGGCGTACGGGACCGAGGAGCAGAAGGCGTACTTCCTGCCCCGGATCCTCGGCGGCGACCTCGTCTTCGCCATCGGCTACAGCGAGCCCGAGGCCGGTACGGATCTCGCCGCACTGCGCACCAGGGCGGTGCGGGAGGCATCCCCGCCGGACCCCCGCGGGGACGGGGGCGGCGAGCACTGGGTGATCGACGGGCAGAAGATCTTCACCAGCAACGCCCAGAACGCGGACTGGATCTGGCTCGCCTGCCGCACCGACCCCGACGCGCCCAAGCACCGGGGCATCTCGATCGTTCTCGTCCCGACCGACGCGCCGGGGTTCTCCTGGACCCCGATCGAGACCGTGGGCGGGCTGACCACGACGGCCACGTACTACGACGGGGTACGGGTGCCCGTCACCAACCTGGTCGGCGCGGAGAACGGTGGCTGGGGGCTGATCACCAACCAGCTGAACCACGAACGGGTGGCGCTCGCCGCGATCGGGATGCAGGCCGAGGACTTCTACGCGGCGGCGCTCGCCTTCGCCCGCACCCCCGACCCGGTCACGGGCCGGCGCCCGGCCGACGAGCCGTGGGTGCGCGCCCGGCTGGCGGAGGCGTACGCCCGCCTGGCGGCGACCCGCCTGCTCAACTGGCGCCTGGTGAGCGAGGTCGGGGCGGGTTCACCGGCGCCCGGCGAGGCGAGCGGCGTGAAGTTCGCGGGGACCGAGAGCGCCGTCGAGGTGTACCGGATGTGCCAGGAGATCACGGGAGAGGCCGGTGTGCTGCGGGCCGGTTCGCCCGGCTGTTTCGGGGACGGGGAACTGGAGCGGATGAACCGGGCCGCGCAGATCAACACCTTCGGGGGCGGGGTGAGCGAGGCGCAGCGGGAGATCGTCGCGACGATGCGGCTCGGCATGAAGAGGGGTGCGCGATGACGGGCCCGCGGGAGAAGAAGCCGGTGGCCCGGGAGCGGCCGCCGGAGGAGGAACCGGCACCCCGGGACCGGGAGCCCGACGGGCTGTACGGGCGGCTCAAGGAGTTCGAGGGCCGGCCGGCCGCGACCGCCGGGGTGGGCAAGGACCCGGTCAACGAACCGATGATCAGGCACTGGTGCGAGGCGATGGGCGACGCCAACCCGGCGTACACGGGACCGGACGCGATCGCCCCGCCGACGATGCTCCAGGCGTGGACGATGGGCGGGCTGTCGGGCCACACCGACCGCTCGGCGGCGTACGAGGAGCTCTTCGGGCTGCTCGACGGCGCCGGGTACACCTCGGTCGTCGCGACCGACTGCGAGCAGGAGTACCTGCGCCCGCTGCGGCCCGGGGACCGGATCACCTTCGACGCGGTGATCGAGTCGGTCTCGCCGCGGAAGACGACCCGGCTGGGGACGGGGTACTTCGTCACGACGCGCATGGACGTCCGGGCGGACGGCGAACCCGCCGGGACGCACCGCTTCCGCATCCTCAAGTACGCGCCCGCGGCGCGACGCCGACCGGAACGGGAGGAGCCGCCGCGGGAGAAGCGGCTGCGCCCCCGGCCGGTGGTCAACCGCGACAACGCCGGCTTCTGGCGGGGCGTCGCCGAGCACCGGCTGCTGATCCAGCGGTGCGGGGACTGCCGCACCCTGCGCTTCCCCTGGCTGCCCGGCTGCAACGCGTGCGGCTGCCAGGAGTGGGACACGGTCGAGGCGAGCGGCGAGGGCACCGTCTTCAGCCACGTCGTGATGCACCACCCGCCGTTCCCCGCCTTCGCGGCCGAGGAGGGCGGCGGACCCTACGCGGTGGCGCTGATCGAGCTGGCCGAGGGCGTGCGGATGGTCAGCAACGTCGTCGGCGTGCCGTACGACAAGGTGCGCACGGGCATGCCGGTCCGGCTGGAATTCCTGCGCACCGACCCGGACTTGGAGCTTCCGGTCTTCCGGGGAGACGAGGGCTGAGATGGATTTCGTACCCACCGACGAACAGGCCGCCGCCCAGGGGCTGGCGGCGCGGATCTTCGCGGACCTGTCGACGCCCGAGCGCCTGGCCGGAGCCGGTACGGGCACGGACGCCGAGCTGTGGAAGAGCCTCTGCGCGGCCGGACTGGTCGCGGCCGTCGAGGAGATCGGCCTGCTCGGCCTGGTGCTCCTGCTGGAGGAACAGGGCCGGACGACGGCACAGGTGCCGTTCGCGGCGAGCTGTGTGTACGGGGTCCTCGCCGTCGCCCGGCACGGCACCGACGAGCAGCGGGAACGGCTGCTGCCCATGCTCCGGGACGGCGGCGCGGTCGCCACCGGGGCATTTCCGGAACGGGGCGGGGTGCGGGCGGACGCCGAGGGCCGGCTGAGCGGCGCCGTGCCGTACGTGCCGTGGCTGCGGGACGCCGGCCTCGTGCTCGTCCCCGACACGGAGCGGCGGCTGTGGATCGTACGGACCGGTGATCCCTGGGTGAGGACGGAGCCGGTGGAGACCACGGCGCCGTGGTCGGCGGCCCGGCTCGTGCTGGACGGGGCGCCCGGGGAGCGGATCGGCGGGGACGGCGCGTACGAGGAGGTGCTGGCCATGGGACGGACGGCGTTCGCCGGGCTCCAGGCGGGGGTGTGCGCCGGCTCGTTGGCCCGCGCCGTCGACCACGCGAACACCCGGGTGCAGTTCGGGCACCCGCTCTCCACCAAGCAGGCGGTCCTGCTGCGCGCCGCCGACGCCCACATGGACACCGAGGCGATACGGGTCACCGCGTACGAGGCCGCCTGGCGCCACGACGCGGGCCTGCCGTACGGGCGCCGGGCGCTGACCGCCGCCTGGTGGGCCTCGGAGGCGGGCAAGCGGGTGGTGCACGCCGGACAGCATCTGCACGGCGGCACCGGCGCGGACCTCGACCACCCGGTGCACCGCCACTTCCTCTGGGGCCGGCAGCTCGACGCCCACCTGGGCTGCGGCAGCGAGGTGCTCCAGGAACTCGGTGCGTCGCTGGCGAAGGAGGGCGCGGAATGAGGGCCGGCGAGGAGCTGGCGCCGCTGGAGATCGCGGTGACCCGCACCCTGATCGTGGCGGGCGCCCTCGCCTCCCGCGACTACCAGGACGTCCACCACGACGCGGAGGCCGCCGGGGAAAAGGGGTCCCCGGACATCTTCATGAACATCCTGACGACCAACGGCCTGGTGGGCCGGTACGTCACCGACCGCCTCGGCCCCGCGACCGTGCTCCGCAAGGTCGTCATCAGGCTGGGCGTGCCCAACTACCCCGGCGACACCATGGTCCTGAGCGGCAGGGTCACCGCCGTGGGGGAGGACGGGACGGCCGAGGTGGCGGTCGTCGGCACGAACGGACTCGGACGACACGTCACCGGCACCGTGACCGTCGGCGTCCCGGCGGAGCCGAGGACCGTCGCCGTCCCGGCGGCTCCGGGGGAACGGAACGGCCGGGAGGGGGCGGCATGAGCATCCGCAGGGCCGACTCGCTCGGCGGCAGGGCGGCGGTCGTGGGCATCGGGGCGACCGAGTTCTCCAAGGACTCCGGCCGCAGCGAACTCAAGCTGGCCGTCGAGGCGGTGCGGGCCGCCCTGGACGACGCCGGGCTGACCCCGGCCGACGTGGACGGCCTGGTCACCTTCACCATGGACACCAGCCCCGAGATCACCGTCGCCCAGGCGGCCGGGATCGGCGAGCTGTCGTTCTTCTCCCGCGTCCACTACGGGGGCGGGGCGGCCTGCGCCACCGTGCAGCAGGCGGCGATGGCCGTGGCGTGCGGAGTGGCCGACGTCGTGGTCTGCTACCGCGCGTTCAACGAGCGCTCCGGCCGCAGGTTCGGCTCCGGGGTGCAGCGGCGGGAACCCACCGCGGAGGGCACGGCGCTCGGCTGGAACCTCCCCTTCGGGCTGCTCACGCCCGCCTCCTGGGTCGCCATGGCCGCCGCGCGCTACCTGCACGCATACGGGCTGACACCGGAGGCGTTCGGCCATGTCGCGGTCACCGGCCGGCGCCACGCGGCCCGCAACCCGGCAGCGTACTTCCACGGGAAGCCGATCACCCTGGCCGATCACGCGGCGTCCCGGTGGATCGTCGAACCGCTGCGGCTGCTCGACTGCTGCCAGGAGACCGACGGCGGCCAGGCGATCGTCGTCACGAGCACCGAGCGGGCCCGGGACCTGCGCCGGCCGCCCGCCGTGGTCGTCGCCGCCGCCCAGGGGGCCGGGCGGATGCAGGAACAGATGACCAGCTTCCACCGCGACGGCCTGACCGGCCTGCCGGAGATGGGGGTGGTGGCTCGCCAGCTCTGGCGCACCTGCGGCCTCACCCCCTCCGAGATCGACGTGGGCATCCTCTACGACCACTTCACCCCGTTCGTCCTGATGCAGCTGGAGGAGTTCGGCTTCTGCGCGCCGGGCGAGGCCGCGGACTTCGTCGCGGCGGACGCGCTGCCCCTGAACACGCACGGGGGCCAGCTGGGGGAGGCGTACCTGCACGGGATGAACGGGATCGCGGAGGCGGTCCGGCAGATCCGGGGCTCGTCGGTGAACCAGGTGGCCGGGGCGGCCAGGGCCCTGGTCACGGCCGGTACCGGCGTGCCCACCTCGGGGCTGATCCTCGGCACGGACGACTGACCGCGCCCGGCCCGAGGCCCGTGCCCGCACCCGCGAGAAGCGCCCCGCGGGCCCCCGGGGCGGGGACCGGCCTCTCGGGGGCGCCCCTGAGCTCCCCACGACGACGGGTCCACCTTCAGGAGGTGGGGCCTGCACCACCCCTACACCCTGAGGGGGACGCGGTTTCGGGACCTGGGGCCGATCCCCCCGGCGGCGCCCGCTCCTAGCGTGGAGCCATGACCACGCCAGTCTGCACGGGCGGCTCCGGGGGAGCCGCCGCCACCGGTCGTGCGCCGCACACGTCGTACCCGGTGCACCCGCCGCACAGCACGGGGCACGGCTCGTACAACCAGCCGGGCTCCCACGGTCCGCACGCGTCGCAGAGCGGCGCACACGCCTCGCACGGCGCGTGCTCCCCGTACGCCTCACGGCCCCAGTACGTCCCGTACCCGTCGTTCTCCTCCTACGTACGGGCGAGAGGGCCCGTGCTGCTGCGCACCGCGCGTTCGCTCACCGCCAACCCGAGCGACGCCGAGGACCTGCTGCAGACCGCGCTGGCCAAGACGTACATCGCCTGGGAGCGGATCGAGGACCACCGGGCGCTCGACGGCTACGTGCGCCGGGCGCTGCTGAACACCCGGACCTCGCAGTGGCGCAAGCGCAAGGTCGACGAGTTCGCCTGCGACGAGCTGCCCGAGCAGGAGGCCGCCCCGGCCCCCGACCCGGCCGAGCAGCAGACGCTGCACGACGCGATGTGGCGGGCGGTGCTGAAGCTCCCGGACCGGCAGCGGGCGATGGTCGTCCTGCGCTACTACGAGGACCTGAGCGAGGCCCAGACCGCCGAGGTGCTCGGGGTGTCCGTCGGCACCGTGAAGAGCGCCGTGTCGCGGGCGCTCGGCAAGCTCCGGCAGGACCCGGAGCTGGCCCCGGTCAGATGACCGGGCCCGGTCCGGTCACACCCGGCGTTCCCCCGGTGACCAGGGGCGACGTCGATGCGCCGAGCGGGCCGATTTTGCCGAGCGACACCGATTCGTGCTCCCGGGACTAGTGACATACCGCGCGGTATGCGCGCAGAATCAGCGAAACCCTACTGCCGCGTAGCGCCCAACGGGAGGACGCCGTGCTGAGCACCATGCAGGACGTACCGCTGACTGTCACCCGCATCCTCACCCACGGGATGACCATCCACGGCAAGTCGCAGGTGACGACCTGGACCGGCGAACCCGAGCCGCAGCGGCGCAGCTTCGCCGAGGTCGGCCGGCGCGCCACACAGCTCGCGAACGCGCTGCGCGACGAGCTCGGGGTCCGGGACGACCAGCGGGTCGCGACCCTCATGTGGAACAACGCGGAGCACGTGGAGGCGTACCTCGCGATCCCCTCGATGGGCGCGGTGCTCCACACCCTCAACCTCAGGCTCCCCGCCGAGCAGCTGATCTGGGTCGTCAACCACGCCGACGACAAGGTCGTCATCGTCAACGGCTCCCTGCTGCCGCTGCTCGCGCCGGTGCTCCCCCACCTGAAGTCGGTCGAGCACGTGATCGTGACGGGGCCCGGCGACCGTTCCCTCCTGCACGGCGCGGCGCCCCGGGTGCACGACTACGAGGAACTGATCGCCGGCCGCCCGACCACCTACGACTGGCCCGAGCTGGACGAGCGCCGGGCCGCCGCCATGTGCTACACCTCCGGCACCACCGGCGACCCCAAGGGCGTCGTCTACTCCCACCGCTCCATCTACCTGCACTCCATGCAGGTCAACATGGCCGAGTCGATGGGGCTGACGGACCAGGACACCACGCTGGTGGTCGTCCCCCAGTTCCATGTGAACGCCTGGGGCCTGCCGCACGCGACGTTCATGTCCGGCGTCAACATGCTCATGCCGGACCGTTTCCTCCAGCCCGCCCCGCTCGCCGAGATGATAGAGCGCGAACGGCCGACCCACGCCGCCGCGGTGCCCACCATCTGGCAGGGCCTGCTCGCCGAGGTCACGGCCAACCCGCGCGACCTGTCCTCCATGGCCCGCGTCACCATCGGCGGCGCCGCGTGCCCGCCCTCCCTCATGAAGGCGTACGACGAACTCGGCGTCCGGCTCTGCCACGCCTGGGGCATGACGGAGACCTCACCGCTCGGCACCATGGCCCACCCGCCCGCCGGTCTGACCGAGGAACAGGAGTGGCCCTACCGCGTCACCCAGGGCCGTTTCCCGGCCGGGGTCGAGGCGCGGCTGGTCGGGCCCGGCGGCGAACACCTGCCGTGGGACAACGAGTCGGCCGGTGAGCTGGAGGTGCGCGGCCCGTGGATCGCCGGCGCCTACTACGGGGGCGCGGACGGCGAGGACCTGCGGCCCGAGGACAAGTTCAGCGCGGACGGCTGGCTGAAGACCGGTGACGTCGGGGTGATCAGCGAGGACGGCTTCCTCACCCTCACCGACCGGGCCAAGGACGTCATCAAGTCCGGCGGCGAGTGGATTTCGAGCGTCGCGCTGGAGAACGCCCTGATGGCGCACCCGGAGGTGGCCGAGGCCGCAGTCGTCGCCGTCCCGGACGAGAGGTGGGGCGAGCGCCCGCTCGCGACCGTGGTCCTCAAGGAGGGGGCCGACGCCGACTACGAGGCGCTGAAGGACTTCCTCGCCGAGTCCGGCATCGCCAAGTGGCAGCTGCCGGAGCGCTGGACGGTCATAGCGGCGGTACCGAAGACCAGCGTCGGCAAGTTCGACAAGAAGGTGATCCGCAAGCAGTACGCGGAGGGCGAGCTGGACGTCACCCGGCTCTGACCGGCTGCCCGCCCGGCAGGCTCGGGCCCGGCGGAACGACGCGAGGGCGGTACGGGGTCTCCCGTACCGCCCTCGCCGTGTTCCGGTGGATCAGTTCGTGCCGATCTTCGCGAGCAGGTCGACGATGCGCGACTGGACCTCTTCGCTCGTGGAGCGCTCGGCCAGGAAGAGCACGCTCTCGCCCGACCCGAGCTTCGGCAGGTCCGAGCCGGACATGTCGGCGGAGGTGTAGACGACCAGCGGGGTGCGGTTCAACTGGCCGTTGGCGCGCAGCCAGTCGATGATGCCGGCCCGGCGGCGGCGCACCTGCATCAGGTCCATCACCACCAGGTTGGGCCGCATCCGGCCGGCGAGCGACGCAGCCTCGCTGTCGGTGGCGGCCCGCGCCACCTGCATGCCGCGCCGTTCCAGCGCCTCCGTCAGCGCCTCCGCGATCTCCTCGTGCTCCTCGATCAGCAGCACCCGCGAGGGGTGCTGCTCGCTGTCGCGCGGGGCGAGCGCCTTGAGGAGCACGGCGGGGTCGGCACCGTACGCCGCCTCCCGCGACGCCTGCCCCAGACCGGCCGTCACCAGCACCGGGACCTCGGCCGCCACCGCCGCCTGGCGCAGCGACTGGAGGGCCTTGCGGGTGATGGGACCGGTGAGCGGGTCGACGAAGAGCGCGGCGGGGAACGCCGCGATCTGGGCGTCCACCTCCTCGCGGGAGTGCACGATCACCGGCCGGTAGCCGCGGTCGCTCAGCGCCTGCTGGGTGGAGACGTCGGGCGCGGGCCACACGAGCAGCCGGCGCGGGTTGTCCAGCGGCTCCGGGGGCAGCTCGTCGTCGACCGGCTGCGGGGACGGCCGGTTGGCCACCTCGACCGCGCCGCCCGGACCGTCCAGCGGCTCCGGCCCCTCGGCGCCCTCGTCGGGCGCGCCTATGGCGAACGAGCGTCCTTCGGCCTCCGGCGCGGGCAGCCGCTGTCCGGGCACCTGGCCGTGCGGACCGTCCGGAGTCCCGGCGGACGGCGACGGCTGGGCCGTCTGGGGCCTGGCCGACGGCGACGGGGCGCCCTGCGACGGAGGCGCGGCCTGCGGGCCGTGCTCGTCCTCCGGCGGGGCGGCGAGCTTGCGGCGCCGCCCGGCACCGCCGAGCGTCTGGTTCTGCTGGTGCGCGATGTGCTGGGCGAACGGCACGCCCTGCCCGAGCGTCCGCACGCTGAACGCGCGCCCCTGCGTCGAGTCGGACGAGCCGCCGGGCACCGGGGCCTCCGCGGGCAGCGGCTGCCTGCGCGCGTCCTGAACGGGCGTCGCACCCCGCGCGGAGCCCTCCGCACCGCCCGCGGGAGCAGGGACGGCCGCGGTGCCGGTGGTGTGCGTGGTGTGCCCGGGGGCGTCGGCCGCGGCGTCCTCGACGGGGCCGACGGGGACCTCGGACCGCTCGCCGGGCGCGACCGGCACGGCCGGGCCCTGGCCCGAGGAACCGTCCTCGTCCCAGCCGCCAAGTCCCTGGGGTTCCTGCGGCAGGTGGGGCGGCTGCGCGTGCTGCGACGCGCCCTGCCCGCCCTGGCCCGGCTGTTGGGGCTGCTGGGGGGCTTCGGGACGGCGGGCCCGGCGCCGGCCGGTCGGCATGGGGTGCGGGTGGGGCGGGGTGTGGTCCTCGCCCGGTGCGAGGGCCACGGCGTCATGGCGTCCGGGCAGCGAGGCGTCCGGATCGGCCGCCTCGGCCGGGGAGCGGTCGGCCTCCGCGGGCGGAAGCGCGAACGCCGTACGGGCTCCCGCCGGCGCGTCCTGGGCGGACCGCTCCTGGGTGGCGGCCAGCGCCCGCCGGGCCCTGCGCCCGGTCGGCTGCTGGGGCGCCTGCGCCGGACCGGCCGCGGAATCCGGCACCGGGGAAGCCGCGTCCGGGGAGACGGGCGCCGGGGCCGCAGTCGTGCCCGCGGCCGGGGCCTGCGCCGGTACGGGGGCGGCGGCAGGCAGGGCCGGCCGGTTTCCCGCGCCGTGCCGCGCCCGGTGACCACCCGTCGGCACCGGAGTCTGCTCCCCGGCCGGAACGCCCTGCGGCGGCACGGTCCGGCCGAGCTGCGGACGGTCGCCGTCCTGCGCGCCGGTCTCCGCCGTCACCGCGGCCGGGGCCGCGGGCAGCGCCAGCGCCTGCCCCGGGCCCTGCTGACCGTCGGTCTGCCCGGCACCGGGCTCCCGCCCCTGTTCGGGCGACTGGAGCAGCTGGGCGGGCAGCGGGATCCGGGCACCGCTCTCGGCCGGGCTGGGCCGTCCCCGCCTGCGCCCCGACCCCTGGGTCCGCTGGGCCGCGGCGAGTTCCTGCGGGTCGTAGGCGGTGCCGCCCTGCGAGTCGTTCGCCCCGGACCCGCGACGGGCCCGGCGCCGACCGGTCGGCTCGGCCGCGGCGGTGTCGCCGTCCTGACCGGAACCGCCCACCGGGCTCTCCAGGAACGCGTCCGTCGACGCCCGGCGCGCCCGCCGCCGGCCACCACCGGTCTGCTGCCCCGCGGTCTCTGGGCTCCCGTCGCCGGACGGCACACCGGCCTGCGGCCCGGCCTCCGCCTCCGGCCCGGGCGAGGGCGGCGCCACCGTGCCCGAACCCGCGCCCAACGGCACCTCCAGCACGTACGCGCTGCCGCTCGTCCCCGGGACCTCGTGGGTCTGGAGCACCCCGCCGTGCGCCCGCACGATCCCGCGCACGATCGGCTCGTGCACCGGGTCTCCCCCGGCGAACGGGCCGCGCACCTCGATCCGTACGACCTCGCCGCGCTGTGCCGCCGCCACGACGATCGTCGAGTCGACGTAGCCGCCGCCCGGCACCACGCGGGCCTTGCCGGTCGAGTCGACCCCGGCGACGTCCGCGACCAGGTGGGCGAGCGCGGTCACCAGCCGGGCCGCGTCCACCTCGGCCTCGATCGGCGGCGCGTGCACCGCGAACTGGGCGCGGCCGGGGCCGATCAGCTCGACGGACGCGTCGATGCCGGCCGTCACGACCGAGTCGAGCAGCACGTTCGACTTGGTCAGCTTCTCGGCACCGGCGTCCAGGCGCTGGTAGCCGAGGACGTTGTCGACGAGCGTGGTCATCCGGGCGTAGCCCGCCGCCAGGTGGTGCAGGATCTGGTTGGCCTCGGGCCACAGCTGGCCGGCCGGGTCGGCGGCGAGCGCGGCGAGTTCGCCGCGCAGCTCCTCCAGCGGGCCGCGCAGCGACTCGCCGAGCACGGCGGTGAGCTGGGTGTGCCGGGCGGTCAGCGCCTCCAGCTGCTCGGTCCGGGCCTCCAGCTCGGCCGCGTACCGCTCGGAGCGGTCGGCCAGTTCGGTGCTGTGCCGTTCGTCGAGCGCGGCGATCTCGGCGGTGTGCTTCCCGGTCAGCTCGGCGATCTCGGTCCGGTGCCGCTCGGTGAGCTCCTCGTAGGGCCTGCGGTCGGTGAACGTCATGACGGCGCCGACCAGCTGGTCCCCGTCGCGGACCGGCGCGGTGGTCAGGTCGACCGGCACCCGGGCCCCGCTCTTGGACCACAGGACCTGCCCGCGCACCCGGTGCTTGCGCCCGGACCTGAGGGTGTCGGCCAGCGGCGACTCCTCGTACGGGAACGACTCGCCCTCCGCCCGCGAGTGCAGGATCAGCGGGTGCAGCTCCTGGCCGCCCAGGTCGCTGGCGCGGTAACCGAGTATCTGCGCGGCGGCGGGGTTGACCAGGACGACCCGGCCGTCCGTGTCCGTGCCGACCACGCCCTCGGCCGCGGCGCGCAGGATCATCTCGGTCTGCCGCTGCGAACGGGCCAGCTCCGCCTCGGTGTCGACGGTGCCCGACAGGTCCCGCACGACGAGCATCAGCAGCTCGTCGCCCGAGTAGCCGCCGCCGTACCCGTTCTGGAAGTCGTTGTACGCGGCCTGCCCGTCCTCCAGACCGGCGCTGGTGACCTCGACGGGGTACTCGGTCCCGTCGGTCCGGCGCGCGATCATCCGGGTCGGCTTCGTACGGCCGCGCTCGTCGGCCGCCTCGGGCCGCCGCATCGAACCCGGGATCAGCTTGGAGTCGAACTCCGGCAGCAGGTCGAGGAGCCCGCGCCCGACGAGCGCGGTGCCCGGCGTCTCGAACATTTCGAGCGCGATGGTGTTGGCGTTGACGACCGTGCCGTTGCAGTTGACGAGCAGCAGCCCGTCGGGGAGGGCATCGAGTATGGCTGCGAGGCGAGCAGTGCCTCGGGACGGCCTGCTGCTCACGACGACGCTTCCTCCCTGATTACCGCACCTTGCCGACAGCGGGCCCCATCTTGCCCCTCGGGCCGCAGGCTGTCACTGGACGAGTCTAAAGGCAGCCGGGGGGCGGGGGACGGCGGATGAGGGGGAGCTCTCACCAAGGACCTGTGCATGTGGTGTACGACTCCTGCCCGTCGTGTGCTGTCCGATGGCCCCGGAACGGCGCGCGCCGCGCCCGTCCGGGGCGACGAACCCCTGGTCACGGGGCCGTCCCCCGGCCCGTACCCGGAACGGGCCCGTCCACTCGCCCGCCCCCGCCGCCCTTCCTCGAATCCGTTCGAATGAATCCGGATCCATCGGATCGTTTCGTCGAAGGGATCCGGCCGCCGTCTCACCGGACGTTGGGGAGCACCGGCCGCAGATTGTTCCAGCGGGAGATCTCGCAGCCGTTGACCCGGGTGAAGACCGTGTCGATGTGCCGTCCGTCCCAGGTGCCGGTGACGTGGGCGGTGGCGGGTCCCCCGTACTGCATGGTGCACGGCGCGTTCTCGGGCACCGGGGCGAACGGGTTCTCCCCCTCGTCCGCCAGCTCCTCCAGCCGCCCGCAGGCCCGCCCCGCCACCGGATGGGTCCCGCCCGCCGGCTCGCACCGCAGCTCGAAGGTGCCCTCGGCCGCGGGGTCCCCCGAGTCCGAGACCGTGATCGTCAGCCGGGTGGGGCCGTCCTCCCCCTCCAGTCCGGGCAGGGGCAGCGGGATGGGCAGCGGGAGCGGACGGCTGTCCGCGGTCGCGGCCGGTGCCGCCGCGGACAGCACGGCGAGGGACACGACGGCGGTGAGGGCGAGACGACGCAGCATGCGGGCTCCTGTGCTCGTGCACTTCGAAGGGAGTGCCGGTGGAACGACGTGAACGACCGGAGGACGACGCCTCCGCCTTCACTAACGCTCCGCACGCCGCGGCGTTGCGCAACCGCGGGCACTTTGCCCTCGCGCCCGGATCCCTAGTACCGTAGGCGGCGATTGGTGACACGGCGCTCAGCTGTGTCATCATCTGCACACACCGCTCGCGCTCGCGCGGGAAGTGTATGGAGGCGTCGCCTAGTCCGGTCTATGGCGCCGCACTGCTAATGCGGTTTGGGTCTTAAAGCCCATCGAGGGTTCAAATCCCTCCGCCTCCGCTTTCTGCTCGGGGAGTTCGGCCCACTTCGGCCGGACTCCCCGAGTCGTTTCCCGAGCCTTCTCCGGAGCCGGTCCACCACCCTTGCGCCGATCGGTGACTCTTCCGGGCTACGGCTGCTTCCGGTCGGCGCAGGGGGTGCAGCAGGACGGGGCCGGTTCGACGCAGATGACGACCGTGTCGGTGTTGTCGCCGGGGTCGGGGTCCTTCTCATTGGCGGTGGCGGAGGCGGAGTTGCTGACCGGGCCGGGTCCGGTGGCCCTGGCGCGCAGGACGAGGGTGGCCCCGGCGCCGACGTCCAGGGCGCCCACGGCCCACCGGCCGGTGGCCGGGTCGTAGCTTCCGGGCCCGTCGGCGGACAGGAGGGCGAGGCCGTCCGGGAGCCGGTCGGTGACGGTGACCCCGGTGGCCCGGTTCGGTCCGGCGTTGCGCACGGTGACGCGGTAGGTCACCGTCTGGCCGACGGTGACGGTGGTCGCGTCGGCCGCCTTGACCACGGCCAGATCCGCGGCCGGGTTGACCTGTGTGACCTGCTCGTCGGAGGTGGACGTCAGCGGCTCCGGGATGTCGCCGAGCCGGTTCTCGTAGGTGGCGGTGGCGGTGTTCCTGATCTGCGTGCCGCCGGAGGCGCGGTCGATGGTGACCCGGTACTCGGCCGTGGTTCCCCCGGGCAGGGTCTCGGTGTTGGGCAGACTGCCGCCCTCACCGGCGGTGGCGGTGTTGCCGAGCCGGAAGACGACGCTGTCGGCCGAGGCGTCGTAGTACGCCTGATCGCCGTCGCGCGCGTCGGTCTTCACCCCGGCGTTCGGGCCGTCGACGATGCGCAGGGAGCCGGGCAGGTACGTCGTGCCCGGCGGGACGGCGTCGGTCAGGACGAGGTTCTCGGCCGCGCCGCCGCCCTCGTTCCTGGCGTTGACGCGGTAGGTGATGACGTCGCCCACCTCCAGCGGCCCCGTGGGTGCGGCGGTCTTGGTGAGCACCACGTGGGGGGCGGTGCCGAAGAAGATCCCGTCCAGGAAGTTGCCGATGCTCTGGTTGCCGCCAGCGGCGGAGACGGAGCGGAAGGCGAAGCGCGTCAGCGTCTGACCGGCCGGGACGGTGTAGGTGCCGGTGTAGTGGCCCCAGGCGGTGGTGCCGTCGGTGAAGCGCCGCTGCTGCACCGCGGCGCCCGGCGCGCCGATGTCCAGCGCCATGGTGTCCTCCCCCTGGCGGCCCCGGTGGTACAGCCGCCAGTACAGCTTCGTCCCGGGAGTGGTGGGCAGGTCCTGGTAGAGCGTGGAGACCTGATTGGCGTTGAGCTCGGCGAACTGTGCGCCGTCGGCCGCCGGCACCCCGTTGAAGCCCGAGTGCCACAGCTCGATCAGGTGGTCGGAGGCGGTGGTGCGCCAGCCCGGAACGCGCTTGGGCGCCTGCGTCTGCGAGGCGTCCGGAAGGAATTCCATACTGGCGACGGCGGGCTGTTCGAAGCTGCCGTTGACCAGGTTGACCCGGAGCGGGGCAGGAGGTGTGGACATGGTTCTTCCCCTCAAGTCGACGCTGCTGGACTGCACCGCCGTCCGGCCGCACGTCCGTGCGCCGTGGCGGAGCCGACGCACCCGGTAGCGCAGTACATTCGAGGCGCTGCGTAAAGTGACGGCCGGAGGGGTTCGGTCAATCCCGCACGACGGGTTTGCACTCCCCGCTCCCGTCCCCCGCCCGCCGCCCCGCTGCCCGGCCCGGCCCCTCGCGCCGCATCCCTCGCGCAGGCCCCCCGATCCCCTCCAGCCCACCCCGTCATGGCCGGAAACCTCCGCCGTACCTCCGGCCCCCACCCTTGCGCAGGGTGAAACCGTCCCCAACGGAGTTGACGCCTCCCGGAGTCATGACGGAGCCATGGCGGAGCCGCGACGGTGCCCGTGCGGAAGCGGCCTCATGGCCGCGGGCCACCGCGGACTCAGATGTTCCGGATCTTGCGCCGACGCCGCGCCGCGCCCCGGCCCCCGCGCGGAGCACCGTCACGCGAATGGCGGCGGAGAGACCTGCCCGAGCCGCCCACCAGCTGCCCCGCGCAGCCGCGAAACGAGGCGTTTCTGCAGGTAGGGGCGGGTTTGGTTAATGGATTTCGCGCTACGGCGCAGGTCATGTAATGTTGTTCTCGCAACGCCGACCGGGAAGAAAAAAGCCCGGAACGCCAAGCACTCGTAGCTTAACGGATAGAGCATCTGACTACGGATCAGAAGGTTGCAGGTTCGAATCCTGCCGAGTGCACAGCAAGCAAGAGGCCCCGGAGAAATCCGGGGCCTCTTGCGTTGTCCGGACGTACCGCAACGAAGTACGGCACGGGTGCGGGGTGCGCGGTCGACAATGGCCGCATGACGTTGACGATTTGGGTTGACGACTGGCAGATGCAGTGCTGCGGAGAGCGCTTCGTGCCGGGGGACGTCGTCTCGTGGAGGCTGCTGGAGGTCGATCCGGAGGAGTACGCCGATGTCGTCGGCAGTGAGCGCGCGGCCGGGATCGACTTCCGCGAGGAGCGTCACGGCCAGGGGGAGGAGCGCGCGCCCACCACGGTGGAGGTGGTCTCGATCGACGAGGTGCACTGCCGTTACGGGGTGCCCCCGGGTGCCGCGGACAAGGTGAACCACCCCGTTCCGGGCACGACCGTGCTGGTTCCGGTCGGGGCGGCGGACGGGTGGGCGGAGGCCGGGCTGAAGCTTCGCTTCGCGGGTTACCTGGTGACCGCCCGGCGTGTCGCGGACGGGGCGGGAGGTGCGGCTGCTCGCGACCGCTGAGGGAGCCGGTGGGACGGGCCTCGCGGGTCTCCCCGGCTTCCCGGGTCTCCCCGGCTTCCCGGGTCTCCCCGGTCTCGCCGGGCTCCCGGACCTCCCGCGTCGGCCGTACGGTGATGGTCACGTCGAAGGTGTCGGGGGAGGACGGTCATGGGCGTGGAGCATCCGCACGGGTGGGCGGTCGACGCGATCCGGCGGGTACGGGGCGACGGCGGTCCGGCACCGACGCCGCTGCGTCGGCTCCGGCTTCCGGGCCCCGCCTTCCAGGACGTCGAGGTCCACGCCAAGGACGAGTCGGCGCATCCCACCGGCAGCATGAAGTACCGGTTGGTGCGGGCCATGTTCTGCCATGCGATCGCGAGCGGAACCCTCACGGCGGACACGCCCGTGATCGCCGCGACGAGCGGGGCGGTCGCTGTCGCCGGAGCCCGTTTCGCGAGGCTTCTGGGGCTGGAGTTCACGGCGGTCGTACCGGGGCGGACCCCCGCGCGTGCCCTCGCCGGGATCGAACGGGAGGGCGGGCGCTGGCGGGTGGGCGAACTGCCTCCGGCCGCGGTGCAGGAGGAGGCGGGAGCGCTGGCCGGGCGGTGCGGCGGCTGGTTCCTGGACCACTTCACCGACGCGGAGCCGGCGACGGCCGGATCGGGCGAGCCGACCATCGCCGAGGAGATCTTCGAGCAGATGGGCGGCGAACCGCACCCCGTCCCCGCGTGGATCGTCGTCGGCGCCGGGACGGGTACGACGTCGGCGACGATCGGGCGCCATCTGCGGCGGCACGGACACGGGTCCGGGCTCGCGGTGGTGGACCCGGAGAACTCGGCCTACTTCCCGGCGTGGGCGAGCGGTTGCCGCGACTACGCCACGGGGATGCCCTCGCGGATACCGGGCATCGGCCGCCCGCGGACCGAGCCCGGTTTCCTGCCGACGGTGATGGACCTGGTCATCCCGGTACCGGACGCGGCGTCCATCGCCGCCACCCGGTGGCTTCGCACCGTCACCGGGATCGAGGCGGGGCCCGCCACCGGCACCAACCTCTGGGGGATCTGCCGGCTGACGGCCCGTATGCGGGAGGAGGGGGTGCGGGGCAGCCTGGTCACCGTCATCGGGGACACCGCCGAGCCGTACCGGGCGACGTGCCTCGACCCGGACTGGGCGCGGGCGCAGGGGCTCGACTGCGCGCCCCACGAGGCCGTTCTCCAGGAGTTCGCCCGCACCGGGCGATGGCCGGGGGCGTGACACCCTCGGTCGGCGGGCGGCAGGGGCCGGGGGGAGTTGCCCCCGCCCGGTGGGGTTCTTCTGGGAGCCTTGGGGGTCTTTTCGTCGGTCCTGCGCGGGGGTTCGTACACATGGGGTGGCAGTGCACCGGGATGCGGTGGCCCGAGGCGCGGGGGGTGCCGGTGCTGGGGTGGCGGCGGGGCGGGGAGGTGCGGGTGAGTGCGCCGGCGTACGGGACGGAGGTGGGGTTCCGGGCCCGGGGCGAGCGGCACTGCGTCGGGGCGCGGGGGAACGTGTGCCCGGTGGGGGCCGTGGTGCCGGGGCGGAGCACGGGGGCGCGGTGTCCGGAGTGCGCGCGGCTGGACCGGGCGCACTCGGTGGCCGCCGACACGATCGCCGACGACCCGAGGACGTACCGGGTGTACCTGGCCTGGTTCGGGCCCGGCATGGTGAAGGTCGGGATCACGGCCGAGGCGCGGGGAGCGGCCCGGCTGCGGGAGCAGGGGGCCGTGGTGTTCAGCTGGCTGGGGCGCGGGCCGTTGATGGCGTGCCGCCGCACGGAGGAGGTGCTGCGGGCGGCGCTCGGGGTGCCGGACCGGATTCCGTACGCGCGGAAGAGGGCGGTGCGGGGGATGCTGCCGGGGGCGGCGGAGCGCGGGGCGGAGCTTTCCGGGCTGTACGGACGGGCCGCGGCGCTGGAGGGGGCGGGGTGGCCGGAGTCGCTGGAGCGGTTGCCGCTCGAAGTGGTCGACCACGTCGGGCTGTTCGGGCTCGACGGCGGGGTGGAGGTGGCGTGGGCGGTCACCGGGCTGGTGGACGGGGGCGCGGTCGCGGGGCGGCTGGTGGCGGCGGCCGGGCCCGATCTGCATCTGGAGACGGCGACGGACGGGCCGGTGGTGCTGGACACCCGGTTGATGACGGGGTGGGAGCTGGAGGCCGCCGGGGCCCGGGGCGGGGTGCGGGTGCCGCTGAGCGACATCGGGGGCGGCGGGGTGCAGGGCGGGCTGTTCTGAACGTCCGGGCGGGGGTGGTGGGGAGCGGCCCGTGGCGTTCTGGGATCGTCGGTCCGGGACGGCGGTCCGTCCGGCGGCGATGCGGGAGAGGGGCACGGGATGAGTGGCACGAGCGGTGACGTCGACGACGTCGTGCGGTTCCGGGAGCGGCTCGGGCTGCCCGGACTCATCGACGTCCACACGCACTTCATGCCCGACCGGGTGCTCCGCAAGGTCTGGGCGTACTTCGACTCGGCCGGGCCGCTGACCGGGATGGAGTGGCCGATCGCCTACCGGCACGACGAGGACGAACGGCTCGCGCTGCTGCGCTCGTTCGGCGTCCGCCGGTTCACCTCGATGCTGTACCCGCACAAGGCCGGCATGGCGGCCTGGCTGAACGGCTGGGCGGCCGACTTCGCGCGCCGGGTGCCGGACTGCCTGCACACCGCGACCTTCTTCCCGGAGGAGGGCGTGGAGCGGTACGTGCGCGAGGCCGTGGAGGCGGGGGCGCGGGTCTTCAAGTCGCACGTCCAGGTCGGGGCGTACGACCCCAACGACCCGCTGCTGGAACCGGTCTGGGGGCTGCTCGCGGAGGCCGGCGTCCCGGTGGTGATGCACTGCGGCTCGGGTCCGGCGCCCGGAAAGCACACGGGCCCCGAACCGGTCGGACGGCTGCTCGCCCGGCATCCCCGGCTGCCGCTGATCGTGGCCCACATGGGGATGCCGGAGTACACGGACTTCCTGGACCTCGCGGAGCGGTATCCGCGGGTGCGGCTCGACACGACGATGGCGTTCACGGACTTCACGGAGGACTTCACCCCGTTCCCGGCGGCCGGACGGGGGCGGCTCGCGGCGCTCGGCGACCGGATCCTGCTGGGCACGGACTTCCCGAACATCCCGTACCCGTACGCGCATCAACTGCACGCGCTGGAACGGCTGGGGCTGGGGGACGACTGGCTGCGGGCGGTCTGCCACGGGAACGCGAGCGCGCTGTTCGCCGTGGACTGACCGGCCGGGGCGATCCGCCCTCCGGGTTTTCTCAGGGAATTCACAGAAACGGGAAAGACCCCTCTCAGAGGAGCCTCACAGGGTGGGGGCATGACGACGACCTCGCCCCGGACGCCCATGACCTCGCCCCGGACCACGATGCCTTCGCACCGGGCGGCGGCACCTTCGACTTCGCCCCGGACGACCACGGCCCCGCCCCGGACCACGGCCTCGCCCCAGGGGCGTACCGAACTGCTGAGGGCGGACCGCAGCCCCGTCCGCGTGCTGGTGGTGGACGACGAGGCACCGCTCGCCGAACTGCTGTCCATGGCCCTGCGCTACGAGGGCTGGGAGGTGCGCAGCGCCGGGGACGGCGCCGGGGCCGTCCGGATGGCGCGCGACTTCCGGCCGGACGTGGTGATCCTCGACGTGATGCTGCCCGACACGGACGGCTTCGCCGTGCTCGGCGGGCTGCGCCGGGAACTCGCCGAGGTGCCGGTGCTGTTCCTGACCGCGCGCGACGCGGTGGAGGACCGGATCGCCGGTCTCACGGCGGGCGGCGACGACTACGTCACCAAGCCGTTCAGCCTGGAGGAGGTCGTGGCACGGCTGCGCGGGCTGATCCGGCGCTCCGGCACGGCGACCGCGCGCAGCGGTTCGACGCTCACCGTCGGCGACCTGGTGCTCGACGAGGACAGCCACGAGGTGAGCCGGGGCGGCACCTCCATCCACCTGACCGCCACCGAGTTCGAGCTGCTGCGCTTCCTGATGCGCAACCCGAAGCGGGTGCTGAGCAAGGCGCAGATCCTCGACCGGGTGTGGAACTACGACTTCGGCGGCCAGGCCAACGTCGTCGAGCTGTACATCTCGTACCTGCGCAAGAAGATCGACGCCGGGCGGTCGCCGATGATCCACACCCGGCGCGGGGCGGGGTATCTCATCAAGCCCGGGGAGTGACCCCGGTGAGCACCCCGGGACGGGCGGGACGCGCGGGGCGGGGGGCGCGGAAGGGGTCGTGGACGCTGCGGACCCGGCTCGTGGTCTCGGCGGTGATGCTGATCGCCGTCGTCGCCGCGGTCATCGGGTCGGTCACCACCATCGCCTACCGCAGCTACATGTACGGGAAGCTCGACGACCAGCTGGACGCCGTCGCCGTACGGGCCGCGAAGCCGCCCGGCGGCGGGCTGCCGATGCCCGGCGACGACCGGCCGTGGATCCGCGACCCGCTGGCCTTCGTCGACGCGCGCGGACTGCCCGTCGGTGCCTTCGGGGCCGTGGTGGCGGACGACGGCCCGGTCACCGCGTCACGGGTGGTCGTGGAGAGCACCACCGTGCCGGGGCCCGGGGACGAGGACAGCGGGCAGCCGATGACCACCGCCCAGCGCGACGCCCTGGCGGCGGCGGGCATCGCCGCCGGGGAGGGGGCGCGGAACGTCGACCTGCCGGGGCTCGGCTCCAGCCGGGTGCGGGCGGTCACGGACCCGAAGGGGACGACCCTCGTCGTGGGCCTGCCCGCCGCCGAGGTGGGTTCCGCGCTCACCACTCTGATCCTCGTCGAGGTCTGCGTCACCGGGGCGGGCCTGATCGCGGCCGGCATCGCGGGCGCCGTCATGGTCGGCGTCGCGCTGCGCCCGTTGCGCCGGATCGCCGCGGCCGCCACCCGGGTCTCCGAACTCCCGCTCCACAGCGGCGAGGTGGCGCTCCTGGAACGGGTCCCGGACGCCGAGGCCGATCCGCGCACCGAGGTCGGCCAGGTGGGCGCCGCGCTCAACCGGATGCTGGGCCACGTCGGTTCGGCCCTGGCGGCGCGTCAGGAGAGCGAGACGCGGGTGCGCCGGTTCGTCGCGGACGCCGGCCACGAGCTGCGCACCCCGCTGGCCTCGATCCGCGGCTACGCCGAGCTGACCCGGCGCGGGCGCGAGGAGACCGGCCCCGACACCCGGCACGCCCTGGGCCGGATCGAGTCCGAGGCGGAGCGGATGACGGGCATGGTGGAGGACCTGCTGCTGCTCGCCCGGCTGGACGCCGGACGCCCGCTGGCACCGGAGCGCACGGACCTCTCCCCGGTCGTCGTCGACGCGGTGAGCGACGCCCGCGCCGCCGACGGGGGCGGCCACCACTGGCGCCTGGAACTGCCGGACGAGCCCGCGACCGTGCACGGCGACCCGACCCGGCTCCATCAGGTGCTGGTCAACCTGCTGGCGAACGCCCGCACCCACACCCCGCCCGGTACGACCGTGACGGTCGGCGTGCGGGCCGCGACCGGCCGGCCGTGGGTGACGCTGGAGGTCCGGGACGACGGGCCCGGCATCCCGCCCGAGCTGCTGCCGCACGTCTTCGAACGGTTCGCGCGCGGTGACGCCTCGCGTTCGCGCAGCGCGGGCTCGACCGGGCTCGGGCTGGCCATCGTGGAGGCCGTCGTCGCCGCGCACGGCGGCCGGGTGGAGGTGGACTCGGTGCCCGGACGCACGGTCTTCGCCGTGCACCTGCCGGTCGGGCCGCAGGACGCGCCGGAGCATTCACAGGCGGAGGACAGGCTCGGCACATCGGTGTGACAGCGCGGTCGGTGAACGTCGGGGCATGCGAACCGACACTCCCCGGAGCGCCCTGCCGGCCCGGGACCACCTGCTCGCCGCGACAGCCGGTACGGCCGATGCGGCCGGTCCGGCGGGTGCCCCCGTGCTCGACGTGGTGGTACCCGTTCACAACGAGGAGAAGGACCTCGAACCCTGTGTGCTGCGCCTGCACGAACATCTGACGCGCACCTTCCCGTACGCCTTCCGGATCACCGTCGCGGACAACGCCAGCACCGACCGGACGCCGCAGGTGGCGGCCCGGCTCGCGGCGGCGATGCCCCGGGTGCGGTCGCACCGGCTGGAGGAGAAGGGCCGGGGGCGGGCGCTGCGCACCGTCTGGTCGCATTCGGACGCCCCGGTCCTGGCGTACATGGACGTCGACCTCTCGACCGACCTCAACGCGCTGCTGCCCCTGGTCGCGCCGCTGATCTCGGGCCACTCCGACCTGGCCATCGGCTCCCGGCTGACCCGCAGTTCGCGGGTGGTGCGCGGGTCGAAGCGGGAGTTCGTCTCGCGCGCCTACAACCTCATCCTCCGTTCGTCGCTGGCCGCCCGGTTCAGCGACGCGCAGTGCGGGTTCAAGGCGATCCGCCGCGAGGTGGCGCAGAGTCTGCTGCCGATGGTCGAGGACCCCGGGTGGTTCTTCGACACGGAGCTGCTGGTCCTCGCCGAGCGGGCCGGGCTGCGCATCCACGAGGTGCCGGTCGACTGGGTCGACGACCCGGACTCCACCGTCCACATCGTGCGGACGGCGGTGGAGGACCTGAAGGGCGTGTGGCGGGTGGGGCGGGCGCTGGCGGTCGGCGCGCTGCCGCTCGACCGGCTGGCGCGGCCCTTCGGGGACGACCCGCGCGACCGCGTGCTGAAGGGGGTGCCCGGCGGCCTGGCCCGTCAGCTCGTCGGGTTCTGCGCGGTCGGCGCGCTCTCCACGCTCTTCTACCTCGCCCTGTACTCGCTCTTCCGGCTGGGCGCCGGCCCGCAGCTCGCCAACGGGGGTGCCCTGCTGGTCTCGGCCGTCGCCAATACGGCGGCCAACCGGAGGCTCACCTTCGGGGTACGGGGCCGGGGCGGGGCCGTCCGCCACCAGGCGCAGGGCCTCGTCGTCTTCGCCATCGGACTCGCCCTGACCAGCGGCTCGCTGGCCGCGCTGGGAGCGGCCTCCGGATCACCGTCGCACGGCACGGAACTCGCCGTGCTGATCGCGGCCAACCTCGCGGCGACCGTCCTGCGGTTCCTGCTCCTCCGCGCCTGGGTCTTCCCGGACCGGTCCGGCGGAGTCGCCGGGGCCACCGGGGCCACCGGGACCGCCAGGGCCGCCAGGGCCGCCGGGACCGCCGGGACCGACGGGACCGACGGGGCCACCGGGGCCGCTGGGATCGCCGGGGCCGCCGCAGACATCCACCACGAACAGGGGAACGCCCGATGAGCACGCCGCATCCCGATCGCTTCCCGCCCCCACAGGTCCCGTCCCTGCCGCCGTCCTCCTCGCCGCCACCGCCCTCGTCACCGGCCGCCGCCGCGCCGGGCCACGGGCGTCCGGACGGCCCGGTGCGCCGCGCCCTGCGGGGCCGGCCCGAGGACCCGCGCTGGGCGCGCCCGGCCTTCCTCGGCCTGCTGCTGGTCGTCGCGCTCGCGTACTTCTGGAACCTCAGCGCCTCCGGCTACGCCAACTCCTTCTACTCCGCCGCCGCCCAGGCGGGCAGCCGCAGCTGGAAGGCCCTCTTCTTCGGCTCGCTGGACGCGGCCGACGCGATCACCGTCGACAAGCCGCCCGCCGCGCTGTGGCCGATGGCCCTGTCGGTGCGGGCCTTCGGCCTGAACTCCTGGGCGATCCTGGCCCCGCAGGTGCTGATGGGGGTGGCCACGGCCGGGGTGCTGTACGCGGCGGTGCGCCGCCGCTTCAACGCCGCGGCCGGGCTGATCACGGTGGCGGTGTTCGCGCTCACGCCGGTCGCCGCGCTGATGTTCCGCTTCAACAACCCGGACGCGCTGCTGGCGCTGCTGATGACCGTCACCGTTCACTGCGTGCTGCGCGCGATGGAGAACGGCCGGACGGCGTGGCTGGTGTGGGCGGGGGTCGCGGTCGGGGCGGCCTTCCTGGCGAAGACCCTCCAGGCGTTCCTGATCCTGCCGCCACTGGCCGTGCTGTACGCGGTGTTCGCACCGGTGTCCGTCCGCCGGAGGTTCGGCCAACTGGGGCTCTCGGCGCTGGCGATGACCGTCGCGGGCGGCTGGTGGGTCGCGATCGTCGAACTGTGGCCCGCCTCGTCGCGCCCGTACATCGGCGGCTCGCAGAACAACTCCTTCCTGGAACTGACCTTCGGCTACAACGGCCTCGGCCGGATCAACGGCAACGAGACCGGCAGCGTCGGCGGGGGCGGCCGGGGCGGCGGTCCCGGTGGCGGTGGCGGTCAGTGGGGGGAGACCGGCATCGGCCGGATGTTCAACTCCGAGGTCGGCGGCCAGATCTCCTGGCTGCTGCCCGCCGCGCTGATCCTGCTCGTCGCGGGCATCGTGCTGACCCGGCGGGCGAAGCGCACCGACACCGCCCGCGCGGCGTTCCTCGCCTGGGGCGGCTCGCTGCTGATGACGATGGTCGTCTTCAGCTTCATGGCGGGCATCTTCCACCAGTACTACACGGTCGCCCTGGCCCCGTACCTCGCCGCGCTCGTCGGCATGGGCGTCACGGTCCTGTGGGAGGAACGGGCCAGGTGGTGGCCGCGTGCGGTGCTGGCCGGCTCGGTCGCCGTGACCGCGCTCTGGGCGTACGTCCTGCTGGGCCGGACCCCGGACCACCTGCCGTGGCTGCGCTGGGCGGTCCTCGTCGGCGGCCCGGCGGGCGCGGTCGGGCTGCTGTTCGTCGCGCGGGCGGGGCGCCGGCTGGTGGTCGCGGTGGTGGCGGTGGGTTTCGCCGCGTCGCTGGCGGGCCCGACGGCGTACACCCTCAGCACGTTGAACACCGGGCACCAGGGCTCGATCGTCACGGCGGGGCCCTCCGGCGGCGGCCCGATGGGCGGTCCGGGCGGCGGTCGCGGGGACGGCGGATTCCCCGGCGGCATGCGCTTCCCGGGCCGGAACAACCAGCAGAACGGCAATCAGCCGGGTACGAACCCCGGCACGAACCCGGGCCCGCCCCCCGGCGGCACCTTCCCCGGCGGCATGCCCGGTGGCACGTTCGAGGGCGGTCAGGGCGGTCAGGGCGGGCCCGGCGGCGGTGGAGGCGGCGGCATGGGCGGCCTCCTCAACGGCTCGTCCGTCGGCTCCGAGGCGAAGAAGCTCCTGGAGAAGGATGCCGGGGACTACACCTGGGTCGCGGCGGCCATCGGCTCGCAGAACGCCGCGAGCTACCAACTCGCCACCGAAGAACCGGTGATGGCGATCGGCGGCTTCAACGGAAGCGACCCGTCCCCGACGCTCTCCCGGTTCAAGGAGTACGTCGAGGAGGGCCGGATCCACTACTTCCTCGCGAGCGGCATGGGAGGCGGTCCGGGCGGCGGCGACGGCACCTCGTCCTCGATCTCCTCGTGGGTGGCGGAGAACTTCGAGGAGGTCACGGTCGGCAGCGCCACCTTCTACGACCTGACCAGCCCGAAGAACGACACGTAAGGACTCAAGGGCTCAGGATCTCGGCTCCGCAGCAGCGGGTCCGCGACGACAGGGCGGTGGGGGGGGGGGGGGGGCCGGCCCCCCCCCCCCCCGCGCGCCCCCCCCCCGCGCCCCCCCCCCGCGGGGGGGGCGGCGGGGGGGGCGGGCGGGCGGCCCCCCCCCCCCCCCCCCCCCCCCCCCCCCCCGCCGCGTCGCGTACCCGCACGGAGTCGCGTCCCTCTGCGTTGTACACCGTACGAGAACTCTTGTACGGTGTATGTCGACCATCACTTGTACGCCGTACAGGAAAGCGGGGAACCGTATGACGGCGACTGCTGCAGAACAGAGCCCCCTCTCGGCGCCGAGCCATCCGCAGCGCTGGCTGATCCTCGGCGTCATCTGTCTGGCCCAGCTCACCGTGCTGCTGGACAACACCGTCCTCAACGTCGCGATCCCCTCCCTCACCCGGGAGCTGAAGGCGTCCACCGCCGATGTGCAGTGGATGATCAACGCCTACTCGCTCGTCCAGTCGGGCCTGCTGCTCACGGCGGGCAGCTCCGCCGACCGCTACGGGCGCAAGAAGATGCTCATCACGGGGCTCGCCCTGTTCGGCATCGGTTCACTGGCGGCCGGACTGTCCCAGTCGTCCGGGCAGCTGATCGCGGCCCGCGCCGGCATGGGCGTCGGCGGCGCGCTGCTGATGACCACGACCCTGGCCGTCGTCGTGCAGGTCTTCGACGACAGCGAGCGGGTCAAGGCGATCGGCATCTGGTCGACCGTCAGCTCGCTCGGCTTCGCCGTCGGGCCGCTGGTCGGCGGGGTGATGCTCGACCACTTCTGGTGGGGCGCGATCTTCCTGATCAACATTCCGGTCGCGGTCCTCGGACTGGTGGCCGTCGCGCGGCTGGTCCCGGAGACCAGGAACCCCAGCGGCGACCGGCCCGACCTGCTCGGCGCGCTGCTGTCCACCATCGGCATGGCGGCCACCGTGTACGCGATCATCTCCGGCCCGGAGCACGGCTGGACGTCGGGCCGGGTGCTGCTGACCGCCGCCGTCGGCATCGTCTTCGTCGCCGCCTTCGTGCTGTGGGAGCTGCGCATCCCGCACCCGATGCTGGACATGCACTTCTTCCGCAACGAGAAGTTCGTCGGGGCGGTCGCGGGCGCGATCCTCGTCGCCTTCGGGATGGGCGGTTCGCTCTTCCTGCTGACCCAGCAGCTCCAGTTCGTCCTCGGCCACGGGCCGCTGGAGGCCGGGCTGCGCACCGCCCCGCTGGCGCTGAGCGTCATCGCCCTCAACCTCACCGGTCTGGGCGCCAGGCTGGTGCCCAGGCTGGGCACGCCGGTCACGATCGCGGCCGGGATGAGCCTGCTGGCCGCGGGCCTGGCCGCCGTCGCGCTGCTCGGCGGCAACGGTTACGGCGGCATGCTGTTCGGCCTGGTCGTGATGGGGGCGGGCATCGCGCTCGCCATGCCCGCCATGGCCAACGCGATCATGAGTGCCATTCCGCCGGAGAAGGCGGGCGTGGGCGCCGGGGTCAACGGCACCCTCGCCGAGTTCGGCAACGGGCTGGGCGTGGCCGTGCTCGGTGCGGTCCTCAACTCCCGGTTCGGGGCCCTCGTCCCGGCCACCGTGGGGACCGCGTCGCTGCCCGTGGCGCTCGCCTCGGCCGCCGACGACGGCGAACGGGCGCGGATCACGGACGCCTTCGCCTCGGGGCTGGAGGCCAGCCAGCTCGTCGGGGCGGCCGCGGTGCTGGCCGGCGGCCTGCTCGCGGCCCTGCTCCTGCGCCGCGCGGAGCGGGCGGAAGCCGTTCGGGGAGCCGCGGCCGGTACCGCGGCATAGCATCGTGCCGGGGCGTGCGGGTCCTGCCGCAGGTCCGCCGCGTGCGCCTGAGCACGCGGCGGAACCGTCCCGGAGGCAGGGTTCCGCCCCCACGGGCAAGACGAGGAGAGTTACGTCATGGTGTCCGCGACCGGTCGTGTGAAGAACCCCGCCAGGCCCAGCGTGTGGCTGGACCGGCCGGCACCCTCACGCACCCGCAGGACGGACCAGCAGCCCGGCCTCGACCGGGACAGGATCACCGCGGCCTCGGTCCGGCTGCTGGACGCCGAGGGCCTCGCCAAGTTCTCCATGCGCCGGCTCGCCGCCGAGCTGAACGTCACGGCGATGTCCCTCTACTGGTACGTGGACAACAAGGACGACCTGCTGGAGCTGGCCCTCGACGCGGCCTTCGGCGAACTGCCGCCCCCCAGCGAGGACGCGCCCTGGCAGGACCGGCTGCGCGAACTGGCGACCGAGTACCGCAGCCTGCTGGTCCGGCACGTCTGGGTGTCCACGCTCGCCGGGCACTACCTCAACATCGGCCCGCACGCGCTGCTGATGTCGCACTCCGTCCAGGACGTGATCCGGGCGACGGGCCTGCCGCCGGAACGCCGCCCCGGCGCGCTCTCCGCGGTCTTCCAGTTCGTGTACGGATTCGGCACCATCGAGGGCCACTTCGCCCAGCGCAGCGCGGCCGCGGGCATGACCCAGCAGGAGTACTACCGGTACGCGCTGGGGACCGTCCGGGACCAGCCGCAGGCGAACCAGATCATGGAGTCCGCACAGGAGCTGATGGAGGCCGGGGGCGGCGACACGGTCGAGGAGATCCGCGACCGCGACTTCGCCGTCGCCCTGGACCTGCTCGTCGCGGGCATCGAGGCGCTCCGGGACCGGTAGCGGCCCCGGGCACCAGGGCGCACGGCCTTCGGCCCCCGTACGCGGGCCCCGGACGGACGGCCGTCAGTCGCCGGACGCCGGGCGGGCCGGGAAACCCCCGGTGGCGACCGGACCCCAGCGCTCCGGAGTGATCCGGATGATCGACTTGCCCTGCTCGACCATCGCCGTCCGGTACTCGTCCCAGTCCGGGTGCTCACCGGAGATGTTGCGGAAGTACTCGACGAGCGGCTCGACCGACTCCGGCGCGTCGATCACCTCCGCCACCCCGTCGATCTGAACCCACGGACCGTTCCACTCGTCCGACAGCACGATCACGCTGACCCGCGGATCCCGCTTCGCGTTGCGGGTCTTGGCCCGCTCGGGGTAGGTCGAGACGACGATCCGGCCCGAGTCGTCGACACCGCAGGTCAGCGGGGAGCCCTGCGGACGGCCGTCGGCCCGGGCGGTCAGCAGGATCGCCCGGTGCCGGGGCCGTACGAAGGCGAGCAACCCGTCGAGTTCCACGGTCGTGTTCGTCGCGATGTTCGGTGCCATGTCCGCAGATTACGACGGCGGGGTCCGCCCCGCAGGGCACCGCGTCCGGCACTCCGCGCGGCACTTCGGGCGGGCCGGGCCCCGGCCCGGATCACGACGACGGGGAATCGCCCTGCACGGCCTGGATGTCGAGGTCCACCCGCAGCGTCGTGCCGATCGCCGAGATGCCCGCCCGCACCACCTGGTTGTAGTTCATCGCGAAGTCCTCGCGGTGCAGCTCCGCCGTCGCGCTGAAGGCCGCGCGCACCCCGCCCCACGGGTCCGGGCCGGTGCCCAGGTAGCTCAGGTGCAGATCCACCGGGCGCACCACGCCGTGCAGCGACAGTTCACCGTGGACCAGCCAGCGGTCGGGACCGACCGGGGACAGCCCGTTCGAGCGGTACGTGATCTCCGGGAACCGGTCCACGTCCAGGAAGTCCGGCGAACGCAGGTGCTTGTCCCGCATGCCGTTGCCGGTGTCGATGCTGGCCGCGCCGATCACGGCCTCCACCCGGGACTGCTCGACGTCCTTCGAGATCTCGATCCGGCCGCTGAACTCGGTGAACCGGCCGCGCACGCTGGAGATCCCCAGGTGCTGCGCCGACGCCCCCACCGAGGAGTGCGCCGGGTCCAGCGACCAGGTGCCCGGCGGCGGCAGCTCCACGCCGCCCTGGCGGGCCAGCACCACCGTGCCGGCCTCGACCCGGCCGCTCGCCGTGACGAGGGCGGTGGAGGCGGCGGGGGCGTACCCGATCGCCGTGACGATCACCGTGTACGCGCCGGCCTGGAAGGGGGTGTCGGTCCGTACCGCCCCGTCCTCGTCGGCCGTGGCCCGCAGCACCTGCGCGCCGGTCATGTCGGTGACCGTCACGACCGCGTGCTGGACGGCCCAGCCGTCCCGCGTCCGTACCTGTGCGCGAAGTCCCATGCGTTCTCTCCCTGCTCTTCCTGCTCGCCTTGCCGGTTCTGCTCGTCCTGCTCGGTGCCCCCATGAGTCGGGCCCCGGGGCGGGGACGGCAGGCCGTCCCCTGCCTGCCGTCCCCGCCACCGGGGCCCATTTCCGCCCGCGGGTGCGGCGCCTCCGCTCGAAGCGCCGCCCCCGCCGGAGGTCCGTTACTCGCCGGGGTGGGCGAGTTCGATGTCGTGGCCGTCGACCCCGTGACCGGCCACGGTCAGCGCGCCGGCCACCGGCGGGTAGCCGGTCGCGACGACCGAGTACTCGCCCGCGTCCAGGTCGGCGAAGGCGTACGCCCCGTCCTCCCCGGTCGTCGCGGTGGCGACCACATTGCCTGCCGCGTCCACCAATGTCACCCGTGCGTCCGCGAGCGGCTGCCGGGCGGCACCGGCCCGCACGACGCCCCGCACCAGGGCGCCGGACCGCAGCGCGGCCTCGATCCGGGTGACGCCCTGGCCGCCGATCTCCACAGGCAGGGCCAGCGGGCGGAACCCGGCGGCGTTCACCGCGACGGTCACCGAACCGGGCACCAGCTCCCCGAAGGCGAACTCGCCGCTCTCGCCGGACGCGCCGGTGGCCAGTACGTCGCCGCGCACGTCGGTCACGATGACCATGGCGCCCCGGACCGGCTCGGCGGTCTCCGCGGTCCGCACGGTTCCGGCCAGCCCGCTCGTGCCGGAGAGCAGGATGTCGAACGCGACCGGCTCGTCGCCGACGACCACGGTGGACGCCTGCGGCTGGAAGCCGTCGGCGGACGCGATCAGGACGTAGCTGCCGGAGCCCGGCGCGTCCAGCTCGTAGCCGCCGTCGGGCCGGGCGACGGAACGTCCCAGCTGCCGGCCGGCCAGCGAGATCAGCGTGACGGCGGCACCCGCCAGGGGCGCGCCCTCGGCGCCGCGGACCACACCGCGCACGGCTGTGCCGCGCAGGGTGGCGACCGGTGCCTCCAGGGTGTCGGCCGGGGCGCCCCCGGCCGATTCGACGGCGGTGACGGCCGGGGCCCCGACCGCGGCGACGGGGACCGTGTCCGTGACAGCGGCCTCGACGGCGGTGGCCTCGACGGCGGTGGCTTCGACGGCGGTGGCTTCGACGGCGGGGGTCTCGCTCACCGTGTTCGACTTCAGCGCGACCTCCTTGATGAAGATCGTGATCAGGAAGGCGACCAGCGCGGCTGGAGCGGCGTACAGGAAGACGTCGCCGACCCCGTGCCCGTAGGCGCTCTCCACGACCGTGCGGAACGGCTCGGGCAGCTTGTCCAGGTCGGGGATGCCCCCGCCGCCGGTACCGCCGTGGCCCATGGCCGCGCCCTGGGGACCGAGGTCGGCCAGGCCGTCCTTGACGTAGTGGGTGACGCGGTTGGCCATGACGGCGCCCAGCGCCGAGACCCCGATCGCACCGCCGAGGGAACGGAAGAAGGTGACGACGGAACTGGCGGCACCGAGATCGGACGGGTCGACCTGGTTCTGCGTGGCGAGCACCAGGTTCTGCATCATCATGCCGATGCCGAGACCCATCACGGCCATGTAGACCGCGATGTGCCAGTACTCCGTGTCGTACCGGATGGTGCCCAGCAGCCCGAGCCCGGCGGTGACCAGGAAGCCGCCGCTGACCAGCCAGGCCTTCCAGCGGCCGGTCTTGGTGATGATCTGGCCCGAGACGGTCGAGGAGATGAACAGACCCGCGATCATCGGGATCGTCAGGACACCGGACATCGTCGGCGACTCGCCGCGAGCCAGCTGGAAGTACTGGCTGAAGAAGACGGTGCCGGCGAACATCGCGATGCCGACGAACAGCGAGGCCAGCGAGGCCAGCGTGATGGTGCGGTTGCGGAAGAGGCGCAGCGGGATGATCGGCTCGCTGGCCCGGGTCTCGACGGCGACGAAGACCGCGCCGAGGAGGACGGAACCGACGACCATCACGGCGGTCTGCCAGGACAGCCAGTCGTACTTGTCACCCGCGAAGGTCACCCAGACGAGCAGCAGCGACACGGCGGCGCTGATGAAGAACGCGCCCCACCAGTCGACCTTGACCTCGCGCTTCACGACCGGGAGCTTCAGCGTCTTCTGGAGCACGATCAGCGCGATGACGGCGAACGGCACACCGACGTAGAAGCACCAGCGCCAGCCCATCCAGCTGGTGTCGGTGATGACACCGCCGAGCAGCGGGCCGCCGACGGTGGCGACGGCGAACACCGCACCGATGTAACCGCTGTAACGACCGCGCTCGCGCGGGGCGATCATCGCCGCCATCACGATCTGCGCCAGGGCGGAGAGACCGCCGACGCCGATGCCCTGGATCACGCGGCAGGCGATCAGCATGCCGCTGCTGGTCGACAGACCGGCCACGACCGAGCCCGCGACGTAGATGACGAGGGCTATCTGGACCAGCAGCTTCTTGCTGAACAGGTCGGCGAGCTTGCCCCACAGGGGGGTGGTGGCGGTCATCGCCAGCAGCGAGGCCGTGACGACCCAGGTGTAGGCGCTCTGGCCGCCACCGAGGTCGGAGATGATCTCCGGAAGGGCGTTGGAGACGACCGTCGACGACAGGATCGCGACGAACATGCCGAGCATCAGCCCGGCCAGGGCCTCCATGATCTGCCGGTGTGTCATCGGCGCGCCGGACGAGGGATCGGGTGACCCCCCGTGCTTGGCGTGGCCGCCCCGCACACCGGTGGGTGTGGTCGTAGCCATTGAGTTCCTTGTCTTTGCTTCTGTTACACGGGTGTACGGGTGTGCACGTCGTTGTCGCCGTCGGCCTGCCGGGAACGGCAGTCGCCGCCGTGCTTTCCGGGGCCGCACCCACCGGGGCCGCGACAGACGAAGCTGTCGCGCAACCGGGCCAACAGCGTGTTGAGCTGTCCGACCTCGTCGTCGGACCAGTCGGAGAGGTTGTGGGCGAACATCTCGGTGGTCCGCCGGTTCAGATCGCCGAGGACGGTGATTCCGTCGGGGGTCAGCCGCAGGATGCGGGACCGCCTGTCCGCCGGGTCGGGAGACCTCTCGATCCAGCCACGCTCGGCCACATGGGCGACATGACGGCTGGTCACCGACATGTCGACGTCCAGCAGCTCGGCGAGCCGGCTGATCCGCATCTCGCCGTGCTGGTGGAGAAGGGCCAGCACGACGGCGGAGCCCCCCGGGCAGTCGGCGGGCAGGCTGCGGGCGAGACCTCGCTTGACGGCCCCCACGGCGCTCAGCTGCCGGGCCAGTTCTTCGTACTGACTCCGTGCGGCCACGGGACCCCCCAGACATCTCATCAGTTCATGTTGTTGCTTAGGGCAACCATATGAGCCATTGGTTGCTACAGGCAAACGAAAAGGGGCTTGCAGAAGTAAAGGAACGCAAAAGGCTCCGTAGGGTGCGAGTCAAAGGCGCAGCGTGCGGGGGCCGCCCTGGGGCGGATGTGTCTCGCGTCACGGGCGGGGTCCGTGGGGCGGGCGCGAAGGGCGGCCGGGACGGTGGCCCGGGACGCGATCGCGGAGGCCCGCGGGGGCTTCCGTCGCCGGTTTCCGGTGCCCGGTGTCCGGGGCATGATCGCGGAGGCTTCCGTACCGGTTTCCGGGGGTTCCGCTCCGGCCGTCGGGCCCGGCTCCGGCCCTTCGCCGACCCGGGGGTTGGGCGGTTGTGCCGAGTTCGCTAGGGTCCTGGCCCATGGCACACAACCCCCACGCCCCGCAGGGCCCCGAGGGCAATCACGACCCGGCCGGCAGCACCCAGATGTTCCGCGCCTTCGTCGACGAGGGCGAGCCGCAGCGCCGGCAGCAGCCGGCCGCGTCGTCCGGACCGAAGGTCGGGGTGATCGCCGCCGTCGTCGCGGTGGTCGTCGTCCTCGGCGCGGTCGCCTGGCTCGCGCTCGGCTGACCGGAGCGGGACCGCTCCACCGACCGCCGGGTGATCACCCCGATCACCGCGGCCGCCGCATGATCACCGCGGCCGCCGTCCGTCCCCGTCCGTCCCCACCCGTCACTCCGATACGGCGGTGACCTCCCTGGTCTCGACATGCATCCCCAGGGGCACCCGCCAGGCGTCCACGCAGACGGTGTACGTCCCCGTCCGTGCCGCTCCCGCGTCGATCGGCACGGGCAGCGGCCCGGTCGACTCGACGGTCCCCCAGTCGATCCCCAGCCCGCCGATGATGTGCGTGGCGAAGGTGACCGTCCCCGAGCGTGCCGGAGACCCTCCGGTGTTCCGGAACTCCACGGTCACCTTCTCGCACCAGCGCTCGTCCGCCGCCGCCCGCACGGGGGTGCCCACCGTGAGCACGGCGGGCCCCGCCGGGGTGGTGGCCCCGGGGCCGGGGCGCGAGGGGGACGCGGACCCGCCCCCGGATCCCGGCGTACCGGGTGTGCCGGGCGGCCGGGAGGGCCCGCCGCCCGCCCCGCCCGTACCGTCCTCCGTACCGCTCCCTGCCCCGCCCTCCGGCCCGCTGCCCGGCGCCGACGGTCCCGGGGTGGCCCCGGGGCTCCCGGGGCGCTTCCCGCCCCTCCGCTCGTCCCGGCCACCGTCCCGGTCGCGTCCCGCGGCGCGGCCGTCCCGGTCCAGCGGGACCAGAGTCACCTTCCCCGACGGCGCCACCGCTCCGGCCGGACTCCGCCCGGATTCCGCACCGGCCGCGCCGACCGCCGTGTAGCCGTCGCCCGTCGCGCCGCCGCAGCCGGTCAGCGCACCACCCAGCCCCAGACACAGCACGACCGCCGAGGCGGCTGTCACGGTGCCTCGGCGGCCGTTCGAATCGAGCATCTGACGTCGCATCGCGCCAGTGTGGCTGACGGACCGTCAAATCTGAACCCTCGTGCTCCGGTGCGGGAGTCCACGGCGATCAGTCGGCGATGAGTCCTTCCCTGAGCTGGGCGAGCGTACGGGTCAGCAGGCGCGAGACGTGCATCTGCGAGATGCCGACCTCCTCGCCGATCTGCGACTGGGTCATGTTGGCGAAGAACCGCAGCATGATGATCTGGCGCTCGCGCGGCGGCAGCTTGGCCAGCAGCGGCTTCAGCGACTCGCGGTACTCGACGCCCTCCAGCGCCGTGTCCTCGTAGCCGAGCCGGTCCGCGAGGGAGCCCTCGCCGCCGTCGTCCTCGGGGGAGGGGGAGTCCAGCGAGGAGGCGGTGTACGCGTTGCCGACGGCGAGCCCGTCGACCACGTCCTCCTCGGAGACCCCGAGCGCCTTGGCCAGCTCGGGCACGGTCGGCGACCGGTCGAGCTTCTGGGCGAGCTCGTCACTGGTCTTCGTCAGCGCGAGCCGCAGCTCCTGGAGCCGGCGCGGGACGCGCACCGACCACGAGGTGTCGCGGAAGAACCGCTTGATCTCGCCGACGACGGTCGGCATCGCGAACGTCGGGAACTCCACGCCCCGTTCGCAGTCGAACCGGTCGATCGCCTTGATCAGGCCGATCGTGCCGACCTGGACGATGTCCTCCATCGGTTCGTTGCGGCTGCGGAAGCGCGCCGCGGCGTACCGCACCAGCGGGAGGTTGAGCTCGATGAGTGTGTCCCGTACGTAGGCACGCTCCGGGCTGTCCGTTCCGTCGGGGCCGACGGGGCCCAGCGCGGCGAGCCGCAGGAACAGGGAGCGGGACAGAGTGCGGGTGTCGATGGCTTCCGGCGAGCTGGTGAGCGCTGCGGGTGCGGGTTCGTTCTTGGTGAGCGTGAGCACCTTCGAGCTGCCCTGTTCTTCGGACATGCCACCCCCTTGAGGTCGCGGACGGTCGCGTCGAGCCGCGACCATCGGAGGAACGCAGCCTCCACCTGAATACCGGAGGCGAGGCCACGGCAAACGCGGTTCCCGCAGAATGTCACATGTCGGCAACACGCTGTAGTGACAAGTCGACAAGTCTTTGTGGCGTCTGCGCAGTTAACAAGGGGTGCGGCGGAACAGGGCCGCGAGAAACGGACTTTGGCTTCTCTACCCGATCCGGTTATGCCTCGATCCTGTTTGCGGATCGGAGCCGGGCGAAGCTTCTGGCCAACAGCCTTGACACGTGCATCTGGGAGACGCCCAGCTCGGCGCTGATCTGCGACTGCGTCAGGTTGCTGTAGTAGCGCAGCAGGAGGATGCGCTGCTCGCGCTCGGGAAGCTGGACGAGCAGGTGCCTGACGAGATCGCGGTGCTCGACCCCGGCGAGGGCCGGGTCCTCGTAGCCGATCCGGTCCAGCAGCCCGGGCAGCCCGTCACCCTCCTGGGCGGCCTCCAGGGAGGTGGCGTGGTACGAGCGCCCCGCCTCGATGCAGGCGAGCACCTCCTCCTCGGAGATCTTCAGCCGCTCGGCGATCTCGGCGGTGGTGGGGGAGCGGCCGTGGGCGGTCGTCAGGTCCTCGGTGGCCCCGGTGACCTGCACCCAGAGCTCGTGCAGCCGACGGGGCACGTGGACGGTCCGCACGTTGTCGCGGAAGTATCGTTTGATCTCGCCGACGACGGTCGGCATCGCGAACGTCGGGAACTGGACGCCGCGTTCTGGGTCGAACCGGTCGATGGCGTTGATCAGGCCGATCGTGCCGACCTGGACGACGTCCTCCATCGGCTCGTTGCGGCTGCGGAAGCGCGCCGCGGCGTACCGGACGAGGGGCAGGTTCGCCTCGATGAGCGCCGCCCGCACCCGGCCGTGCTCGGGGCTGCCCGGCTCCAGTTCCTTGAGCTGGCCGAAAAGCACCTGTGTGAGGGCCCTGGTGTCGGCCCCCCTGTTCCGTGCGGGCGTCGCCGCTTCACTCCGTTCGACGCAGTCGTCCCGACTGCTCCGGTCGACCTGGCCGCCCTGCCCGGCGTGACCGGACTGACTCGTCTGTGCGGACTGGGGAGGCACTTGAGGCGCTGTACTGGCCGGCACGATGAGGCCACCCCTTTGCGGTCGACTTCGGTCAACTCGTCCATTAAAAGCGGTCATAGCATCACAAGACATGTGCACTGTGTGCAAGCACCGTATAACATCGTGTTGGGGTCAAACTGGTTCAACTTGGTTTAAATGCCAAAAAAGCCCCTCACCGTCATGGTGAGAGGCAATCGAACAGTGGCACTTCGTCAGGAGCGCCAAGCCATCGAACGCATGGGGCCCACCGGCCCCTGCGTTCATCGGGGCCGTGGGTTCATCGGGGCCGTGGAGGCATCCGCCCGCCCGGTTTCGGCCTGTCCGGACCGATCAGAACGGGTAGTCGGCGATCACCCAGGTGGCGAACTCGCGCCACTGCCCGGCGGCGGCCTGGTGGGCGGGGTGCTCGATGTACCGCTTCAGGGCGTCCTCGTCGGCGACCGCGGAGTTGATGGCGAAGTCGTAGGCGATCGGCCGGTCGGTGATGTTCCAGGCGCACTCCCAGAACTCCAGCTCGGGGATCTGCCCCTCCAGGTCACGGAAGGCCTGCGCCCCGGCGACGACCCGCGGGTCGTCCCGCTCGACGCCGTCGTTCAGCTTGAACAGGACCAGATGGCGGATCATGGGTACTCCTACTTCACGAGCTCGGTCATGAAGTCACCGACGCCCTGTGCGGCACTCGAAACGCCCTCGAACCCTACCTGGACCAGGTCGGCGGCCCGCGCCGGGGAGGTGATGATCGTGTACAGCACGAAGACGACTACCACGTAGAGCGCTATCTTCTTCGCTTGCGCCATCAGCCCCTGCCTCCCCTTCGATCCCCTGTGCAGTCGGGCGATTCTATCCGTACGTACGACCGCATCCCCGTGGGGATCGCGCCCACTCACACGGCCTTTAAGGACGAAGGACCCCCCGATCGAGGCCCTTCGTCCGCCCGCCGGCCCCCTTCGAGGGAGCAGGATGGGGAGTGCGCCCGACGGATCCGGCAGGAGCCCGAAGGGCGAGGAACAGGCCCTCACCACGGGACCCCGCCGCGAGATCCCCCCTGACCGCGACGAGCCCCGAGAGCCCGTTCCCCGGGGGAAGCGGCTTGTCCCCCCGATACCGCTTCCCCCGCCAGTCTTTCCCCGCATCAGCGGGGAACCGCGCCGCTGGCCTCGGTCCTGCGACATCTCGGGGTCAACCCCGCGTTCGCGGGGACCACCCACTGTCCCAGGCTTCGGCAAGCGGAACCATGGGACCACTCCTCGGCAGCCGCGCGGAGCATGGTCATGCAGGGACCACCCCCGCACGCGCGGGGACCACGCGGAGCGGCCGACGACGGCCGACATCATCGGGGGAACACCCCCGCACGCGCGGGGACCACCGTGGTACTTCGCGAACGAGGACTGCTCGATGGGGGAACACCCCCGCACGCGCGGGGACCACGGATCACCATGAAGTCCATCAAGCTCCGTCACGGGAACACCCCCGCACGCGCGGGGACCACTCGACCGCGGCGACCAGGGCCTCGACCTGTCCGGGAACACCCCCGCACGCGCGGGGACCACCCGATTTCGTCGAGGATCGGCTCGGCCTCGCGGGGAACACCCCCGCACGCGCGGGGACCACGGCCCGACCCTGGATCGAAGACCCCGCCGGTATGGACGTCCTGGGAACACCCCCGCACGCGCGGGGACCACCAGCTCCTCAACAACGACGATGCCTGGCGCAAGGGAACACCCCCGCACGCGCGGGGACCCCGGGCCTTGTACCCGGCCTTGGGAACACCCCCGCACGCGCGGGGACCACACGGGAATTCAAATACCCCTGCCGCGCTGCGGGGGAACACCCCCGCACGCGCGGGGACCACAGAGTAGACGTCCTCCCAGTAACCCAGGGGGCGGGAACACCCCCGCACGCGCGGGGACCACAAAAATCCCGACCAGCGCCCCGCGCAGCAGCGGGGAACACCCCCGCACGCGCGGGGACCACCGCCCGGAAGGCGGGCGGCCCGTCAGTGCGGGGGGAACACCCCCGCACGCGCGGGGACCACCGGTACGCCCGGTAGCGCCACTGCGGGCGCTGCGTCTCGGGGGGAACACCCCCGCACGCGCGGGGACCACCACCCCGGCGACGAGGAGGCCGAGGGGTGGGCGGGAACACCCCCGCACGCGCGGGGACCACCGGTTGAGCTGGGACAGGAGCACCACGGGGATGGGAACACCCCCGCACGCGCGGGGACCACACCGGATCGGAGGCCCGTTTCGACAACTGACGAGGAACACCCCCGCACGCGCGGGGACCACTACCTAGATCGACTCAGGCCCGGCGGCCGGGAGGGAACACCCCCGCACGCGCGGGGACCACATCGTCGGCTACGAGCGGGCCTTTGAGGACACGGGAACACCCCCGCACGCGCGGGGACCACAGCAACTGACCTGCTGGTTTATGCGCGGCAGAGACCGTTTTTACTTACTTCCTCGGATACCGGCAAAGGTATCTTTCCTCTCTTTTCGGATGCCGGGAATCGGTGCTCGGCTCCGTCCCGCGAGGTCATCGCTTCGTACAGCCGTATCTATCGGCCGCCGTATTTTCTCCGCTTCGACGCCTTGCTCCAGCCCTGGCGGGGTACGCCGGCCGGTTTTTCCGTGGAGCGTGGGGATTTCGGGTTCGGGCGGCGGATCAGGGTGAGGCCCTCGTGGTCGGTGGGGTGCCATGAGTGGTCGTGGGTCTCGAAGGTGTAGCCCTGCTCGTTGTTCGTCTGGTACGCGAGCAGCGCCCGCCCCTCGCCCGCGTACTGGCGGACCTCGTTCCACAGGGCTTCGCGGATGCGTGCCGATGGCGCACCCAGGAAGACCCCCGGGGAAATCTCCAGCAGCCAGCGCGTGAGGAATCCCCGCAGACCGACGGGACAGTTGGTGAGGACGATGACGGTCACCAGATGATCTCGTCCCCGTAGTTGCGACCGCTCTCGACGTGGCGGTCGCCGTCGGACTGGAGGGTGACCCGGTCCTGCGATGTGCCGTCCGCCTCCACCGTGTCACGGGTGCCGTCGTAGCCGAGCAGATCCTTGATGTCCTGGACACAGCGGTCGAGCAGGCCGATCCGGTTGATGTGGTCCCGGAGCATCCGGCGGGTCCGCGTCGCCACGTCCTCCTCCCCCTCGGCCGCCGCGTCGAACGCGACGGGGATCGCGATCTCCGTCCGGTAGAAGTCCGCCACGTCCATGACGAACGAGCGCTCGTGCCCGGAGTGCACGAAACCCAGGCCGGGAGAGCAGCCCAGAGCCGCGATCACGGAGTGCGAGACCCCGTACATGCACTGGGCTGCGGCCGTGATGGCCTGGTTGGGTGCGTCCCCCGCCGAGAAGTCGTCGCGGTGGTACTCACGGCGCCGCCACGGTACGCCCGTACGGGACGCCTCGCGTTTGTAGCAGTCCCTCAACCGCCGCCCTTCCATCCCGAGGAGGTCCTGCCGGGTGCGACCCGCGGTGTCCTCGCCGGGGAAGCGCAGGCGGTACATGGCCCGCGCCACGTCCAGCCGGGTGCGCCGGTTCGCCCAGGCGGCGGCCTGTGCCTCGATCATCCCCGAGGAACGTGTCAGGGCCCGCCCACCCGCGTAGTACCGCACCCCGTGCTCTCCCACCCAGGTCACACCGGCACCGGATTCGCCGAGGAGTGCCATTGCCTGGTGGGTGACACGGGTGCCCGGTCCGAGCAGCAGAGTGCCGATGGTGGCGGACGGAATGTGCGTGATGCCGTCCGCGTCCTCCGCGGTGATCGCGTTGGAATCCCGGTGTACCGTGCAGCGCTCCAGGTAGACGAAGGAGAGCCGGTCCCCGACCCGGGTGAGTTCTCGGGGCGAGGACGCGCCCCTGCGGCCGACCGTGCTCATGCCTTCCCCTGTACCGCAGTCAGGGTCATCAGGCCGCAGCCGTACGCCTTTGCCTTCCCCAGACCGTGGGTGAGCGTGCGGCGGAAGAGAGCCGCGTCCGTGATGCGCAGACGGCCGTCGAAAGTGACCTTCGTGATCTGTACGTCGTTCCTGCCCGCCTTCTCCGGGGCACGACGGAACCTCAGCGGGATCTGGTCGCGGACGAGCAGCTCGTACTCGTCGCCCTCGGGCAGCAGCCGGCGCTCCTCCGGCTTCCGGACGATCTCGAAGCCACCGGTTTCCTCCCGCTTCAGCAGCCAGTTCATCTGGTGACGGGGTGTCTTGTGCGCGGCACGCTTCGTCCGCTCGCCCTCCTTCACGTACTCGTGGCGGATGTTGTGCACGGGATTGGCGGTGAGCCTGAAACCCCAGGTGTCGCCCGGTTGGAGGGCGGTGAGGAAGTCCTCGTACCCGAACGTCGTCCAGCCCGGCTCGTCCGAGGCGGGCCAGCCTGCCTGTTCGACCAGGTGGGTCAGGTCGGGGCGGGTGGGGCTGACGATGTACAGCAGCGTCTCGGACGTGCCGTTGCGGTCCACCCGCCACAGCACCCGGGGACCGGTTCCTTCCCGGGACGGCGGAGTGGGGAAGGACATGTTCACCGCTCCGTGCATGCGGTGCGGTGAACCGAGCAGTTGCCGGGCATCGGATCGTCCGGTGTTCACGCGGAAGCGGGTGAGGTACATCAGGCGGTCCTCGATGTGACGGGCGTGAGGAGATCGGTGGGATCGTGGGGAGGGGGAGACGACTGAGGTGACCCGGCCGTGCCGGGCGCGGGGATCCGGAGCGTCCGGATCCCACGCAGTCCGTATCGCCGGTGCCGCGCGTCGAAGCTCACCGGAAGGTCCCGCAGCGTGAAGTCCGGCCGGACTTCGGGCGGACTGTCCAGCAGTAGATCCAGATGCGCCGCGCCGGATGCCGTCAGGCGTCTCCGGTACCGCTCGGACGCCTCCCACTTCGCCTCGCGCAGGGCTTGCTCCAGGCCCATGTCCAGCGGTTCCCCGATCGTGATGGGCTCTGAGGGCGGGCAGGAACGGCGACCCAGGTACGGCAGGAAGACGGGTTCCAGCAGCGCCTCGTACAGCCGCTGGACGAGCGCCGCCTCGCCACTCACACCCGCGACGAACACGGCGTCCGCCAGATAGAAGCGCTCCGACAGCGGCATCGCCTTGAGCGTGTCGCTGTGGTGCGCCGTCTGGAAGTCCCGCAGCCGGGTGCCGGGCTGATCGATGCGGACGCCGAACTCCAGCGCCGCCAGATCGGAGAGGTCCGCGTCCCGCCTGCGTCCCTGGGACGCGGCGAGGAGCCCGGCGACTCCGCTCTTCGTCGGTGCGTTCTCGGTGGTGCGGCGCACGAAGCGGGCCGCGGACCCCCAGGACTGCAGAGGGCCCGCGAGCCGCATCAGCAGCACGCTCATGCCCCGGACTCCGAAGACGCACCGGTACGGCCGACGGTCGCCGTCTCCGGTTCAAGCCGGGCGACCACGGTGTCCCCCACGGCCGTCAACAGCTCGGACAGGCCCACGTCGGTACCCAGGACGTCGAGCGCGCTCGTCTCGTCGCCCACCCGCAGCACCCAGCCCTGATCGTTCCCGGTGAGTCCGTACCGGCCTTCCAGGTCCGGGGCGAAATCGGCGAGTTTCTTGCAGGCGTTCCGCAGGTAGCCGCCGTTCTCACCCATCGGCACCGGCTGCTCGAAGGCTCCGACATAGCTGACCGGTCGCCGGGAACGGACCTTGACGATCACGGCGGCCGGCAGCGTCTGGTTGCCGAAGGTGTTGATCTTTCCCGTCGGGAGCGAGGTGATGAAGCCTTCGAGGAACGCGGTGACCGCGCGCCGGGTGGGCTCCACCGGCCGGTTCTCGTCGTCCCCACCGGAGCCCAGGTTCTCCTGGAGCCGGTTCACGTCGACTGCCGCGTACCGGTACAGGGTCGCGGAGTTGAACTCGACCGTGCCGATCATCCCGGCGCCCGACTCGTCGTCGGGGTTCCTGTCGTCGACCGCCGTGTAGTAGTCCGACTCGACCTCCACCGGGTGCACGCTCAACGCGTGGGCGACCTGCACCGCCGCGTCCACGTTCAGATCGGCGGAATCCGCGACCATGCGCCCGAACAGTGCGATGTCCACGGAGTGCTCGGTCTTGACGGCCTCCTTGGCGCGGCTCTTGTTCGCCTTGACCCCGAGGAATTCCTTGAGCGCCTTGACGTCACCGCCCTTGCCGCCCTCGACCGTCAGCGCGGCGAGCGCGCCGAACTGCCGGTCACTGAGGAACATGAGGTACCCGGATTCCCCGGCGAGGTCCTCGGCGTCGGCGTCCTTGCTCTTGCGCTTGGGTGCGGTGATCTTCGAGCCCGTCGCCGTGGAGACCGTCTCGGTGGCCAGCTCCCGCGCGGCGGCGAGTGTCAGCGACGGATCGAGTGCCTGGACGCGTCCCGCGAGTTCCTCGACCACCTTCTTGGTACGGACGCCCAGCTCCGACTTGTCGAGCAACTCGTCGAACGCCTTGCGCGTGGCCCGCTTCCACGCCTGGCTGGACACCCGGGAACGCCGCACACCGCCGTACGTCGCCGACTTCGGCGCCCCCGTGTCGTCGCGGTTCAGATTGCTCGGCGGGACGGTCTGGAGGATGTGGATGTCGAGAATCGTCCTGGTCACGTGCTTTCAAGTCCTCTGTTCGGTAGGGCGGTACGGATGGCGGGAGCGGTTCGTCGAAGTGACGGTGGAAACACGGAAGAGATGGCGAAGACGACCGTGGGACTCACTCCCCGGCGGCGTACCCGGCATACGTGCCGTCGTCGTCCGCACCCAACGTCGGGTCGATCGCGTCGCCCTTCTCGGCGGCCGATGCCTTTTTCCTGGCGGCCAGGTGGAACTCGCGCCCCCACTCGCGCTGCACGCCGGCGCGTGCGCTGCGGTCCTGCCACCGGTAGAGCTGACCGGCCAGGCGCGCGTAGTCGAGGGGCAGCGGCTCGGGCACGGTACGCAGGAGCATCACGATCTCCCTGAGCCGCACGGCGACGGACTGGAACGACTCGGCCGTACCGACCCTGACCAGGCGCTTGCGCAGGGTGGACTCCTCCTCGTCCGCCCGCTCCGGTTCCTTCAACCGGATCAACGCGCGGACCGCACCGCCGAGGTCCTTCCCCCTGGTGTGCGTGTTCTGGTCACGGCGGGACTGCTGGTGCAGCGCCCACAACGTCGAGGCGAGGAAGACTGCCTCCTCGGCGTCCTTCCGGCGGTCGAAGTCCGTTCTTCCCTCCAGCAGTTCGGAGAGATTCTCCAGAGCGCCGATCCCCCACAGGTCCTGGACCTCATGCGCTCTCTTTCCCGCGCCACGCCGCAGCCGGGCCAGTTCCGACACGGCCGTCGACTCGTCCTTGAGATACCGGGGTTGGATCCGTGCGATGTACGTGTGCGTCGCGCGCTCGACCAGTTCGCGGACCGTTGGTTCGTCCGGTCCGCCCTTGCCGCCGACGCGATCGGGTTGCGTCGAGGTGGTGCTCATGTGGTTCCTTCCGAAGGGTTGGCGTCGGGGCGAGGGCCGTCGGAGGGAGGCCCGGAGGGTGGCTTCGGCAGCACCTTGTTGATCCGGGTCCGGAACCACAGGTCCGCCCGCGAGCTGTCGACCCAGCGTTTGCCGACCCCGGGAACCTCCACCACACGTCCCTCAGCCGCCGCCCGCCCCGCGCTGTCGAGCAGTTCGCGGCCGAGGGCGAGGACGATTCGGCGGGCGTCGGCCTGCCACGCGGTACGTGCGGCGATCGGGTCCGAGGTCTCCCCAAGGCTCACCACCCAGTGCCGGTACGGCCCGTCGAGTGCCCCGAACCCCAGGTCGCGCGCGGTGTCCGTGGCCGGGCCGGGCGGCGCCCCCGTCGCGCGGGCGAGGTTCCCCGCCAGATGCCCCAGCGCCGACACGGCCCGCTCGGCGTCCGTGACCGCGTCCACCGCCGCCGCACCGTGCAGCGGACGGTGCTCGTGCAGCAGCACGACCGGCAGGGTGATGCCGTCGTCCACCACCTCGTCCACCACGGACTGCTGCGTTCCGTACACCGCGCCGACGAGCCGGGTCCGGAACAGAGCCTTCTCCGGCAGAACACCATCGCTCGGGTTGGAGAGCATGGCCAGCCACTTCACCACCCCGGGCGGCTTGCTCTCATCCGTTCCCCGCCCCGATGTCTCGCCGTCCGACTTCTGCGCGTACAGCAGGCTCGCCAGCCCTCGCCAGGCGGCCCGGCCCGGATCGTGCTGACGCGGAAGGTAGACCAGCGGCCGCCCCAGTTTCTTCTCCTGTGCCCGGCTGCGCCGCCATCCGGTCATGGGCTCCGTCTTCCACCGGTTGGCGGGCGCGAGCGCGTCGCCGTAACCGAGTACGACCCCCGTCACGTCATCGCCTTCGGTGTGCAGGAGCAGCCGGCGCGACTGCCAGGTGTAGAGGTCGCGCGGACCGGCGGGGCGGGGGACGGACGGGTCGTCCTCCAGCACCCCGGGGCCGGGCGGATGCTCGCGGCGCCAGACCGGCAGGTCAGCGGCCGGGTCCGCGATGAATTCCACGATGCCTTCCCCGGTCGGGATCAGGTTCAGCAGCAGCGTCTCGCGCAGTGTGTGCCCCTCGGCGTGGACGCCGCCGAGCCCACCCACCCATCCGACGCCCTGGGGATAGACCTTCCCGCCCTTGGCCCGGTCGTCGCCCTCCATCCCTGACTTGATGCCGGACGAGTCGTAGGCATGGGTGTGGACCAGCCACCGGGCCGCCTCGGCCGGGCTCAGCCGGTCCACCCCGGGCCGACGCATCGAGAAGAACGCCTCCCCGTTCGGAACGTCGGCGACGATCCGGTTCAGCGAGGCGACCTCGTGCTTCGCCGTGTGCAATCCGGCGACCTGGAAGAACGGGCGCTCGGGGTGGAACAGGTCGAAGCGCTCGCGGTGACGGTCGAGGTAGTCCGCAACGACGGCGAAGGACTTCTCGTCGTGCCACAGCTCCTCCCAGTCCTCCAACTCCGCCGGAGCACCGGACCTCTTGCGGCTTCCGGACTTCCCGCCCTCCGCCTCGTCGAACGCGTCGTACAGGATCGCGAGCAGCAGCCGCAGCAGGGCGAACTCCTGGGTGGGCAGATCACCCACCAGCCGCCGCAGCGTGTGGGCCTGGGCGAAGACCTCCGCCAGTGACAGCTCGTCCGTCGTGCCGTCGTCGCGCTGCACGGGCAGCCAGGGTCGGGAGACCAAGTCGTAGGAAGGCACCATCGGTTCGAGCCCCTCTGTTCCGCTTGCTCTGCGCGTGCTGCTTGTTCTGCGCGTGCCGACGGAACCCACCCGGAGTCCGTCATCGGCGCTGTAGTGGATCTCCAAGCCTGACAGGCGGGTCTGACAATGCTCGTCGAGCACGAGCAGCAACTCGCCCGCCAGCCACGGGCACTCCTTCACCTGCCAGGCCGGAACGACGAATCGCTCCAGCTCGGAGATGGTCCGGTCGATCATGCCCTGGTGCGTCAGGACGCGGGGCAGCGTCAGCGCGCTCGCGGCGACCGCCTCGGCGGCCCGGCGCACCGGCGGCGTGTGCTCCGGAAGATCCAGCCCACCGCGCCCGTCCCCGAGCCAGCCCACCGTGGTCAGTCGGCCGTCCTCCCGGCGCTGGACGACGAGCACCTCCAGGGTTTCCTCGCTGTCCCGTACCTGGGCCAGCCCGGCGCGGCTGTCGTCGGCGTCACCGGCGTTGCCGTCCAGCCAGCCGATCACCGCCCGCCCGGCCCGCCGGACCGGGGAGAGCCGGAACGCGTCCGCGCTCACCCGCTTCTCGGTGAGCTTCTTCAGATACTCCCGTCGGGCGATGGCCAACGCGGACGCCCAGTCCTCGGGGCCGACCGGACGGTCGTCGTAGGCGGCCTGCACGAGCGGACTGATGTGGTCCGGCAGCACCAGCGGGGTCCCGTCGAAATGCGGACCGAGTACCGCCAGCGCACGCAGCAGGGTGTGCTTCCCCTGGTACACGGCGATCGAGCCATCCACCGGAGCAGGCGGTTCAGCGCTCCAGTCGGACCCCCCCGTCACCAGGCAGCGCGCCTTCACCAGCAGCGGCGGACGGGTACGGGGATGGCGGTGCAGCCGCCCCATGCGCTGAAGCATCAGGTCCACGGGGGCCAGGTCGGTGACCAGGAGGTCGAAGTCGATGTCGAGCGACTGCTCGACGACCTGGCTGGCCACGACGATGTGCGGCCCGGTCGGCCGGTCGCCGCCGGGGCCGAACCGTTCGCGCAGTTCGGTGTCCTTGCGCGCCCGGTCGGCGGCGAGGAACCGGGAGTGGGCGACGGTCACGGCCTGCGCGCCGAAGCGCTCCCGCAGGTGCTCGGCGGCCTCCAGCACCCGGTCGACGGTGTTGCGCACGACCAGCGCGCATCCCCCGTCCCGCAGCTCGCTCTCCAGCCGTCCCACCAGCGCCGGGAGGTCGTCGTCGAGCCGTTCCACCAACACCTCGGTATGGCGCCCCGAGGCGGGCTCGGGCCGCGCGGTGCGGACGACGCCACCGGGCGCGACCGCGGTGATCAACGGGTAGGCGTCATCGGGCAGATGCAGCGCTTCGGCCAGCTCGACCGTCTCCCCACCGGCATACGCCGCGGCCAACTCCCGCCGCCTCGATGCCGGCAGGGTCGCGGAAAGCATCACCACCGGCACCCGGTAGGCGGCCAGCCACTCCAGTACCCGGTCGAGATAGGTGTTCATGTACGCGTCGTAGGCATGTACTTCGTCGATCACCACGACCTTGCCCGCGACGGCCAGATGCCGCAGCGCCAGATGCCGGCTCTTGAGCCCGGCGAAGAGCACCTGGTCGATGGTCCCCACCGCGAAGGAGGAGAGCAGCGCCTTCTTCCGTCCGCGCAGCCATTGATGGGCGTGGAGCCCGGCCGGGTGGGTGAGATCGGCGCAGCCTGGATCGGACAGCTTGTCCTCGCTGTCCAGCTCCACGGCGGCGATCGTGCGGCTTCCCTCCTTCAACATCCCGGCCCACACCTCGTTGAGCGCGGCCTTGGCATGGGCGAGGACGACGGACCGCGGCCCGTCCGCGGGCAGCCGCTTCAGCCAGCCGAGCAGCCGGGGGAACATGGCGTCCCCGGTGGCCCGGGTCGGCAGCGCGACCAGACAGCCCCCCGCGCCGGTACGGGCCGCCAGAATCTCCGCCGCCGCGAACGCCGCCTCGGTCTTGCCCTCGCCCATCGGCGCCTCGATGATCAGCAGCCCGGCGGCGGGCATGCTCCGCGCCATCCGTACGGCTTCCTCCTGCACGGGCCTGATCCGGGCACCGTCGGGCAGCTCGAAGCGCTCCCGGAAAAGCTCCTCCGCACTTCCCTCCGGTTCCTCCGGCCGCCACGGTCCCGGCAGATCCAGCCCCTCCCAGGCGGCATCGAGCCGCCGGGCCTCGCCGTCCTTCCCGTCCAGCGACGACCAGGACGAGGCGTCATACGGGAACAGCTCGGACGAGCTGGCGATCCAGTCGGAGACGATCACGAGCGCCGTCAGCACCACCTGGACGGGCTGCGGCAGCCGCACGGCCTGCCACTGGGCGAGCCGCCCCTCCACCCCGGCCCGCCGCGCACACGCGTCCAGCAACTCGTACTGCACCGAACGCCAGACGGCCTCGCTGTCCCCTTGAGTACGCAACAGCTGCGGATGCAGCCCGAGGTCATGGATTTGCTGGTGGTCCGGCGGCGTCCCGTGATGCCCGCCGGCCACGATGGCGAACTGCGCCGAGGCCCGCCCGCTCCACCCGAACCGCTCACCCAGCCACTCCTGTATGAGCAACTGCCCGGCCAGCCCGTGCGGAGCCATCCGACGGTCTTTGCCGAACTGCTTCTGGTCCGGCATGTCGAGCCCAGCCCGCCGCATCCGGTGGGCAAGCCCGTCCACCTGGCATGCAAAAGCGGGCGTGGCCTTACCGATATCGTGCGAACACGCCAGAAATACGGCCAACTGTCGGGCGCCCCCCGCGCCTTCCGGAAGCGACTCCGCGATGAGTGCTTTCACGTTCTCCGGCACCCACACGTCCCACAACCGCCCGGCGACAGCGGCACTGTCCGCCATGTGCCGCCACAGCGGGAGCCACTCCTCTGTCACCCGATCGTGCTTGCCCCAGGCCGTGCGAGCTGCGGGGGACAACTCGACGTAGGCGGTGAGGACTTCGGGGTGATCATGGCGCATGGGTGTATTTGACATGAGTGGATGCCGTTCATGTGTCGGATTCCGAAATGGATCAAGATTGATCGATTCTGATCGAGCTGGGGCTTTGGGTGGTCGGCTCTTTGTCCACAGGTTGAGGGCCGGGGCGTCAGGGATGTATAGGGCAGACACCTGGTCATTCGCGAGGCGCGGCCGGAAACCGGTCGTGGGCATTACGAGGACTCCTTGCCGGACTTGCTGAGGTCCCAGGGCCGCCACACCGAACTGGATGGGCCGGGTCTGGGATCGCCCGCATGCACGGGGACCACCACCTGGCCCACTGGTTCCTCGCGCGAGAGCAGGGACCAACCCCGCGTGCGCGGGGACCATACGACGTCCATGAGGTGCGCGACGGTGAACGGGGGACCAACCCCGCGTGCGCGGGGACCACACGGGAACGGATGGGACACCCACTGCTTAGGGGGGACCAACCCCGCGTGCGCGGGGACCACACGTCGTGGTGATCGATGTGCCTGGCCTCGTCGGGACCAACCCCGCGTGCGCGGGGACCACGTGGCCGCGCTGGCCCTCCCCGAGGACCAGTGGGGACCAACCCCGCGTGCGCGGGGACCACACGGTCGACGTCGCGACCGGCCAAGTCGTCCAGGGACCAACCCCGCGTGCGCGGGGACCACGTATCTCACTCGCGCCCGAACTCGCCGCCCAGGGGACCAACCCGGCGTGCGCGGGGACCACGGACCCTCTCGACCTCGGCCCGCATCCGCGGGGGGACCAACCCCGCGTGCGCGGGGACCACACCGGCCTTGAATGCCGCCTGGGCGTACAGGAGGGACCAACCCCGCGTGCGCGGGGACCACCGGACTCGGGCATGATGCAGCCGGCCCAGTCGGGGACCAACCCCGCGTGCGCGGGGACCACGAGGATCAGGTCGGTGTGGAAGTCCTCCGGCAGGGACCAACCCCGCACGCGCGGGGACCACACTTCCTTGTCGAGGAACTTCAGGGCGTCCTGGGGACCACCCCCGCACGCGCGGGGACCACGGCGCACAGGCGACCGCAGACAGGCGGAGCAAGGGACCACCCCCGCACGCGCGGGGACCACCGCCGGAACGGACCTCGCACAGCTCCGCCACGGGGACCACCCCCGCACGCGCGGGGACCACCCCGCCGCCCCAGGGCGCACCGCCGTCCTCCGGGGACCACCCCCGCACGCGCGGGGACCACCTCCGGGCCGACTGGAAGTCTTCGAGCTGAGCGGGACCACCCCCGCACGCGCGGGGACCACGTCGGGACCCTTGTCCGGTGTGTTCTATGGGTAGGACCACCCCCGCACGCGCGGGGACCACAAGCGCGGCCGCGGCCGCAACTCGATGGTGCCGGGACCACCCCCGCACGCGCGGGGACCACCCCCGGAAACACCGAGCCTGCCCTACGTGCTGGGGACCACCCCCGCACGCGCGGGGACCACGCGCCTCGGAAACCGCGGCCTCAACGTCCCGAGGGACCACCCCCGCACGCGCGGGGACCACCGTGCAGTTTGGCCGGCGGACCCGGCCCGCGGAGGACCACCCCCGCACGCGCGGGGACCACGACGCGCTCTTCGACGGCGAGGACGCCGCCGAGGGACCACCCCCGCACGCGCGGGGACCACCTGGCGTGTGCCCACGGCGGGCGCACCGGGCCGGGACCACCCCCGCACGCGCGGGGACCACGAAGTCGTCGGCGGCGAGACCGAGTTCACGGAGGGACCACCCCCGCACGCGCGGGGACCACGTGCACTCGCCCACGGTCGCCGGATCATGATCGGGACCACCCCCGCACGCGCGGGGACCACGTGCACTCGCCCACGGTCGCCGGATCATGATCGGGACCACCCCCGCACGCGCGGGGACCACATATCCGGCCAAGCTGCCTCCGTGGACGGCGTGGGACCACCCCCGCACGCGCGGGGACCACCTGCTGGCGGTCGGCTTCGGCGCGGGCGATGAGGGACCACCCCCGCACGCGCGGGGACCACGTGTGGTCCTTCTTGAACTCCTCGGCAGTCTTGGGACCACCCCCGCACGCGCGGGGACCACTTCCCGCCCGACATGATGACCGTGCTGCCCGAGGGACCACCCCCGCACGCGCGGGGACCACCCGTTGTTCACCGACGTCTACGGCCTGCGCGGGGGACCACCCCCGCACGCGCGGGGACCACCACAGCGGTCCCTCACAGGTGTGCGCGTACGGGGGACCACCCCCGCACGCGCGGGGACCACCAGGTCGCTGGCAGGAAACCGGGCGACTTCGTGGGACCACCCCCGCACGCGCGGGGACCACCGGCTGAGCGAGGGCCGGTCAGGTCATCAGCGGGGACCACCCCCGCACGCGCGGGGACCACGGGGTCAACGCCTTAGCCACGTTCTTCCTGTTGGGACCACCCCCGCACGCGCGGGGACCACGTGGATCAGTGCCGGTCAAACCCGCCGTACTGGGGACCACCCCCGCACGCGCGGGGACCACTCGGTAAGTCCCTTTTTGTGCGCTGGCATGATGGGACCACCCCCGCACGCGCGGGGACCACAGCCGCCCATGCTTCCCCAGGTACAGAACGCGGGGACCACCCCCGCACGCGCGGGGACCACCCCGTACGGGTCATCAAGAGCCTGACCGTTTCGGGACCACCCCCGCACGCGCGGGGACCACAGCAACTGACCTGCTGGTTTATGTCGGGCAGAGGCTGTTTTTACTTACTTCTTGAAAATCCGGCAAACGGGGTGCTTTCGCTCTAAGTGGAGCATGTAGGGCACTCCTGGGTGACTCCATGCCCCCACCTCCACCAGGCAGGCAGTAGCTTCCCGCCGACGCATCCGCCCCGTGAGCGTAGTTCACCTGGCTCACTCCGTGCCCCCGGTTGGCAGGTCCCGTGCCGTGTAGTAGGCCCGGAGTGCGGCTTCGCTGCCGGAGCCGAGGGCGGTCTGGATGCGTTGGTAGTGGGCCGAGCGGAGGTCGCCGGCCACGATGAGGTGGGGGTGCTGGGTGGCGGGGGGGGGGGGGGGGGGGGGGGCGGGGCGGGGGGGGTGGCGGACCCGGTAAGCGGGTGGGGAAGTCGGAGCGG
>NZ_JBIAQQ010000003.1:444348-466804 GCF_042889165.1 Streptomyces sp. NPDC002669 | reverse complement strand
CGGCCGGTCTGCGCGCCTTGCTGGAGGACGTTGCCGTTGCCCTGGCCGGTCTGTGCGCCCTGTTGGAGGACGTTGCCGGTGCCTCGGCCGGTCTGGGCGCCTTGCTGGAGGACGTTGCCGTTGCCCTGGCCGGTCTGCGCGCCCTGTTGGAGGACGTTGCCGGTGCCTCGGCCGGTCTGCGCGCCTTGTTGCAGGACGTTGCCGTTGCCGCCGGTCTGTGCGCCCTGTTGGAGGACGTTGCCGGTGCCTCGGCCGGTCTGCGCGCCTTGCTGGAGGACGTTGCCGTTGCCCTGGCCGGTCTGTGCGCCCTGTTGGAGGACGTTGCCGGTGCCTCGGCCGGTCTGCGCGCCTTGTTGCAGGACGTTGCCGGTGCCGCCGGTCTGTGCACCCTGCTGGACGATGTTGCCGGTGGCGGTGTCGATGCAGGTCGGGGGGAGGGACTGGGTGCAGAGGATTTCGGACGGGGCCTGGGCCTGGGGCGCCGCTGTGGCGCTTGCCACGCCAACCCCACCGGCGAGCGCCGCGATCAAGCTCGACACGCCGATCAGGCGGGGAATTCCTTGGCGAATGCTTCTCATCATGGTGGATTCCTTGCGTGTGAAAGCGGGTTTGAGCTTGCCTGCACCAGCCATCGTCGGGTGCCGGGCGTCACCGCGGCGTGACGTCGGCGTGACTGGCCCGGCCGACGGCGCTTCCTCGGCCCCGAACCGCTTCCGGCCGGTCGCGTACCGTGACAAGCCTCGGGAAAGGGCGCTCGCGGCCGCCGCGCCGCGCCGCCGGATGCACCCGGACAGCACGCGCGTTCAGCGGAACGGGCGAATCGCGGGCAGAGCGACGGGCCGCAGCCTCAGCCCAGCTGCCACCCGCTGAACTCGACCGTGCCGCGCAGCCCGCTCCCGCCGTTCGTCGCGGTCATGAAGATCCCCACGTCCTGCGCGGCAGCCGTCCCCGGCACGGCGACCGTCGCCACCGTCCGCCAGGTCGCCCCGCCGTCGGTGGAACAGGAGCCCGTGCACCCGTCCCCGGCCCGGGTCAGCCGGAGCAGCACCGGGGCCTTGATCCCGGTGATCCGCCGGTAGGCGTCCAGGGTGCCGTCGCCGTTCGTGTCGTACGAGAGCACCACACCGTTCGACGGGGTCACCGCCAGGTTCAGGAACCCGGCCGAGCCCGGCGTCGCGAGGCCGTTGCGCACCACGATCCCCGCCCGCGCCCAGCCCCCGGTGTTCTCCTGCGCGTCGACCCGCACCGTCACCTCCGCCCCCTCGGACCAGGCCCCCTCCCGGTACGCCGTGCCGAACTGGCTGGTGCCCTTCCACAGGTCCTGGCCCGCTCCGTTGATCGCGAGCCGCTCGCCCAGCTGCCCGAAGACCGCCGCGTTCGCCGTGTACGTGCGCCAGCCCGGCTCCAGCGGCGCCGCCGTGTACACCGCCCCGCGCCGCAGATCGGTCACCCGGTCCTCGCCGCGCGGCCCGTACACGGTGCTCAGCCCGTACGGCATCGGCCGCAGCGGAGCGGTCAGCGGCTCGGACGGGGCGGTGACCCGCCAGCGCACCGAACCGGACCCGCCGGCCGCGACCCCGTCGAGGAAGGTGTCGCCCGTCGCGGTGGCGTCGAGGCCGGTGAGTTCGAAGTCGACCCGGCCGGTGGACCGCAGGCCGTTCAGATTGCGGAAGGCGGCCGTCACCGTGCCGGTGCTGCCCGGGGTGAATGCCACCGGATCGGCCGAGACCGTGACGGCGCCCTGGTACGGGGCGGTGGACAGGGTCTCGAAGACCCGCCGCGCGGTGCGGTGGGCATCGCCCGTCGCCCGTACCGGGTGGACGTCGGTCCGGCGGGTCCACTCCTCCTCACCCGGGTACCAGTCGAACGGCTTCGCGGCCCGGCCCTCCACGAGCGCGTCGGTCAGCTCGTCCAAGTAGGCCCGCCACTGCGGGAGATGGACCTCGCCCATCAGCCCGTGCCAGTCGCGGTTGGCGTAGTTGCTGAGCTGGTCGGCGGCCGTCCGGTCCGCCCAGGTGGTGATCAGGGTGCGCGCCGTCCACTCCAGCCGGGCCGCCTCCGCCGGGCTCGTCGCCGACCGCTTGGCGTCCTCCAGCCACGGCCCCAGCAGGAAGGCCCGGTGGCAGCCCGCCACCGCGTCGGCCAGCCGCATCAGCTTCAGCCAGAGCGTGGCGAGGGTGCGGAACCGGGCGACGTCCTTGTCGGCGTGGGCGGCCCTCAGCTGCGGCAGCAGGGTCCGGGAACGGTCGGCGAGCGCCTGCCGGGCCAGATCGGTGAGGTCGTGGCGGTAGGTGTCCGAGTCGCGCAGGGCCGGGCGCACGTCGAGGAGGGCCGCGAACGCCCGGTCGAAACCGGCCGGGTCGAAGGCGGTGTTCACCGAGGCGGTGATGTTCGGGCGCCGCGAGAAGAGCGAGTCGACGGGACGGCCGTCGGTGCTCGTCAGCCGGTACGCCGTGGCGGCCAGTGCGGCGAAGGCCGCTTCCGCCGCACTGTCGCGGCCGCCGTAGCGGAACTTCGGGTACGCCCGGAACCACGCCTCCCGGTCCACCTTCTCGGACCGCCAGGCCAGCTCGCCGAAGAGCTCGAAGGCCGCCGGGTCGCGCTCGGTCGCCTCCGGCATGTACGCCGTGCCGACCAGGGCGCTGCCCGGTTTGTCGCGCCAGGCCGTGAACTTCTCCGTCCAGCGGTCGGTGTTGGCCCCGATCGTCGTACGGCCGCCGAAGTTCGGGATGGTGCCGAAGGCGTACGGGGCCCCGCCCCAGTCCTTCTCCCGGTCGGTGACGGTGTCCAGGTCGGAGAGGCCGTCGACGATCAGGAGCCGCTCGGTGTCGACCGCCTCCAGCAGCGCGGGCCGGGGATTGGCCTGCCAGCCGAGGATCACCCAGGTCGCGCCGGGGTGTGCGGTGCGCAGAGCGGATTCGACGGCCCGGGCGGCGTCCGGCACCGGGACGTCACCGGCGTCGCCGCCCTCGTGCAGCAGGTCCATCTTGAAGTGCGCCGCAGGGCCGAACAGTTCCTCCTGGTGCCGGTAGAAGGCGGCGGCCACCTCGGCGAAGACGGGGGTGCGCGGGTCGAGCCAGTCGGGGCGGCGCAACCCGTTCCAGGTGCCCTGCGGGACGACCCGGGCTCCCGGATTGCGCTCCACGAAGCCGTCCGGGACCGTGCCGAAGTAGCCGGGGAACACCGGTGCCATGCCCAGTTCCCGCATCCGGTCGGCGATGCTCCGCCCCAGGGCGGCACGCCGGCCGATCAGTTCGGTGCCGAGCGGGCCGCCGTATCCGCTCATGTTCTGGAGCAGCCACCACGGCTGGTGGGAGGGGGCGGGCAGCCAGGCGCGGGCCTCGGCGTCGTCGTAGCCGAAGTCCTGGAGCAGCCGGTGGTAGACGGCCTCCTGACCGGCGGTCACCAGAACCTCGTTGCAGCCGTGCAGGGCCAGGACGTCGAGCATCCGCTCCCAGCGCGGCCAGTCGGCGTACGGGGCGGTGTAGCCGTCGTGGGTGTCGTTGAGCGCGAAGCGGTGCGGCACGGTCGCGGAGCGCTCCACGGGGGTGCGGGGCGCGGGCAGCCTGCGGGGCACCGCGGTACGGCTGCCGGACCACGAGACGACGGCGTCGCAGGTGTACTTGAGGTACCAGTGCGCCCCCGTCAGCGCGGCGGCCGGGGTGGTCGCGGCGATCTCGATCCGCCCGGTGGAGCCGGTGACCCGGAAGCGGTCGGGGGCCTGCGCGCCCTCGCCCCGGGGGAGGGCGCGCAGGTGGAACTGGTCCGCGTGGTCCGGCAGCAGGCGCCGGAGCGCGTCGTGCGCGGGAGCGAGGCCGCGGGCGGGGGCGGACGGCGCGGCGACGGCGGGCGCGGGGACGGCGCCGACCGCGGCAGCGGCTCCGGCAGCCCCGGCGGCTCCCAGCAGCGCACGTCTCGTGAGCCGGGCGGAGCCGGTGGGGCGGGAGGAGCTGAAGGGCAGGGAAGGTTCCGTCACGGTCCGCACTCCTCGGTGTTGTTCATGGTGGTGCATGCGACAACAGGTGTGTGCGGTGCGCACGTTAATGACGGGTGCGGGGGCGGGCAATGGGGCGGTCGGCGGTTTGACCCGATCCAGCCGTTCGGCCCTCACGGTGCGGTGGCGGGGAGACGGCGGCCGGGGTCCGGCGGTCAGGCGAAGGCGGCGAGCCGGGGATCGACCGGAGCCCCGGTCATCCGGTTGGCCAAGGTCGACATCGTGTACGCGCCGATGCCGAGGACGACCTCCAGTGCGTTGCGGGCGGTGTATCCGTGGGCCAGGAACGCCCGGAGCGTCGCGTCGTCCACGGCGCCGGACGTCGCGAGCACGGCGAGGGTGAACTCCCTGACCGCCTCCAGCCGTTCGTCCGTGAGCGCCCGCCGCTCGCGCAGGGCCGCGATCAGCTCGGGGTCGGCGTCGAGCGCGGTGAGCCTCGCGGTGTGCATCGCCACGCAGACGTGGCAGTCGTTGCGGGTCGCCATCGTCATGATCAGGACCTCGCGGGAGAGCGGGTCCAGGGTGGTGGACTCGAAGGCGGCGCTCGCTCTCAGGAAGCCGTCGAGCAGCTCCGGCGACGTGGCGAGCCGGGCCGCGGCGGCGGGCAGATGGCCCTGCTTCCTCCGCACCCCCTCCAGGGCGCGACGGGCGGCGGCGGGGGCGGATTCGAGGGTGTGGTCGGGAAACACGGACGCGGGCACGGCTGATGAAGGCATGGCTGACCTCTCCGGTGGCTGCTCACGCTAAAATCGACAACGTGATTGACGAAAAGGTAAACCGGGTTGTCGAGTTGTGCAATGGGTGAGCCGCGGGCGGAGGCGTCCGGACGGGACGCGGCGGGCTTCGAGCTGCCCGTGCTGCTGTTCGCCGGATTCCGGTCGATCATCGACGAGATGCACCGTGAACTGGCCGAACGTGGCCATCCCGAGGTGCGCCCCGCCCACGGCTACGCGCTTCAGGCGGTCGGCCGCGGCGGGGCGACGGCCAGCGAGATCGGCCGACGGCTCGGGGTCTCCAAGCAGGCCGCGGGCAAGACCGTGGAGAGGCTCGAAGCGCTCGGGTACGTGGAGCGCGTCGACGACCCCCGGGACGGCCGGCGCAAGCTGGTCCGGCTGACCGGGCGGGGCGTCGACGTCCTGGTCAAGTCGGCCGAGGGGTTCGAGCGGCTGCGGGCCCGCTGGGCCGAGGTGCTCGGCGCCGACCGGGTGCGTGCGATGGAGGCCGATCTGCGCACGATGGTGCCCGAGGGCGCGTTCCGGCTCGACGCGGCGGGCTGGTTCGACAACTGAGCGGACGGGGGGCGCCCGGCGCCCGGGCGCGTACCCCCCGTGGACGTACGGCCCGGCTCAGCCCCGGTCCAGGTAGGCGAGCACCGCGAGGACCCGGCGGTTGTCGTCGTCGGACGGCGGCAGGGCGAGCTTCCCGAAGATGTTCGAGGTGTGCTTGGCCACCGCCCGCTCCGTGATCACCAGTTGCGCGGCGATCGCCATGTTCGAACGGCCCTGGGCCATCAGCTCCATGACCTCCCGCTCGCGCGGGGTGAGTCCGCCCATCGGCTTGTCCTGCGACCGCCGCGAGAGCAGCTGCGAGATCACCTGCGGATCCATCGCGGTGCCGCCGGCCGCGACCCTGCGCACCGCGTCGACGAACTGGTCGGCGTCGAAGACCCGGTCCTTGAGCAGATAGCCGATGCCCCCGTTGCCGTCCGCCAGCAGCTCGCGCGCGTACAACTGCTCCACGTGCTGCGACAGCACGAGCACCGGCAGCCCCGGCCGGGCCCGCCGCGCCGCCAGCGCGCACTGCAGGCCCTCGTCCGTGTGGGACGGCGGGAGCCGGACGTCGACTATCGCGACGTCCGGTTCCGACTCGGCGAGCGCCCTGGTCAGTTCGGGACCGGACTCGACCGCGGCCACGATCTCGAAGTCGTACGCCTCCAGCATCCGGACCAGGCCGTCGCGCAGCAGGAAGAGATCTTCGGCTAGGACAACTCGCAAGGGATCTCCATGGTCACCATGGTGGGGCCGCCCGCGGGGCTGCTGACGGCCAGGACGCCGTCGAATGTACCGAGTCGGCGTTCGATTCCGCTCAGGCCCGAGCCCGCCCCGATCCTCGCCCCGCCCCCGCCGTTGTCGGTGACGGACATCCGCAGCACGGAGTCCGTGTGCCAGATGTCCACCCGGACCCGGTCCGCCCCCGAGTGCTTGGCGGCGTTCGTCAGCGCCTCGCTCACCGCGAAGTACGCCGCCGACTCGACCGCGGCGTCCGCCCGGCCGGACAGCTCCACCTCGACCTCGGACGCGAAGGGCAGCCGCAGCACCAACGCCCGTACCGCGTCCCCGAGTCCGCGCTCGGCGAGGACCGGCGGGTGGATGCCCCGCACCAGGTCGCGCAGCTCCGTGAGGGCCTCGGCGGAGGACTCGCGGGCCGCGGCCAGGAGCTTCTTCGCCTGTGCCGGGTCCTTCTCGATGAGCGCCTCCACGGTGCCCAGGTTCATGCCCACGGCGACCAGCCGGGCCTGGGCGCCGTCGTGCAGGTCGCGTTCGATGCGGCGCAGTTCGGAGGCGGCGGTGTCCACCGCCTCGTGCCGGGTCTCGGTCAACCGGTCGATGCGCCGGGCCAGTTCCTGCTCCTGGACGGGGGCCAGCATCGCGCGGGTGATCACGAAGTGCAGCCGCAGCAGCGGCTCGGCGAACCGCACGCCGATCACGAGCAGCGCCATCCCGAGCGCGGCGGCGGCCAGCCCCGTCGCCTGGCTGTCGACCGGCACGAACGCGTACCAGTACCGGTCGTCGGTGAAGACCCGCCACAGGCCCGCCGCCAGCACGAAGCCCTCCAGCGGATAGGCGAACAGCCCGACCGCCAGGACCAGCACCACGTAACCGGCCGTCATGTCCACCAGCAGCCAACGGATGTCGCGCCAGGTCGCCGGGTCCTTCAGCATCAGCGTGGTCCGCTCCACCCGCCCGGTGAACCCGGTGCGCAGGTCCTCGGGGAAGGGGCGGTACGGGACCGGGATGCGGATGTCGCACCAGGTGATCGCGAGCAGCCGGCGCCGGTTGGCGTGTTTGCGCACCAGCTCCAGCGTGTACGGGGTGGTCACCAGGCCGATGCCCAGCGGGATGAAAGCGATGGAGAGGACGGTCCACACGAAGAGGGTGATCGATCCGGCCAGGCTCGCGAACGACAGCACGAACCCCCGCCCGACGGCCGACAGCGCACCGCGCACCCGTCCTTTTGCCGTACCCATCGTGATCCGTCCCCCCTTCGTGGGGCCCTCGTGCCGGGCCCGTCGCACAGACAGTCTCACCCGACCGGCGGCCCGGGTGTCAGCCGGTCCGACACCCGGTCGGGGTGTACCCAGCAACACCCCCGGCGGGCACGCGGAACGGCCCCGGTCCGGCGGGTGCCGGGCCGGGGCCGCTCCACGCGTCCTCGATGCCGTCAGGGGATGTACTTGTAGCCGACGCGCCGCACGGTCTGGATCGAACGGCGGTGCTCGGCGCCCAGCTTGCGCCGCAGCCGGGCGATGTGGACGTCCACGGTGCGCCCGTCGCCCACGTGCCCGTAACCCCAGACCGTGGACACCAACTGGTCGCGGGTGTGCACCCGGTGGGGGTGCGCGACCAGATGGGCGAGCAGCTCGAACTCCAGGTAGGTGAGGTCGAGTGTGTTCCCGTCCACCGCGGCAGTGCGTTGCACGGGGTCGATGCGGACCGGACCCGCGACCGGGGCCGGATCCTCCACCGGGGTCGGCACCACGTACTGGGCGGCCCCGGCGAGCGGGCTTCCGGGGGCGGGCCGTTGGTCGGCGGGTACGAGCACCAGGTAGCCGATCATCGGCGGCCGGCCGGGCAGCGCCGGGACGGTGTGCTGGGGCGCGGGCAGCCAGGTGGCGCCCGGCGGCAGGAGATCGGCCATGCCGGCGGGCCGGGCGATCTCATCGGGGTCCACGGCGCGCAGCCGGTGGCGCTGGGACGGGAAGGGACGGGCGGAGGGGGTGGTCGCAGCGGGCGCCACGGGTGCCGCGGTGGCGGCGGCAGTGGCGGAGAAGGTACGGGTGTTCGCCATGAGGGTCAGCTCTTTCGCGCGAAGGAGTCGTCGGTGGACGGACTTGCTTGCGCGCGGACCGAAGGCCGGGGTGAGCGGCTTTAGAGGGCCTGCGCGTTCAACGCGCGGCAACACACCCGGTCGAAGTCGTGATGCTGACGGGAAGGCCAGAACGGTTCGAGGTCGCTGCGACCTGTCGAGATGTACTGGATGCCGACCATGGCCCCATTGAACCAGACAACCGGCCGGCGCAGCAGGCCCCTCTCACCCGTCGATACGGACCGCCGTGTCGGCTTCCTCACGCCGGTCCCGGCCGGGACCCGGGCGGTCATGGCGAGGGGCGCCCATCCGATCGGACGGACGCCCTTCACCGTGCCGGTGCTGCGGGATCAGACCTGGTCGGCCTTCTCCAGCGCGGAGCAGCAGGTGTCGACGATCAGCCGCGTGACGACGTACGGGTCGACGTTGGCGTTCGGCCGGCGGTCCTCGATGTAGCCCTTGCGGTCCTGCTCGACCTGCCACGGGATGCGGACCGAGGCGCCGCGGTCGGAGACGCCGTAGCTGTACTCGTTCCACGGGGCGGTCTCGTGCAGGCCGGTCAGCCGGTCGTCGATGCCCGCGCCGTAGTTCTTGACGTGGTCCATCGGCTTCGAGCCCTCGCCCAGCGACTCGCACGCGGTGATGATCGCGTCGTAGCCCTCGCGCATCGCCCTGGTGGAGAAGTTGGTGTGGGCGCCCGCGCCGTTCCAGTCGCCCTTGACCGGCTTCGGGTCGAGGGTCGCGGAGACGTCGAACTCCTCGGCGGTGCGGTACAGCAGCCAACGGGCGACCCACAGCTGGTCGGAGACCTCCAGCGGGGACAGCGGACCGACCTGGAACTCCCACTGGCCGGGCATGACCTCGGCGTTGATGCCGGAGATGCCGAGGCCCGCCCTCAGACAGTTGTCGAGGTGCTTCTCGACGATCTCGCGGCCGAAGATCTCGTCGGCGCCGACACCGCAGTAGTAGCCGCCCTGCGCGGCCGGGAAGCCGCCCTCGGGGAAGCCGAGCGGCCGGTGGCCGGCGAAGAAGGTGTACTCCTGCTCGATGCCGAAGACCGGCTCCTGACCGGCGAACCGCTCGGCCACCGGGCGCAGCGCGGCACGGGTGTTGGAGGCGTGCGGCGTCATGTCGATGTCGAATACCTCGCACAGCACGAGGATGTCGTCGCCGCCGCGGATCGGGTCCGGGCAGACGAAGACCGGCTTCAGCACCCGGTCGGAGGCGTGCCCCTCGGCCTGGCTGGTGCTCGAACCGTCGAAGCCCCAGATCGGCAGCCGGTCCACGTCCTGCGAGGGACTCCCGGGGATGATCTTCGTCTTGGAACGGAGCTTGGCGGTCGGCTCGGTGCCGTCGATCCAGATGTACTCGGCCTTGAACGTCACGGAAGCCATCCTTTGCGGGTGCTGCGGTCCTGCGGTCCGGTCTGTCCTGCGCAGCTTCGCAAGACGCGATTTCCCGTCCGTTGCCCGGATGTGAACCCCGTGTTACCGAGGTTTTCCGCGCCGCGCACGTCCCGCGGGCGCACGCCGCCGCCTCCGGAACCCGGCCTACGGGCGGCCCTTGAGCAGCGACTCGAAGCCGGCCGCGCGGATGCGGCGCCGCACCTCCTCCTCGGTGGTGTTCAGCGCCGCGGCCGCCCGCGAGAGCTGCCAGTCCGCGTCGGCGAGCCGGTGCAGCAGGTGCCCCCGCCGGATCTGGGCCTCGGACAGCCGGAACGTCTTCAGGTACGCGACCCGCCCCTTGTGGTCGGTGATCGTCTCGCCGATGTGCTGACCCTCCCCGCCCGGCCGGAACGGGGGCAGGAACCGCCACAGCGTGAACGAACCCATCCGGTACACCTGGTCGAAGGAGTACGAGCTGTCCAGCAGCTCGCGCGCGAACAGGGTGTCGTGCGCCCGCTCCCACTCCAGCTCCTGGCGCCGCGCCGCCGACCGCAGCTCGGCGAGCGTCCGCAGCCACGCCCCGTCGGGGATCCGCGCCGTGAACTCCGCCACCGGCCCGCCGTACATCGCGTACTGGTGGATCAGCTCGCCGTACAGGTCCTGGAGCAGCGAGGGGTGCAGCAGCCGGTAGTCGTCCGGGTGCGGCACCACGAACGCGGCGGCGAGCACGTCGGCCGCGTACACCAGCACGCCGCACTGGCCGGGATGGATCTCGAAGGCCCGCAGCGCGTCGTCGAGCCCCTGCACCGACCACCCCAGGTACGCGTCCTCGGCGCGCGGCGAGAGACCGTCGCGCAGCGCCTGCCGCGACCACTCCTCCCAGGCGGTCGAGGGCCCGCCGAAGTGCAGGGCGAGATACCCCTCCAGCGCGAGGTGCAGCGGCAGGAAACGCAGCCGGTCGCCGGGCTGCCGCTTGGCCATGCGGTGGTGGCGGTGGCGCTGGAGCCGGGCGGTCCGGGGCGGCCGGCCCCCGTCCGGGGAGCCCGCCGGGGCGCCGAGCTGCGTGCCGTACGCGACGCTCTGCTCGCCCTCGCCGGACCAGTCGGCGACGAAGCCGTGCGGAATGACCGAGACGTAGTGCTCGCGCGGCCCGAGGTCCACGACTCCGGGCACGGTGTCCAGGTAGAGCTCCTCGTGCAGCCGGAGCCCCTCGACCGGCTGCTCGCGCACCAGCGGCACCAGCCGGATGCCGCCCCACACCTGGGCGGGGCGGGTGGTGAGCCCGGTCAGTTCGAGCCTGTTCACGATGCGGCCCCCGTCCCGTCCTCGGCCGTTCCGTTCCCGGCCACGAAGCGCGCGACCTGCCGGTCCAGGTAGGCGTACAGGGCCTCGGGTCCCGTGCGCCCCTCGGCGAACTGCGCGATCTCCACCAGCGACGGCAGGTCCTCCGCGTCCCGGATGCCCGCCGTCGGCACGCTCGGCGCGAGGCGCCGCACGTCGAAACCGTCCGCGTCGTATACGGGGTTCACATGCACCACCTCGGTGCGCCGGTCCGGATCGAGCCGGGTCCGCCACACCCGGAGCACCTCGCCGGCCAGTCCGGGCGGGGCGTTGTCCCAGCCGTCCGAGACGATGACCAGCCGGTCGGGGCCGAGCTCCAGGGCGTCCAGCACCCGGGTGCCGAGCGGGGTCGCCCCCCGGGGCCCGACCAGCAGCGGATCGGTGCGGCCCGAGGTCCACAGCGGGCTGTACCCGCCCGGCGCGGCCAGTACCTCCAGCAGGTGGTGGCAGGCCAGCGCCACGGCGAGCGGACGGCGCCGCTTCTCGCCCGAACCGTACGAGGAGTAGCTGTCGTCCAGCACGGCGGCGACCCGGCCCCAGCTCCCGGCGTGCGGACCCGCCGCGCGCCGGGCCGCCGCGCGCAGCGCACGGGTCAGCTCCGCGCGGTGCAGCCGGCGTTCGTCGAGGCCGAGCGACAGGGTGTACAGGGCGAGCCGGGTCAGCGGCATCGCGGTCAGGTCCACGTCCGCGGGCAGCAGGCCGGCCGGGGCGGTGCGCTGCCGCTGGGTCCGCAGCCGCTCCAGCCGGGTCATCCGCGGCGCCGCCCGCTCCAGGAACGCCTCGCGCTTCATCCCGTGCCGGGCGGCGAAGCCCTCGGCGACGGTGAACGGCAGCTCCCCGACGGCCCGCTGCTCGTAGTGGGCCCGCCGCCAGGCGTCGAGCAGTTGGTGCCGGTAGTGGGTGCGCGATCCGGGCCGGAACAGGAAGTCCCCGACCTCGGCGGCCTTCTCCGGCTCCCCGGCCCCGTCGAGCCGGAGGTGGGCGTGCCGGGCCGCGGCCTTCAGACCGGAGCGGTACTTCACCGCGTCGTGCGCCAGGTCGGGCCGCGCGGCCAGCCAGTCGCGCATGATCGCGCGGGTGCGCCGGTTGTTCACCCCGGCCGCGCGCAGCGCCCGGAACAGCCGGTACACGCGCTGCGGCGGCAGCTTCGCCAGCCGGGCGGCGATCAGCCGGCCCTCGGTGCGCTTCTCCCCGGGCGTCGCGTCCCCGGCGTGCTCCAGCAGGCCGTGGACGATGCGCGCCGCGTTGTGGTCGTTGATGTCGAGGGCGAGCGCGCAGGCGTAGACCCGGCGGTAGTTGACCCGTACGTACTCGTGCAGGAAGTCCAGCGAGAGCTGCTGCTGGTACGCGGTCGAGCGGAACTCGCGCTGGCCGGTGGCGGTGATCGCCGCGTTGACGAAGAGCAGCACGTCCTCGGCGGCGACGAGCCCGGCAGCGGTCCCGGTGCTGGTGGCCATGGTTCCCCCGTGGTGTCGCGCACCGCCCGGTACGGGGGCGGTGGGATGCCGGCCGGGGAATGGGGGCGCGAACAGCGAAATCACTGCTTCAGAGGCAAGTCCCGGAAGTCGCGCCGGAGTCCCGCGGCCGGCCCCGCAAACGTAGCCATGAACCTCACCCTCCGCCAAATGGATAAGGACGGCGACGGCCGGGGCGGGGCCGTCCGGCGGCTCAATACGGGGCGGGCCCGGCCGACCCGGCAGACTTGCCCCATGACGACACTTCCCCCGACTCCCCTGCGCATCGGCCTCGTCGGTACGGGTCCCTGGGCCCGCAACACCCAGGCCCCCGCCCTCGCCGCCCACCCCGGCGTCGCGCTCAGCGGCGTGTGGGGCCGCAACGGCGGGGCCGCGGACGCGCTGGCCGCCGCGCACGGCACCACGGCGTACACCGGCGAGGCGGGCATCGACGAGCTCTTCGCCGCCAGTGACGCCATCGCGTTCGCGGTGCCGCCGGACGTCCAGGCCCCGCTCGCCGCCCGCGCCGCGGCCACCGGACGCCACCTGCTGCTGGACAAGCCGGTCGCGACCACCGTCGCGGGGGCCGGCGAGGTCGTCCGTGCCGTCGAGCAGACGGGGGTCGCGTCCGTCGTCTTCTGCACCTTGAGGTTCGCGGCCGACACCTCCGCCTGGATCGGTGAACAGGCCGCCCTGGACGGCTGGTTCACCGCCCGCGCCGAGTGGATCGGGGCGCTGTTCGCACCGGGCTCGACCAGTGAGTACGCCGCCTCGCCCTGGCGCCGCGAGAAGGGCGGGCTGTGGGACGTCGGCCCGCACGTCCTGTCGGTGCTGATCCCGGTGCTGGGGGACGTGACCCGGCTGACCGCGGCGCGCGGCCCGTCCGACGCCGTCCACCTGATCCTCCGCCACACCTCCGGCGCGTCCAGCACGGTGACGCTGGCCCTGGGCGCCCCCACGGCCGCGGTGGGCACCGGCATCGAGCTCCGGGGCGAGCGGGGAATCGTCACGCTGCCGCGCTGGGGCGACGCGGTCGGCTCCTTCCGGGCGGCGGTGGACGCGTTGGTCGAATCGGTGCGCACGGGGGAGCCGGACCCGTGCGACGTACGGTTCGGCCTGCGCCTCACGGAACTGCTGGCCGAGGCGGAGAAGCAGGTGGTGGGGGAGTAGGGGAGCGGGCCCGGTCCGCCGCGGGGGCCGCTACATCAGCACCGGGCGGAGCTCCAGCCACGCCGCCACCTCGGCCCGCAGCGCCGGCTCCCGCACGCCCCTGCGCAGCTGGGCACCGGCGGCCAGGGCCAGGGCCTTGGCCCGCCGGGACCGGTTGACCGCCACGAGGTGTTCCCGGGTGTACGCGGTGGTGTGCCGGGTCGCCACCTCGGCCCGGGACACCGGCATGGCGTCCAGACACATCCGGACGGTCTCGTCCGGCGGCAGCAGCGTCCGGCCGGCGACCTCCAGCGCCGCCTCCGCCCGGTCCAGGACCCCGGCCGTACGGCACTTCCCCACCAGCCAGAGCGCCGGCCCGGCCCACGGACTCCCCACCCGGTCCGGTTCCGCGGGGGTTCGCCGCAGGCAGGAGCCCGGCAGGAACCACCACCAGCGGGCACGTTCCTCCGCCGCCTCCGGCGCGTGGCGCGCGGCCCACCGCTCCCGCCCGTCGGGGTCCAGCCCCACCAGGTGCTCCACCCAGCTCCGCCCGGCCTCCCGCGACCAGGCGGGCGCCGCGTACCGGGGGCCGGCCCCGAACCACGTCGGCGTCGAAATCTTGAGGACGGCCCCGGTGTCCTCGTCGACGAGCAGACCGACCCGGCTGTCCTCCCGCACGAAACGACGGCACCCGAGCCCGTCGGGCGCCACCTCGGTGACGGGGAAGCCCGCCCGCCGCAGTTCCCGGTCCAAGTCGTCCATCAACAGCGGCACTTCGAGCCGGTGGGCCTGCACCATGGCGTAGAGGCCGTCCCAGGGATCCTCGGACGAGAGCCGTTGCCAGGCGAACTCGGCGAGGTCGTAACCGCGCAGCCGCCGCCCCCGGTCGAAGCTCTCCACGAAGTCGTCGCCGAGCAGTGCCGTGACCTCCTCGGGAGTGGAGGTGGCATCGGCGCCGCCCACCGTTCCGGTGATGACGAAGTCGCTGAAGAAGGTCATGGGGAAGGGGCCGGGCCGGGACATGGGTGGGATCTCCGCTTCGTGGGGCGAGCCGGTTCGTGTGGTCGGTCGGGCGGTGGGGCGGGACGGTTCGGATGACCGGCGGGGAGTTCAGAGGCCCGGCGGGGGAGCCGCGACCGCCCGGTGCGCGGCCTCCAGGAAGCGCCGGACGGCGGCCGTCCCGTGGTCGTCGAGGTCGCGCAGCACCGCCGTGGTGTCCTCGATCAGGGGCCCGAAGAACGCCTGCCCCAGCTCCCTCGCGCGCGGCGTCACGCTCAGCAGCACCCGGCGCCGGTCGCGCGCGTCGCGGACCCGGGTGAGGTGCCCCAGCCGCTCCAGACGGTCGATGAGCGAGGTGGTGCCCGCGGAGTTGAGCCCGAGCTGCGGGCCGAGCCACCCGGCGGTGGCCGCCGTACCGGCCCGTTCTGCGTCCAGCAGACAGATCAGTGCCCGCACGTCGGTGCTGTGCATCCCGTGCAGGCTCGCGAACTCGGCCTGGCGCAGCCCGAATTCGACGGTCACCCTGCGCAGCAGATGGACGAGCTCCAGCTCGGGCCCCTCGTCACTCATCACGCCGTCCTCTCTCCTGGCCCCCGTTCCAATTATCTCGCCGAGCGAGATAATATCGGTCGGCAGTCGATCCGGGAGGCCCCCATGACCGTCAGCACGTCCTTCCTCGCGGCCTACGACGAGGTCCTGGCGACCAGATGGCCCGCCGGCACGACGCACGCCGAGCTCCCCACCCCGTACGGCACCACCCGGGTCAACAGCCACGGCCCCGAGGGCGCCCCGCCCCTGGTGCTGCTGGCCGGCGGCGGCGCCACCTCCACCGTCTGGTACGCCCAGGCCGCCCAGCTGGGCCGGACCCACCGCGTGCACGCCGTCGACCTCGTCGGAGACCCGGGCCGCAGCGTCGCGGGGGAGCGCCCGGTCCGTACGGTGCGGGACCTGACGACCTGGCTCGACGTCGTGCTGGACGGGCTGGGCGCCGACCGCGCCGCGCTGTGCGGGCACTCGTACGGTGCCTGGATCGCCCTCCACCACGCCCTGCACGCGCCCCACCGCGTCCGGAAGCTGATCCTCCTCGACCCCACCCAGTGCTTCGCCGGTTTCCGCCCCGGCTATCTGCTGCGCGCGCTGCCGATGCTGCTCCGCCCCGCCGCGGGGCGGACGCGCGCCTTCCTGGAGTGGGAGACGGGCGGCGCCGCGCTCGACCCGGCCTGGCTGCGGCTGCGCTGCGCCGCGGCGGACTTCCCCTCCGCCCGCCCCGTCACCGGCCCCCGCCCCGCCCCCGACGCCCTGCGCGGCCTGGACGTGCCGACCCTGGTCCTGCTGGCCGGGAAGGGCAGGGCCCACGATCCGGCCAGGGTCGCCGCCGCGGCGGCCCGGCTGCTGCCGCGCGCACAGACGGTGACGGTCCCCGGCGCGACCCACCACACCCTGCCGCTGCACGAACCGGCGGCCGCCGAACTGAACCGCAGGGCGGCCGGCTTCCTGACGGCCCGGTGACGCGGGGCCCGGCAGGGGCGGGCACGGACCCGACGCACCCGTACGCACGCCGGGCGGCCCGACGTGCCGCAGGGGGTGATTCCGGGGCGGCGCGCCCGCCCGGCGCACCGGCTCCTCAGCGGCCCAGGGCGTCCCGTACCGCCTCGTCCGTGCGCGCCACGACGGCGGTCCCGTCGTCCGCGGTGATGATCGGCCGCTGGATCAGCTTCGGGTGCTCGGCGAGGGCCGAGATCCACCGTTCGCGGGAGCCGGCCTCGCGCGGCCACTCCTTGATGCCCAGCTCCTTCGCGTCCGCCTCCTGGGTCCGTGCGATGTCCCACGGCTCCAGCCCCAGCCGGTCGAGCACGGCCCGGATCTCGTCCGGCGACGGCACGTCCTCCAGGTAGCGGCGGACGGTGTACTCGGCACCCTCCGCGTCGAGCAGCTGCACCGCGCTGCGGCACTTCGAACAGGCGGGATTGATCCAGATCTCCATGGGGTCAAAGGTACGGGAGCGAGCCCGCCCCCCAGGACGGCGAAGGCCCGGAAGGACCCCGCTCCCGGTGGGGCCGAAGAGGCCGGAGGGAATCCATGAAAACCCTGCTGGCCAGCGGCGATTGTCAGTGGTGGGCCGTAAAATGGAGGTAGTTCGTGAGGGTTCCACGACCGTGCCAGGAGGTTGTTCATGGCCGTTGCCGCAGTCACGACCAAGCCGTTCCACAAGCCCCTGCAGAAGAAGCCGCTCCCCGCGGGCCGGCCCCGCGAGTGGTACATCACCCACAACCGTCGTCTGAAGGCCATGCGCCTGGCGATAGCCCTGCTCGACACGGGTGTCTACTACCCGTCGACGGCGACCAACGCCAAGATACGCGCGACCGCCGAGCGCATCGGCATCCACCCGCCGTCCGACACGACCTGCCGCATGGTCCGCGCCCTGATCCGTTACGGGCGCTGACCCCGGCGCATTCCGCGCGGCCGGGTTCCCGGGCTCCTCACCGGGCCCGGGAACCCGGCCGCACACACGGGCACCGGCGCTTCCGTGCCCCGTGCGCCGGGCGTCAGAAGCCGTCGCAGGTGGCGGTGGCGAAGGCTCCGGAGGCCGAGGCCGTCCGGACGGTCCCGTCGTCCGTCGTCACGGCGCAGGAGACCTCGCCGCCCGACCTCCCGAGGGTGACGGCGAGGGAGCCGCCCCGCATGAAGCCCCTGGTCCGCACCTCTCCGGACCAGGGCAGGGAGCGCAGGGTCAGCCGGGCCGTGGAGAGACCGCCGTCCTGCCAGGCGGGGTAGGTGACGGTGACGTCCCGGGCGGTCCCGGTGACCTCGTAGGTGACGCGGAGAGTCCTCGTCCCCTCCCGCGTCAGTACCCCGGCGGTCCATTCGACGGCCGCGGCACCGCCGACGGCCGGCACGAGCACGGCGAGCAGCAGCACCCCGGGCCACCACCGCCGGGGCCGTGCCGTCCCGGACACGGCGCCCTGCTCCCGGTCGCCCACGACCCCGGATCCGTCCGCGTCGCCCACGACCCCGGGCCGGTCCGTGTCGTTCATGCCCCCAGGCTGGGCCCTGCCGCGGCGCCCCGCGACCCGGCACCGGCCCGCTTCGGCCGCCCGGACCACCACCCGTCCGGGGCCCACGGCATGCGGCGTCGCCCGCCGCCCCTTTGACTGGGCCGGGGGAAAGGGGCGAGCGCCGGGAGGCACGATGACGAGGAACGCCGTACGGGGACCGGCGGCCGTACTGCTGACGGCGGTCGTGATGTCGACGGCCGCGGCCTGCACCGGCGACGGCGGGGGTGCCTCGGACACGGCCTCCAGGGCCGCGTCCGCCGCGGCGTCGGCGGCGTCCAGGGGCGCCGACGTGGTGGCCTCGGCGACAGCGGCGGCGGGCGAGAAGCTGAAGGGCTTCAAGAACGGCGTGGACGCCAAGGGCGACGTGAAGGTCGGCTCCCCGGTCACCGACGGCGACGGCCGGGCCACCGCGAAGGTCACCGTGACGAACGGCACCGGCTCGACGAAGTCCTACGCGGTGCAGATCAATTTCCGTGACGCCAAGGGCAACCTGGTCGACACGGTGGTGGTGACGGTCTCCGACGTCGCCCCCAAGGCGTCCGAGGAGGCCACGGCCCGCAGCAACCGCAAGCTGTCGGGCGAGATCGTGGCCGAGGTGGGAACAGCCCTGCGGCACTGATCCCGTGGGCGGCCGGAGCTACTCGGCCACGCCGTTGAGGGAAACCCCCGAAGGCAGATCCGAAGACAGGTCCGACGGCAGATCCGGCGGCAGGACATTCACGACGACCGGAGCCGGGGGATTCGCAGGCGTGGGCACCTGGATGAGGAAGGGCCAGAACACGATCTGACTCCCCGTATTCGTGGCCCGCTGCGAAATCTGGTAACAGACGATTTCGTTCGGATCGTCAATGAGGGTGTAGCACTTGAGTGCCGAAGGCGCGGAACGGGAATTCTGCGGCAGGGCGACGGAACCGCTCGCCGAAGTGCCTACGATTCCGGCGGCCAAGAAGGACGCCGCCGCTGCGACACCGATGCTTCGCAGGGTTTTTTTCTTCATGTTCATCAGCTCGGAGGCTCGATGCGAACCGGAGTGCCCCATCGGCGTTCCGGGGGTCTCGGTGGTACCGGCGCCGGGGTTCGGCGGGGGTGATTCCCGCGGAACCGGTACTGGGCGTCGACCACCATCGTATCGTCCGGCCCGGGACGCGTCTCGTGCGGAACATTTCATCAACTCCCCAGAAAATACTGGTTGAATCCGGGAAATCTTTCGGTGCGACATCCTCGGGAGGAGCGGGCAAGCTGTAAGAGGCGAGATTCCGAAATCCCGCCCGGAGTTGCTGCTCTCAGTCCCGTCGTCGCACCGGCGTCACGCCGGAGTCACGTCGTGACTCCTGCCCGCTGCGCACGACGAAACGCGGCTGGAACAGCAAGAAAGCGCAGTGTCCGAAAGGGGAAAACCGTGAAGGGAAAAGTTGTCCTGAGTTCCGCCGCGGCAGTGGCGCTCGTCGGAGGGCTGGCAGTGACCACTGCCGCGCCCGCTTCCGCCGCACCGGCCCAGACGTGCCGGGTGGCGGCAAATACCTTGACCGGGGAGAACTTCGATCCCAACGCGCTGTTCGTCGTTTCTCCCGGGGGGATGGTGCTGCGCCCCTCCGCCGACGGCCGCATCGGACCCACCGCCGTGACGGGCACGGGCAGCTTCTCCGTGGGCCCCGTGGCCTGCACCGGGGGTGAATCGGCCGGCGGCGCGGTCGCTGCCGCGGCTGCCGGAGTGAGCGCGGCCCGGGCGGCGATCAGCAAGGGCGCCTCCCCGCAGCAGGCGGCGGCCCAGGGTGTGGCCGCGGCCCAGGCCACGGGCAGAAGCCTCGGCCTGTCGCAGACCGTGATCAACCAGATCAGCAATCAGACGATCAACAACCTGAACCAGATCATCGGCTCCACCATCGGCGGCTCCGTCATCGCGGGCAGCGGCAACACGGTGGGCGGCGGCAACACGGTCGGTGGCGGCACGACCACGCCGGGGACCGGTGGCACGACCACACCGGGCACGGGCGGAACAACCACGCCGGGTACCGGTGGCGGAACAACTACGCCGGGGACCGGTGGCACCACCACACCGGGTACGGGCGGTGGCACGACTACACCGGGTACGGGCGGTGGCACGACTACGCCGGGTACGGGCGGTGGCACGACCACGCCGGGGACCGGTGGCACGACCACACCGGGCACGGGCGGCGGAACAACCACGCCGGGGACCGGTGGCGGAACAACCACGCCGGGGACCGGTGGCACGACCACACCCGGGACCGGTGGAGGTACGACCACGCCCGGCACCGGTGGCGGGACGACGACCCCCGGCACCACCACTCCGGGCACCACGACTTCCGGCACCACCACTTCCGGCACCACGACGGGCACCATGCAGCCCGGGACCGTTGAGCAACCGGTGACGGCACCGGCTCAGTGACTCCCTGACGCCCTCGGCCGACCGGCGTCCTCGAACGCCCAGGGGCCCTCATCGGTTTCCCGATGAGGGCCCCTGGAGCTGTGCTCTGCGGTGTGTCCGTTGCCGGATCGCCCGACGCCGCGGCCTAGAGGTCGAAGTACAGCTCGAACTCGTGCGGGTGCGGGCGCAGCTGGATCGGGGCGATCTCGTTGGTGCGCTTGTAGTCGATCCACGTCTCGATCAGGTCGGACGTGAAGACGCCGCCGGCCTGGAGGTACTCGTTGTCCGCCTCCAGCGCCTCCAGGACGGCCGGGAGGGAGGTCGGGACCTGCTGGACGTTCGCGTGCTCCTCGGGAGCCAGCTCGTAGAGGTCCTTGTCGATCGGCTCCGCGGGCTCGGTCTTGTTCTTGATGCCGTCCAGGCCCGCCATCAGCAGCGCGGAGAAGGCGAGGTAGGGGTTGGACGACGGGTCCGGGGCGCGGAACTCGACGCGCTTGGCCTTCGGGTTGGAGCCCGTGATCGGGATGCGCATCGCGGCGGAGCGGTTGCGCTGCGAGTACACCATGTTGACCGGGGCCTCGAAGCCCGGGACCAGGCGGTGGTAGGAGTTCACCGTCGGGTTGGTGAACGCCAGCAGCGACGGGGCGTGCTTGAGGATGCCGCCGATGTAGTAGCGGGCGGTGTCCGAGAGGCCCGCGTAGCCCTGCTCGTCGTAGAACAGCGGGGTGCCGCCGGACCACAGGGACTGGTGGACGTGCATGCCCGAGCCGTTGTCGCCGAAGATCGGCTTCGGCATGAAGGTCGCGGTCTTGCCGTTGCGCCAGGCGACGTTCTTCACGATGTACTTGAAGAGCATCAGGTCGTCGGCGGCGGCGAGCAGCGTGTTGAACTTGTAGTTGATCTCGGCCTGGCCGGCGGTGCCGACCTCGTGGTGCTGGCGCTCGATCTGGAGGCCGCTCTTCTCCAGCTCCAGGGACATCTCGGCGCGCAGGTCGGCGAAGTGGTCGACCGGCGGGACCGGGAAGTAACCGCCCTTGTAGCGGACCTTGTAGCCGCGGTTGTCCTCGAGCGCACCGGTGTTCCAGGCGCCGGCCTCGGAGTCGATGTGGTAGAAGCTCTCGTTCGCCGACGTCTGGAAGCGGACGCTGTCGAAGACGTAGAACTCCGCCTCGGGACCGAAGTACGCGGTGTCGGCGATACCGGTGGAGGCGAGGTACGCCTCGGCCTTCTTGGCCACGTTCCGCGGGTCACGGCTGTACTGCTCGCCGGTGATCGGGTCGTGGATGAAGAAGTTGATGTTGAGGGTCTTGTCGCGGCGGAAGGGGTCGACACGGGCGGTCGACAGGTCCGCGCGCAGCGACATGTCGGACTCGTGGATGGCCTGGAAACCGCGGATCGACGAGCCGTCGAAGGCAAGCTCTTCGTTCGGTTCGAAGGTCGCCGCCGGGACGGTGACGTGCTGCATCACACCGGGCAGGTCACAGAACCGGACGTCGACGAACTTGACGTCATTTTCGGCGATGTACTTCTTCGCGTCGTCGGCGTTCTGGAACATCCAACTCCTCCTACTCCCGGCCCGGGAGGGACGGGGTTGCAGCTCGTGGTGAGGCCGGTGCGGTGGCACACGCTGGACCTGACCATAGGCAGACCGGATTTCTCAAGCATGACCCATTTGTTTCGCAGAAGTTAACCGGGCCGGGTGTGACCGGAGCCTCATGGCCGGTGATGAAGGCGTCGCCCCGGCCGTTCCGCCCCCTGTTCCTCCCGCTGTTCCCCCGGCCCTTCCCCGGCTGCTCCGGGCCCTGCGCGGCACCCGCCGGGCGGGGGGAGAGGACGGGCGCAGTACCGTGTTCGGGTGGACAACAGGCAAGCAATCGGATCGTGGCTCTCCGGGCCGCGCGCGGCCGCCGAGGAGATGGGGGCCGACTTCGGCCACCGGGGCAAACGGCTGGGCCTGCCCGAGCAGGGGCCGGGCTCCGTCGCGCCGCTCGGCCGGCGCTTCGGCGCGATCTTCATCGACTGGGCCCTGTGCATGCTGATCGCATACGGGCTGTTCGCTCGCGGTGACCAGCAGGCGGCCGGAAACTGGGCCCTGGGCATCTTCCTCGTACTGAGCGTGCTCACCGTCGGGACCATCGGCTGCACCCCCGGCAAGCGCATCCTGGGCATCAGGGTCATCGCGGAGAACGGCGGCCGGCTGTCGTTCGGGTGGGCCGTGGTCCGCAGCGTGCTGCTGTGCCTGGTGATCCCGGCCCTGGTGTGGGACCGCGACGGCCGCGGGCTGCACGACCGGCTGGCCCGCGCCGTCCAGGTCCGTATCTGAGGCGTCAGGGGCATCAGGGGCGTCCGAGGTGTCCGACGGCATCCGGGGCATCCCGTCCGAAGCGGTCCGGGGCACCCGGGGCGGTCCCGCGGGCGTCCGGCGCCGGGGAGGACCCGGGACGCGCGCCCGGGGCACCGGCACTGCCGAAAGCGTACGTACACGAAGGGCGGGGGGGGGGGGGGGGCGGGGCGGGGCGGGCGGGGGGCGCGCCGGGCGGGGGGCGCGGCGGGGGGGGGGGGGGGGGGGGCGGGGGGGGGGGGGGGGGGGGGGGGTGGGTGTGGGG